>JBBDQX010000068.1:0-8980 GCA_040905765.1 Acetobacterales bacterium
CTCGGCCTTCTATGGCCCGTTCCGCGACGCCGTCGGCTCCGCTTCCTCGCTCGGCCAGGGCGACAAGCGCACCTACCAGATGGACCCCGCCAACACCGACGAGGCGCTGCGCGAGGTCGCGCTGGACCTTTCCGAGGGCGCCGACATGGTGATGGTGAAGCCCGGCATGCCCTATCTCGACATCGTGCGCAGGGTGAAGGAGCGCTTCGGCGTCCCGACCTTCGCCTACCAGGTCAGCGGCGAGTACGCGATGATCTGCGCCGCCGCGCAGAACGGCTGGCTCGACCGCGAGAAGGCGATGATCGAGAGCCTGCTGTGCTTCAGGCGCGCCGGCGCCGACGGCGTGCTGACCTACTTCGCGCTCGACGTGGCGAAGCTGCTCGCCGCCACCGGCGACTGAGGGTCAGACGACCCCCTTCTCCTTCAGCGCCGCGATATCGGCGTCGGACAGCTCGAGGAACTGCTTCAGCACGTCACCGCTGTGCTGGCCGAGGGTCGGCGGCGCCTGCCGGTAGCTCACCGGCGTTCCCGACATCCGCATCGGGCTGCCGATCAGCGTCGCCGGGCGCTTGCCGGTCGCCGGGTGTTCCATCTCGATCAGCATCTCGCGGGCTTGCACCTGCGGGTCGCTGAACACCTGCTCCAGCGTGTTGATCGGGCCGCAGCCGATGCTCGCCTTCTCCAGTCCCTCCAGCCACCAGGCCGTGGGCTGCCGGCGGGTGATCTCGTTCAGCGTCTCGGTCACCGCCTGCCGGTTGCGCACTCGCGCCGCGTTGGTGCGGAAGCGCTCGTCCTCCAGCAACTCCTTGCAGCCGGCCAGCTCGCAGAACCGCTCGAATGTGGCGTCGTTGCCGACCGACAGCACGATGTGCCCGTCAGCCGTCGGCATCACCTGGTAGGGCACGATGTTGGGGTGCTGGTTGCCGAGCCGCGGCTGGTTCTCGCCGGTGGCGAGGTAGTTCATGCCCTGGTTGGCCAGCCAGGCGACGTGCACGTCGAGCATACCGATATCGACGTACTGCCCCTCGCCCGTCCGCTCCATGTGCCGCACCGCCGCCAGTGTCGCCACCGCGGCGTACATGCCGGCCATCAGGTCGGCGATCGGCACGCCGACCTTCATCGGCTCGCCGTCCGGATCGCCGGTCAGGCTCATGATGCCGCCCATCGCCTGCACCAGGCTGTCGTAGCCGGGCCGCTTCGCATAGGGGCCGGTCTGCCCGAAGCCGGTCACCGAGGTGTAGATCAGGTTCGGGAACTCGTCCTTGAGCTGCTTGTACCCGAGGCCGTACTTGGCCAGCGCGCCGACCTTGAAGTTCTCGACCAGGATGTCGCAGTGGGCGAGCAGCTTCCGCGCGACCTGCTGGCCCTCCTCCTTGGTCAGGTCGAGCGTGATGGACCGTTTGTTGCGGTTCGTGCCTGCGAAATAGGCGCTCTCGGTGGAGTCCTCGCCCGCGTCGGTCGGCAGGTAGGGCGGCGCGAAGTTGCGGGTGTCGTCGCCCACGCCCGGCCGCTCGATCTTCACCACGTCCGCGCCGAGGTCGCCCAGCATCTGCGTGCAGTATGGCCCGGCCAGCACCCGCGTCAGATCGAATACCCGCAGCCCTTCCAGCGGTCCCGCCATTGTTCCTGGTCCTCGTTGCTCGGACCCGGCATTCCCGCCAACCGGCCGGCTTGAGGGCCGGGGGTTTACAGTACCGAGCCATTTGGGGAAGGATTTCCGTCGGCTGATCTAATATCTTACGCGCAGGCGGGCGGCAAGGGCAGGCCCGCCTGCTCATTATTGATCTAATGACTTAGAAACGTCCCGGAGTACGCTGATGGATATACAGAATTTTCTAACGCCGAATCTCGACCCGCGGGCATTGGCGAAAGAGCTCTCGGGATATCACTGGATCGACAACGCGCTGGTCCCGGCCGCCGACGGCGCGACCTTCGACGTCGTCAATCCGGCGAAGGGCGAGGTCATCGCGCAGGCCGCCGCGGGCAGCGCCGCTGACGTGGACCGCGCCGTCAAGTCCGCCGCCCGTGCACAGAAGGAATGGGCGAAGCTGCCGGCGCGCAAGCGCGGCGCGCTGGTGCAGGAATGCGCCCGCCGCCTCGACGAGCATGTCGAGGAGATCGCCCAGCTCATCGCGCTGGAGACCGGCAAGGCGATCCGCACCGAGAGCCGTGTCGAGGCCGGCGTGATGTCCGACATGCTGACCTTCTTCGGCGGCCTCGGCTCCGAGCTGAAGGGCGAAACGGTGCCCTACAACCCCGACATGCTGACCATGACGGTGCGCGAACCGCTCGGCGTGGTTGGCGCGATCATCCCGTGGAATGTGCCGCTGCTGCTGATGGCGATGAAGATCGGCCCCGCCCTCGTCGCCGGCAACACGGTGGTGGTGAAGTCCGCCGAGGAGGCGCCGCTCGCGGTGCTGCGCGTCGCCCAGGTGCTTGGCCAGGTGCTGCCGCCGGGCGCGTTCAACATCCTCTCCGGCATGGGGCCGGAGTGCGGCGGCCCGCTGGTGATACACCCGAAGGTCGCCAAGGTCAGCTTCACCGGTTCGGTCGAGACCGGCAAGATCATCAACAAGGCGGTCGCCGAGAAGCTGATCCCGGTCACGCTCGAGCTCGGTGGCAAGAGCCCGATGATCGTGATGGCCGACGCCGACATCGACCGCGCGGTCGGCGGTGCCATCACCGGCATGCGCTTCACCCGCCAGGGCCAGAGCTGCACCGCGGCCAGCCGCATCTTCGTGCATGAGGACGTGCACGACGCCTTCGTCGAGAAGCTGAAGGCGAAGGTCGACGCGATGGTCATCGGCGACCCGCTCGACGAGAAGACGGACATCGGCGCGATCATCTCGCCGCAGCAGTTCGAGAAGGTGAACGGCTACATAGAAGCCGGCAGGAAGACGAAGGGCGCCACGGCGCTGGCCTGCAGCGCCATGCCGAAGGACGGCGGGCTGGACAAGGGCCTGTTCGTCCAGCCGCACATCTTCACCGGCATGACCAACGACGCGAAGCTGTGCCGCGAGGAGATCTTCGGCCCCGTCACCTGCGTCATCAAGTGGCGCGACTACGAGGACGTCATCGCCCAGGCCAACGACAGCGTGTACGGACTCGCCGCCACGGTCTGGACCCGCGACCTGAAGACCGCGCTCGACGCCACCCGGCGGCTGGAGGCCGGCTTCGTGCAGGTCAACCAGAACCTCGTGGTCAGCCCGAACCTCTCCTACGGCGGCGTGAAGCAGTCCGGCCTCGGCAAGGAGTCGTCGCTGGAATCGATGCTTGAGCACTTCACGCACAAGAAGACCATCATCCTCAACATGACCTAGCCGTTGCCGGATAACGACCGCCGTATCTTCGCCCGGCGACCGAGCCCGGCCCTGCGCTGGCTGAGGCGGTTCGCCGTCGGCCTCGTCGTGCTGACCGTGCTCGCGGTCGGCGCGTTCGCGGCGGTTGCCTGGCTGGCGCTGCCGGACGTCAACGGCACTGTCTCGGTGGCGCGTCTGGGCAAGCCCGTCCGCATCGTCCGCGACGGCTACGGCGTGCCACACATCTTCGCCGAGAGTGAGACCGACGGCTATTTCGCCCTCGGCTATGCCCATGCGCAGGATCGCATGTTCCAGATGGACTTCATGCGGCGCCTGGGGGCGGGGCGGCTGTCCGAGGTGCTCGGCTCCAACGCTCTCTCGTTCGACCGCTTCATGCGCGTCCTCGGCCTCTACCGCCTGGCGGAGCAGAGCGTCGAGCGGCTCGGCCCGGAGGTGCGCGGACCGCTGGAGGCCTACGCCGCCGGCGTCAACGCGTTGCTGGAGCGCCGCGGCTGGCGGGCTGCGCCGGAATTCGCCATGCTCGGCTACGGGCCCGAGCCCTGGAGGCCTGCGGACTCGCTGGTCTGGGGCCGGATGATGGGCATGCAGCTCAGCAACAACTGGCGCGACGAGCTGATGCGCGCCGCGCTGGGCGAGCGGCTGTCGCCGGAGCAGCTTCACGCGCTCTGGCCGCCGGAGGGCGACGAGCGGCCGCTCAATATACCGGTCCGGCAATCCGCTGCCGGCATGACACGGCAGATGCTCGCTGCCCTGCCGCCGGGCAAGGACGGCGACGCCTCGAACGTCTGGGCCCTCGCCGGCCGGCACACGGCAAGCGGCAAGCCGCTGCTTGCCAACGACCCGCACCTCGCCTTCACCTCGCCGGTGCTGTGGTACCTCGCCCGCATCGTTACGCCCGAGCGCCGCCTCGTCGGCGCCACCGCGCCCGGCGTGCCGTTCGTTCTGATCGGCCACAACGAAAGGATCGCCTGGGGTTTTACCACCACCCACAGCGACACCCAGGACCTGTTCGTCGAGCGGCTGGAAGCCGACGACGGCGTCCGGTACCTGACGCCGGATGGCCCACGCGCGTTCGAGACCCGGACCGAGACGATTCGCGTCCGCTGGGGTGAGCCCGTCACCCTCGACGTGCGCGCCACCCGCCACGGCCCGGTGATCTCCGACGTCGTCGGCGGGGCATCGGAGGAGACGGTGCTCGCCCTCGCCTCCACCGCCCTCGCCGCCGACGACCGGACGCCGGCGGCGATACGCGCCCGTACCCATGCGGGCGACGGGAACCGCTTCCTCGAGGCACTGGCGCAGTTCGACGCGCCGCAACAGAACGTCTTCTATGCCGACGTCGAGGGCAACATCGGCTTCGTCGTGCCGGGCAAGGTGCCGCTGCGCAGGAACGGCGACGGCTTCGCTCCCGTGCCCGGCTGGTCGGGGGAGTACGACTGGACCGGCTACGCCCCCTACTCGTCGCTGCCGCGCGCCTACAATCCGTCGTCGGGGCGCATCTACAACGCCAACAACCGCGTGGTGCCGCCGGACTTCCCGGTGTTCCTGTCGCGCGAGTGGCCGGGTGCCTACCGCGCCCGCCGCATCGACGCGCGCCTCGCCGCCGCGCAATCGGCCACGCCCGATGACATGATCGCACTGCAATACGACACCGTCTCGCTTGCCGCCCGCGACCTGCTGCCGCTGCTGACGGCCGTCAGGCCGGATGGCGTGCTGGCGCGCCAGGCGGTGGCGATGCTGCGCGACTGGCACGGCGAGATGGATTCCAGACGCGCCGAGCCGCTGATCTACGTCGAGTGGATGCGCCACCTCAACCGCCGCCTCTTCGCCGACGAGCTCGGTGACGTGTTCCCCCGATTCTGGGCGATGCGCCCGGCCCTGGTCGAGAATGTTCTGACGGACGACGGGGGCTGGTGCGACGACGTCGCCACGGAACCGGTCGAGGACTGCACCTCCGTCGTGCTCGCCGCACTGGACGACACCGTCGCCGGCCTTACGGAACGGTTCGGCGAGGACCCGCGCAGATGGCTGTGGGGCAACGCCCACATCGCCCATTTCGCGCATCCGGTGTTCCGTCTGGTGCCCGGCCTCGACCTTGTGTTCGGCAACCGGCTGCCCACGTCTGGAAGCGATCACACGGTGATGCGGGGAACCAGCCGGCTTGGCGATCCGGACCGGCCGTACCGGCATGTGCACGGCGCGGGCTTCCGGGCGGTGTTCGATCTTGCCGACCTCGATCGCTCGCGTTTCGTGATCGCCGCGGGCCAGTCGGGCAATCCGTTCTCGGGCCGCTTCGACGACATGATGCCGCGCTGGGAGTCCGGTCGGTTCGTCGAAGTCTCCGGCAGCGAGGACGATCTGGCCGTCGTCGGCCAGGTTCTGCGGCTGGTGCCGAGATGAACAGGCGAGATTGCGATCATAGGATGATCACTGCCGCCGGAACCGCTACACTTGGCCCGCGGGGCGCGCGTCGCCTACCGCTTGCGCGTTCAGCATTCGACCGATGACCTACAAGCCCGTCGACAGGCCCCAGTATTTCTACACCACCGCGCTGATGCCCTGCCCCTATCTGGGCGGCCGCATGGAGCGCAAGCTGGTGACCGAACTGGTCGGCCCGCACGCTGCCGAGCTGCACGACACGCTGTCGCAGGCCGGCTTTCGCCGCAGCCACAACATCGCCTACAGCCCGGTCTGCCCGGGCTGCAACGCTTGCGTGCCCGTGCGCGTCGACACCGCCCGGTTCGCACCCGGCCGCAACCTGCGCCGCATCGCCCGCGTCAATGCCGACGTGCAGGTCCGCGAGGCGCCGGCCCGCGCGACGCTGGAGCAGTACGAGCTGTTCGAGCGCTACCAGAAGACCCGCCACGCCGACGGCGACATGTCGACGATGGGCTTCTACGACTACCGCGCGATGGTTGAGGACACGCCCATCGACACCGTCCTGTTCGAGTTCCGGGACGCCAGGGGTGTGCTGCTCGCCGCCTGCCTGACCGACCGGGTCGAGGACGGCCTGTCGGCGGTCTACAGCTTTTTCGATCCCGCCCAGGCCCGCCGCAGCCTCGGCAGCTACATGGTGATGTGGCTGATCGGCCAGGCGCGCAGTGAGGACCAGCCCTACGTCTACCTCGGCTACTGGATCCGCAATTCCAGCAAGATGTCCTACAAGGCGCGCTTCCGGCCTCTCGAGATGCTGGACGGCGCCGGCTGGCGCGCGATGCTGCCGGAGGAGATCGGCGAGCCGGACGGCGACTGACCGCCGCCGTCCGGCCCCTCTTTTCCTCCCGCACAAATCGGGTAGTTATCCGGAAAGGCATTGCGTGCGACCGATTGCTGCCGTCGTTCGTGAGGAAGACCCGGCCGACTTCGCCGCTACGGACGCGGTGAACCGGCTTGCCTTCGGCCGGCCCGACGAGGCGACGCTGGTCAGCCGGCTGCGCGCCGAGGGCGACGTGATCCTGTCGCTCGTCGCCTGCGCCGGCGATGAGGTGGTCGGTCATATCCTGTTTTCCCGCCTCGACCTCGCGCCGGACCTCGAATCGGCATCCGCCGTCGCACTGGCGCCGATGGCGGTGCTGCCGGAATGGCAACGCCGCGGGATCGGCAGCGCCCTGGTCCGCGAGGGTATCAGGAGCAGCGCCGCCCGCGCCGTCGGCGCGATCGTCGTCCTTGGCGATCCGGCCTTTTACACGCGTTTCGGATTCTCGGCCCTGACGGCGGCCAGCCTCGACGCACCCTTCTCGGGGGTGGCGTTCATGGCGCTGGAGCTGGCTCCGGCCGTCCTAGCCGGGCCGCGCCGCCGCGTGCGCTACCCGCCCGCCTTCGGCCTGCCGGACCGCTTCAGCCGAAGCGGTTAGACTTCGGGAAGCCGCGCGGCGCCAGCCGTCCAGACTGCGCCCGCTTGCCGACCCAGTCGCCGATGTCCGTCTCCGTCCGCGTGCGGTCGCCCAGCCTCCAGCTCAGCCCCTCCGCCAGCGTGAAGACCTGCACGTCGGCCAGGCCGCCGTCGCGGTAGCTCTGCAGCTTGACGCCGCGGCCGCGCGTCATCTCCGGCATTTCCGGCAGCGGGAAGACCAGCAGCTTGCGGTTGTCGCCGACGACGGCGACCGTGTCCCCGTCCGCCGGCACGCAGGCCGCCGCCTCCTCCCCGGCGCCGAGGTTCAGTACCTGCTTACCGCCGCGCGTCTGCGCCACCACCTCCTCGCAGGCGACGAGGAAGCCGCGCCCGCCGCTGGACGCCACCAGCAGCTTCTCGCCCGCCTTGAGCACCCGCAGCGTGACGATATCCACGTCGTTCGGCAGTTCGAGCATCAGCCGCACCGGCTCGCCATGCCCGCGGGCGCCGGGCAGCCGGTCGCAGGACAGCGTGTAGAAGCGGCCGTTGGTGGCGAACAGCAGCACCTTGTCCGTCGTCTGCGCGTGCAGCAGGAAGCGCGGCCGGTCGCCCTCCTTGAACTTCAGGCTGGCGGGATCCTCCAGGTGCCCCTTGGCAGCGCGGATCCAGCCCTTCTCGGAGCAGACCACCGTGACCGGCTCGCGCTCGACCATCACGTCGGTCGGCACCTCGACGGCCGCCGGCGGGCCGCCGATCAGCGTGCGGCGCCTGCCGAGTTCGGTCTTGCCGCCGAACTTTTCGTCTATCGCGGCGATCTCCTCCCCGATCCGCGCCCAGCGCAGGTTCGGGTCCTTCAGCAACTTGTTCAGCCCGCCGCGCTCGTCGCTCAGCGCCTTGTGCTCCTTGCGGATCTCGAACTCCTCGAGCTTGCGCAGGGCACGCAGCCGCATGTTCAGGATCGCATCGGCCTGCACCTCGGTCAGCTCGAAGCGGCGCATCATCTCCGCCTTGGGGTCGTCCTCCTCGCGGATGATGCGGATCACCTCGTCGAGGTTGAGGTAGGCGACGAGATAGCCGTCCAGCACCTCCAGCCGGTGCTCGATCTTGCCCAGCCGGTGCTCGCTACGGCGCACCAGCACCGTGTGACGATGGTCGAGGAACGCCTGCAGGACCTCCTTCAGGTCCATCACGCGCGGCGTGTGGTCGGCGTCGAGCACGTTCATGTTCAGGCTGAAGCGGCTTTCGAGATCGGTCAGCCGGAACAGCGATTCCATCAGCACCTCGGGCTCGACCGCACGGCTGCGCGGCTCCAGCACGAGGCGCACCTCGTCGGTCGACTCGTCGCGGATGTCGGCCAGCAGCGGCAGCTTCTTGGCCTGCATCAGGTCGGCGATCCTCTCGACCAGACGGGCCTTCGGCACCTGGAAGGGGACCTCGGTCACCACTACCTGGTACTGGCCGCGCGTCAGTTCCTCCGCAACCCAGCGCGCACGTACCCGGAACGAGCCGCGGCCGGCGGCATAGGCCTCGCGCAGCGTCTCGGCCGATTCCACCAGTTCGCCGCCGGTCGGGAAATCGGGCCCCTTGACGTACTTCAGCAGTCCGGCGAGGGGTGTGTCGGGCTTCCTGATCAACTGCAGCAGCGCCTTGCACAGCTCGCCGAGATTGTGCGGCGGGATGCTGGTCGCCATGCCGACGGCGATACCCTGCGATCCGTTGGCCAGCAGGTTCGGGAACGCCGCCGGCATCACCACCGGCTCGCGCTCCTCGCCGTCGTAGGTATCGCGGAAGTCGACGGCGTCCTCGTCGATGCCGTCCATCAGCGCCT
>JBBDQX010000069.1:0-8937 GCA_040905765.1 Acetobacterales bacterium
ACTTGCGTGCGGCGCGCCGTGGCCGCCCGGGGGCGAGGTATCCGTTGTGCTGGCCGGCGACGCCATGCTGCATGAACTCAACCGCGGCTATCGCGGACAGGACAAGCCCACCAACGTGCTGTCCTTCCCGATCGACGAGCCCGATCCGGCGCGCGAGGCGTGGATGCTGGGGGAGGTCGTGATCGCGCTGGAGACGACCCGGCGCGAGGCCCTCGAGGAGGGCAAGCCGGTCACCGACCACCTGCTGCATCTCGTCGTCCATGGCGTGCTGCACCTGCTGGGCTATGATCACCAGACGGATGCGGAGGCCGAGCGGATGGAGGCGCTGGAAGCCCGCCTGCTCGCCGGTCTCGGCGTGACCGCATTGGACGCGGCCGAGACGGCGAAGGCGCCGGTCGCCGCGGAACAGCCATGAGAGCGATGAACGACGAACCTTCCAGTACCACCCCCCGTGACCCCCTGGGGGGGCACGGGGATTCAGGAGGCATTCCCGCCGCCTCGCTTCGCGGCCGGATGGAGGACGCGATGCGGGCGCTGTTCGGCCGCACGCGCCCGCGCCAGGAGAACCAGTCGCAGACGCTGGCGGAACTGATCGACGGCGGCGAAGCGGCGATGGCCGCCCTCAATCCGCACGAACGCCAGCTGCTCTCGAACATCCTCAAGCAGCGCGAGATGACCGTCGAGGACGTGATGGTCCCGCGCGCCGACATCGTGGCGGTGGAGGAAACGGCCACGCTGAACGAGATCGTCGAACTGATGTCTCGCAGGGCACATTCCCGGCTGCCGGTCTACCGGGGCACGCTCGACGATGTCATCGGCATGATCCATATCAAGGATGTCCTGGCGGCCGGCGGCCCCGAACGGTTCCGCCTGCGCGACATCCTGCGCAAGCCGCTGTTCGTCGCGCCGTCGATGCCCATCCTGGACCTGCTGCTCGAGATGCGCATGGAGCGCATGCACATGGCGCTGGTGGTGGACGAGCACGGCGGCATCGACGGGCTGCTGACCATCGAGGACGTGGTCGAGGAGATCGTCGGCGACATCCACGACGAGCACGATACGGTCGAAGCGCCGATGCTGACCCGGCGGGCCGACGGGAATCTCGACGCCGACGCCCGCGCGCCGCTGGAGGAGGTCGGCGAGATGATCGGCCCCTTCCTCACCGAGGAGGACGGCGAGGAGGATATCGACACCCTCGGCGGCCTCGTGTTTCGCACCGCCGGGCGGGTGCCGTCGCGCGGCGAATGCATCGCCCATCCCTCCGGCCTGGAGTTCGAGGTGGTGTCCGCCGACCCGCGTCGCATCCGGCGCCTGCTGGTGCGCATCCCGGAAAGCATGCGCCGCACGCCCGACTCCGAGGCCGGGGAGAACGGCGCCCGGCCCTGACCGGCTCCTGCTGACGATGCCGCCCGCCCGCGATGCGTCGATGCCGCTGTTCGCCCGCTGGCGCGAGCGGGCGACGATGCTGCCCCGCCCGTACCGGTTGCTGCTCGCCTTCGCGGCGGGAGCGGTGTCCGCCGCGGCGATGCCGCCCGTGCATGCGATCCCGGTACTGTTGGCGACCGTCCCGCTGCTGCTGTGGCTGCTCGGCGCGGACCGGGGATGGCGGCCGGCGTTCGCGACCGGCTGGTGCTTCGGTGTCGGCTTCTTCCTCGCCGGGCTGTACTGGATCACATTCTCGCTGCTGGTCGAAGCCGAGCGGTTCTGGTGGCTGGTGCCCCTGGCCGTTCCCCTGCTTGCCGCCGGGCTCGGGCTGTTCGCCGGTGCCGCCGCGTGGGGGGCCGTGGCCCTCGCACCCGCCGGCTCGCTCGGCGGGCCGCTGGCCCTGGCGGTCGCGTGGACCGCGATGGAATGGCTGCGCGGCTGGATCCTGACCGGCTTTCCGTGGAACCTGATGGCGACGGTATGGACCGCCTTCGATGCGCCGATGCAGGCGGCGGCCGCGACCGGGGCCTATGGCCTCGGCATGCTTACGCTGCTCTGGGCCGGGACGCCGGCGCTGTTCGCCGACCGCCGGCGCCCGGTGCGGTGGGGTGCCCTGTGCGCCGCCGTGCTGTTGCCCCTCGCGCTGTGGGCGGGCGGCGCTGCCCGGCTCGCCGCGGCCGGGGATGCCAAAGCCGGGGATGCCGTGGCCGAGGGCGTGCGGCTCCGCATCGTCCAGGGCAACGTCGCCCAGGCCCACAAGTGGGATCCTGATCGCCGTCTCGCGCACCTGCGGGCGTATCTCGAAATGAGCGTCGTGCCGCCTCCCGGCGGCCTCCCGCCACCGACGCACGTGATCTGGCCGGAGACGGCGGTTCCGTTCTTTCTCGATACCGATCCGCTGCGTCGGGCCCAGGTCGCCGCGGCGGCGCCGTCCGGTGGCGCCGTGATCACCGGCGTCCCGCGCGTGCGGCGCGAGCCCGGGTTCCGTGCCTGGAACAGCCTGGTGGCCATCGCCGAGAACGGCGATGTCGTCGCGGTCTACGACAAGGCGCACCTCGTCCCGTTCGGGGAATACGTGCCGTTGCGCGGCATGCTGCCGGTGGAACGGATCGCCCATGGCCGGGGCGACTTCACTGCGGGGCCGGGCCTGCGCACGCTGACCGTGCCGGGACTGCCGCCGTTCAGCCCGCTCATCTGCTACGAGGTGATCTTCCCGGGCGACGTGGTGGCGCGGGAGGGGCCGCGCCCGCGCTGGCTGCTCAACGTCACCAATGACGCATGGTTCGGGGACAGCGCGGGTCCTTACCAGCATTTCGCCTCGGCGCGCCTGCGAGCCGTCGAGGAGGGCCTCCCGCTGGTCCGTGCGGCGAACACCGGTATATCGGCGGTTGTCGACGCCTATGGACGCACGGTTGCAAGGCTCGGCATCGGCCGTACCGGCGTACTGGATGAATCCTTGCCCGCAGCACTGGAACAACTGACGCCGTTCGCACGTTGGGGTAACGCCGTAACCCTTGTCATGCTGCTGCTGGGGACGGCGATAACGATGATTGTGCGGCGGCTTCAGGGCGTATCGTCCGATGGTTGAGACGGCACGTGAAACAGTTGCATAGGTATGTATGTTCACGCATATTCCCGGCCCTTCCGGACCCGCCCGAAAGCGGCGCTGGCAGGCAATCAGCAAAAGATTATCGAGCGGCTGGCCGCCGATGAACAGGCTTCACATCTCAGGTCCTGATAGATGAACGACCTCAAGCCAGGGCGCCGGTATTCCTCCGGCAAGCCCAACCCGATCGATATCCATGTCGGCAGCCGGGTTCGCCTCCGCCGCAACCTCCTGGGCATGAGCCAGGAGAAGCTCGGCGAGGCGCTCGGGCTCACTTTCCAGCAAATCCAGAAGTATGAGCGCGGGGCCAACCGAATCGGCGCCAGCCGCCTGTTCGAGATGAGCAAGGTGCTGGGTGTTCCGGTCTCGTTCTTCTTCGAGGACATGCCGGACGAAAGCGTCGCCCACGCGCCGGGTCTCGCCGAAAGCGCGGAACCGTTCTCGGATGATCCGATGAAGCGGCGGGAGACGCTCGAGCTGGTTCGAGCCTATTATCGCATTCGCGACGGCCGCATCCGGCGGCGGATGTTCGATCTCCTGAAGACGCTGTCGAGCGCGGAAAGCGTAGAAGAATAAAGGGCTTACCGCCGGTTGCGGGTCTTTGGCCGAAGCCCCGGGGTTGACCGGCCGCGGAAACCCTGCCAAATCTCCCGCGCTTTCCGCCACATGGCGCTTCGCCGCTTGCCCGCCTTCAAATATAGAGAGCGGACCTTTTCGGCGCGCCCGGGGCGCTTCGCCGACCAATTTTTTTGGTCAGACAGGAATCCAGCGAGGGGTACAAACGTGTCCGACAAGTATCTGTTTACCAGCGAGTCCGTCAGCGAGGGTCATCCCGACAAGGTGTCCGACCGGATTTCCGACACCATCGTCGACGCCTTCCTCGAGGCCGACCCGATGTCCCGCACCGGCGTCGAGACGCTGGTCACGACCAACCGCATCATCATCGCCGGTGAGGTGCGCGGGCCCGACAGGGTCGATCACAAGCTGATGGAGCAGAAGGCCCGCGAGGCCGTCCGCGAGATCGGCTACGAGCAGGACAACTTCCACTGGGAGAAGGCCGACGTTCAGGTCTACGTCCACCAGCAGTCGACCGACATCGCGATGGGCGTCGACTCCAGGGAGGAAGAGGCCAAGGACGAGGGCGCCGGCGACCAGGGCCTGATGTTCGGCTACGCCTGCACCGAGACGCCGATGCTGATGCCGGCGCCGATCCACTACAGCCACGAGATCCTGCGCCACATGGCGATCGAGCGTAAGGCCGGCCGCCTGAAGGGCATCCAGCCCGACTCCAAGAGCCAGGTCACGCTGGAGTACGAGGGCGGCAAGCCGGTCCGCGCCCGCTCGGTGGTCGTTTCCACCCAGCACGACGAGGCGCTGACCCAGAAGCAGGTCCGCGAGCTGGTGCGCCCGATCGTCGAGCAGGTGCTGCCCGACGGCTGGATGTGCCCGGAAGACCTGTTCTACGTCAATCCGACCGGCCGGTTCGTCATCGGCGGGCCGGACAGCGACTGCGGCCTCACCGGCCGCAAGATCATCGTCGACACCTACGGCGGCTCGGCGCGCCATGGCGGTGGCGCATTCTCGGGCAAGGACCCGTCGAAGGTCGATCGCTCGGCCGCCTACGGCACCCGCTGGGTGGCGAAGAACGTCGTGGCCGCAGGCCTCGCCGAGGCTTGCACCATCCAGGTCGCCTACGCCATCGGCGTCGCGCAGCCGCTGTCGGTCTACGTCGACCTGCACGGCACCGGCAAGGTGGACCAGGCGAAGCTGGAGAAGGTGCTGCGCGAGATGGTGGATCTCTCGCCGCGCGGCCTGCGCACCCGGCTGGAGCTGAACAAGCCGATCTACGCACGCACCGCGGCCTACGGCCATTTCGGCCGCGAGCCGGAGGCCGACGGCGGTTTCTCCTGGGAGAAGACCGACCTCGCAGACGAACTGCGGGCGGCCTTCAACTAGGTCAGCGCCTCCGCGCGGCGTAGCGGCCGGATGGCCCGGCTCCGGCCCGAGGACGGGGAAGACGCCCGTTTTTACGGGCGCCGGCGCGGCCATCGGCTGCGGCCGGCCCGCCAGGGCCTGATGGACGCGTTGCTGCCGCGGCTGGCGATTGGCCTGCCGCGGGGCGACGCGCCCGTCGACCCGCACAGCCTGTTCGACCCCCCGCGTGAAGCGGTGTGGATGGAAATCGGCTTCGGCGCGGGCGAGCATCTTGCCGCCCAGGCGGCCGCCCATCCCGAGGCAGGCATCATCGGCTGCGAACCCTATCTCAATGGCGTGGCCAGCCTGCTGCGCCATGTCCAGGACGAGTCGCTCGGCAACGTCCGGATCTGGGCGGAGGATGTTCGGCTCCTCCTGCCGCGCCTGCCTGAGGCGTCGGTCGACCGGCTGTTCGTGCTGTTTCCCGACCCGTGGCCGAAACGCCGCCATCATTTCCGCCGGCTGCTGTCCGCCGAGGGGCTGGCGGAGCTGGCGCGCGTGCTGGCCGACGGCGGCGAACTGCGCATCGCCACCGACCATGTCGGCTATCTCAGGTGGATCCTGATGCACCTCGCGGCGACCGACGGCTTCGTCTGGACGGCGGCCGGCGCCGAGGACTGGAAGCGGCGGCCGGCGGACTGGCCGCCGACGCGCTATGAGGAAAAGGCCGCCGCGCGCGGGGCCGTCTGCACCTACCTGCGCTGGCTCCGTCGCCCGCGCGACGACCAAAAGCCTTGAACGACCGGGTATTGTCGCTCATATTCGAGCCATCGGAACTGTAGATATCGCAGTTCCGGTCATCCAGTACCTGAGTTGGGACGGGGTGGGCCACTGGCCCACCTTTTTGTTTGGCGACGGCGGTTCGCTCGACGGGCCGCCGCGGGGCACATGACGCGGATCGAGCAGCGGATCGAGGAGATCATCACGGAGGCGGTCGAGGCGCTCGGCTACCACATCGTCCGGGTGATGGTCTCGGGCAAGCAGCGACCGGTGTTGCAGGTGATGGTGGAGCGGCAGGACGGCGCGGCGATGACGGTGGACGATTGCGCTTCCGTCAGCCGCACGACGTCCACGCTGCTCGACGTCGACGACCCGCTCGACGGCGCCTATTCGCTGGAGGTGAGTTCACCTGGCATCGACCGGCCGCTGACCCGCCCGCACGACTACGACCGTTTCGCCGGGTTCGAGGCGCGGCTAGAGCTGGAGTCGCCGGTCGACGGACGCCGGCGCTTCCAGGGCCAGTTGCTCGGGCGCGACGGCGACCGGATCCGCATCGTGGTCGAGGGCAACGAGGTCCGTTTGCCCTTGGCCGACGTTCGCAAGGCCAAGCTGGTGCTGACGGACGAACTGATCGCATCCGGTCGGAACTGACGCCTGTTGGCGTCGGCGCGACCGGGCAGAGACATCATCGGGGTGTGAAGGAAGTCAGGATCGATGGACACCGATACCGCAACCATGAACCGGCCGGAACTGCTGCAGGTCGCCGACGCCGTGGCGCGCGACAAGAACATCGACCGGCTGGAGGTGCTGGAGGCCATGGAGCAGGCGATCCAGAAGGCCGGCCGCGCTAAGTACGGGGCGGAGCATGACATCCGTGCCCGCATCGATCCGAAGACCGGCGACATTCATCTCGCGCGCTATCTCGAGGTCGTCGAGGAGGTCGAGGACGAACACTCCCAGCTCACCGTGGAGCAGGCGCGCCGCAAGAAGGCGGATGCCGAGGCCGGCGAGTTCCTGGTGGAGGATCTGCCGCCGATCGACTTCGGCCGCATCTCGGCGCAGACCGCCAAACAGGTGATCGTCCAGAAGGTGCGCGAGGCGGAGCGCCGCCGCCAGTATATCGAGTACAAGGACCGCATCGGCGAGATCGTCAACGGCATCGTCAAGCGGCTCGAGTACGGCAACCTGATCGTCGACCTCGGCCGCGCCGAGGCGCTGCTGCGACGCGACGAGATGATCCCGCGGGAGTCCTACCAGACCGGCGACCGCATCCGCGCCTATATCTATGACGTGCGGGAGGAGCCGCGCGGGCCGCAGATCTTCCTGTCGCGCACCCGCAACGACTACATGGCGAAGCTGTTCGCCCAGGAGGTGCCGGAAATCTACGACGGCATCATCGAGATCAAGTCGGTCGCCCGCGATCCGGGCAGCCGGGCCAAGATCGCCGTGCTGTCGAACGACAGCAGCATCGATCCGGTCGGCGCCTGCGTCGGCATGCGCGGCTCGCGCGTGCAGGCCGTGGTCGGCGAACTGCAGGGTGAGAAGATCGACATCATCCAGTGGTCTCCCGATCCCGCGACCTTCATCGTCAACGGGCTCGCCCCGGCCGAGGTCACCAAGGTGGTGCTCGACGAGGAGGCGCGCCGCATCGAGGTGGTGGTGCCCGACGACCAGCTCAGCCTTGCGATCGGGCGGCGCGGCCAGAACGTGCGTCTCGCCTCGCAACTCACCGGCTGGGACATCGATATCCTCACGGAAGCCGACGAGTCCGAACGCCGCGTCGAGGAGTTCAAGGACCGCTCGCAGACGTTCGCCGAGGCGCTGAACGTCGATGACGTCATCGCCCACCTGCTGGTCACCGAGGGCTTCTCCTCCGTCGAGGAGGTGGCCTATGTGCCGGTCGACGAACTGGCCCAGATCGAAGGCTTCGAGGAAGCCGTCGCCGAGGAGCTCCAGGAACGCGCCCGCACATTCCTCAGTCAGCAGGAGGCCGAGCTGGCCGAGCGCCGCAAGGAACTGGGCATCGCCGAGGACCTCGTCGCGGTCAACGGGCTCACGCCGACGATGATCATCCGTCTCGGCGAGAACGAAGTCCGCACCCGCGACGATCTCGCGGACCTCGCCAGCGACGAGCTGATCGAGCTGCTCGGCGACGCATCGCAGGGCATGAACATGGACACCGCCAACCGCATCATCATGGAGGCGCGTGCCCACTGGTTCGACGACGAGCCGGCAACCGGGGAAGAGCCGGCAGCCGGGGACGAGACCGCCGCCGAGACGGCGCCCGGCGACGAGGCCAACGGCTGAAGGGGAGCGGATGCTGCGCGTGATCGACGGAGGCGGTAGCGAAACGCCGGAAGACGGCCGGACCGTGGAAGGTGGCGGGCCGGCGCGGGCGCCGCTGCGCCGCTGTATCGTCACGCGTAATCCGTCGCCGAAGGGCGGCCTGATCCGCTTTGTCGTCGATCCGTCCGGTACGGTCGTCCCCGACCTCACCGAACGGCTGCCCGGCCGCGGCTTGTGGGTTTCGGCCCGCGGCGACGTGCTGTCGAAGGCGGTGGCGAAGAACGCCTTTGCCCGCGCGGCACGCCAGTCCGTGACGGTGCCGGCCGATCTGGTCGGGACGGTCGAGGCGTTGCTCGCCCGGCACTGTGCCGACCTGCTCGGCATGGCGCGTTCGGCCGGTGCGCTTACCTTTGGCGCAGCGCGTGTGTCGGAATGGCTGACCCGCAATACCGCCGGTGTGGTGCTGCAGGCGACGGACGGGTCGGAAGGCACGCGCGAGCGTGTCCGCATCCTGATCGGCGACGTGCCGCTGGTGGTCGCGCTGCGCACGGCCGAACTGGCGCAGGTGGTCGGGAGGGAGCGCGCGGTGCATGTGGCGGTTGCGCGCGGCCGGTTGGCCGACCGCATCGTCGCCGAGGGTCGACGGCTCGAAGGATTCAGACAGGGGCCGCATTGCGGTTCCGGTGCTTAGGTGATAATGGCAGAGGCCTCATGAGCGAAACGACGGAAAATAATCCGAAGAAGAAGCTGACGCTGTCGACGCCCGGCAAGCTCGAGTTGCAGAAGACCGTCGAGACGGGTCAGGTGCGCCAGAGCTTCAGCCACGGACGCTCCAAGGCGGTAAAGGTCGAGGTGCGCCGCAAGCGCACCTTCGCGCCGGACAAGGACGGCTCGATGGTCGCGGTACGCGAGCGCGAGGCGGCCGC
>JBBDQX010000070.1:0-8818 GCA_040905765.1 Acetobacterales bacterium
CAGCGCCGCCTCCGCCGCGGCCAGCGACTCCGCTGCCCGTTCCTGCGCCAGGCAGGCGCCGGCGAGCCCGGTCAGGGCGCCCGCGTCGCGCGGGTTCGTTTCCAGCACGGCACGGTAGCCCGCTTCCGCGCCGGCGTGGTCGCCGAGGCCGGCCTGCGCGCGCGCCAGGTTGAAGCGGATATCGGCGGCGTCCGGCATTCGTGCGAGCGCCTGGCGGTACCGGGCCACCGCCTCCTCCAGCCGGCCGCACTCCTGCAGCGCGTCGGCGAGGTGGCGGTCGAGGTCGGGGCGGCCGGGGTCGATGGCGGCGGCGCGCTCCAGTGCCGCCAGCGCCTCGCCGTGGCCGCCCGACACCAGCAAGGCGTAGCCGAGCAGGTGCCAGGCCGCCGCCGAGTCCGGCGCCGATGCGGCCGACTCCCGCGCCAGGCTCGCGGCGCCCGCCGCGTCGCCGGCACGCAGCCGCGTCAGCGCCCGCTCCAGCAGCGCCGGCGCGTTCATCGTTCAGTCGCGTCCGAAGGCGGTCAGCACCGGGCCGAGATGCCGGTCGTAATTGCGCCAGTCGAAGTCGCGCCTCGGCGCGGGCGGGGTGCAGGCCTCGTCCCACGGCAGCCCGATGAAGTCGACCAGCGCCTTCATCTCGCCGGCGGCGTCGCGCTGGAGGTCGTCGTGGAACACCTCCATCATCTCGACCGGCAGCGCCCCGCGCCAGTGCTCCATCAGCCGCTCGTACTCCTTCTGGAAGCCGGCGAGCAGGTCGAGGTCGGCGGCGAAGCGCCAGCGGCCCGCGGCATCCGTCATGAAGCAGGAGAGGCAGGTTTCGCGCGGGTCGCGGATGCAGTGGACGACGCGGGCACCCGGCAGCAGCAGGGCCACCAGTCCGAGCAGCTGGAAGTTGAGCGGCGCCGCGTCGACGACGCGCTCCGCCTCCCCCCCCGTCGCGGCCATGCGCGTCAGATAGTCCTCGCCATGGGTCCGTGCCCCCGCGGGGGTCAGCGCGGCGGCGCAGTCCGGGAACGGCGCGCCGAGCTCCGCCTCGATCCGGTGCCGTACCGTCTCGAGCCACGCCGGCTCCCCGCCGCCGGCCGCCGACGGATGCGCGGCGATCGCACGGCCTACGGCGTCGGCCCCCGCCGCCGGCGTGCCGACGACGAACACGGGCGCCGCGGACGGCGCACCGGCGGCCGTCCGCGCGGCGAGGAAGTCCTGGTCCAGCAGTTCGATCGTGCGGTCGACGAACAGCCGGAACCGCGCGACGTCGAATCCGCCGCCGCCCGACGCGGACACCAGCGCGTGGCCGTTGCATGCGGCGGCGAAGGCGCGGTCGAACTCGCCGAGGTCGTCGTACGCACGCGCCAGGGCAAAGAAGGCGCGGCGGCGGTCCTCGAGCGGCCGTCCGGCATCGGCCGCCGCCCGTTCCAGCAGGTCGATGCCGGGATCGCCGGCGCTCGCCGGCCGCAGGTCCAGCAGTGCGCCCGCCGCGGCGACGTCCTCCGGATCGATCCGGCGCAGCCGGTGCAGGGTCTCGATGGCTTCGGCATCGCGGCCCGCGTCGCGCTGCGCCGCGGCCAGCGCGTTCAGCCCGCGCGCGTAGTCGGGACGGATGGCCACGGCGCGGCCGATGGCTTCGGCCGCCTCCTCGTGCCGTCCCGTGGCGGATAGCGCCAGACCGAGGTTGTGGTGCGCCTCGGGGAAGTCCGGCTGTAACTCGGCGGCGCGGCGAAAGGCGGCGATGGACTCGTCGTAGCGTTCCAGCCGCTGCAGGGCGTTGCCGAGGTTGACGTGGAACGGCGCGATGTCCGGCGCCGCCTCGATCGCCTGGCGGATCAGTTCCGCGGCGCGTGCGGCGTCGCCGCGGCGGTTGGCGACGCGGCCCAGCTCGTGCAGTGTCAGCGGATGGCCGGGCCGGCGCGCCAGCAGGTCGTCGAGCAGCGTCTCGGCGCGGTCCAGGTCGCCGGCATCGGTGCACTGCTGCGCCTCGGCGAAGAGCTGCGGCTCGCTGCGCTCCACCTTCGCCGCCGGTCGCGCCCCGCCCAGCCCGTAGGACAGCAGTGCGTCGCTCACCGGCGACGCGGGCCGCGGCCTCGCCCACGGCGGCGGTGCGCCCCGTCCGTCGGGTTTCTTGCTGGTCACTCTCGCTCACTCCGGCTGGTTTCGGCGTGCCGGCCGCAGTTTATGTCCGAACGTCGCGGATGTCAGTGTCCGGAACCGGCCAGCGCGCCGATCGCCGCGGCCCCGCAGGCGCCGCTGCCGGCAAGCGTCAGCAGGCGGCCGGCGTCGATGCCGCCGAGGGCGTAGACCGGCAGCGGCGACTGCCGCGTCCAGCGCGTGAACGTCGCGGCGCCGATGCCGCGCGCGCCCGGATGGCTGGCAGTGGCGAACACCGGGCCGAGCAGCACCGCGTCGGCGCCCATCCGGCAAGCGGTGCGCAGCGTTGCGGGCGAATGCGCCGCTACCGTCACCAGCCGCCGGCCGCCGCCGGGCCGCGTGTGCAGCCGGCGCAGGGTCTCGCCACGCCGCGCCATCTCGAGCAGCCGCCGCTCCGGCAGATGGATTCCCTCCGCCCGTAGCGCGGTCGCCAGCGCGATGTCGTCGCCGACCAGCAGGACCAGCCCGCGCTGCCGGCACAGCCGCGCCAGCGCCGCACCGATCGCCGCCCGGCGCGGATCGCCGTAATGGCGCAGCACGATACCGCTGCCCGGCGGCAGCCGCCGCGCCGCCGGCAGCGGATCGGGCAGCCGGCGTTCGTCGGTCATCATCAGCAGCCGCGGAAGCCCCGGCACCTGCGGGCGCTGGAGGCGGCGCACCGCCTCTGCTAGGGTCTGGCGCGTCATGCCCAGCCGTCCCTGCTACTCCCGATGACCGCCGACGTCGCCGCGAACCTCGCGGAGGTAAGGGCGCATGTCGCCGAGGCCGCCGCCCGCGCCGGCCGCGCCGCGGAGTCGGTGACTCTGGTCGCGGTCGGCAAGACCTTCGATGCCGGCCACATCCGCCCGGCGCTCGAGTCCGGCCACCGTGTGTTCGGCGAGAACCGGGTGCAGGAAGCGGCCGGCAAGTGGCCGGCGCTGCGGCAGGACTTTCCGGACATCGAGCTGCACCTGATCGGCGCGTTGCAGTCGAACAAGGCGCGAGACGCGGTGGCCCTGTTCGACGTCATCGAGAGCGTCGACCGGCCGAAGCTGGCCCGCGCGCTGGCCGAGGCGATGGAACGTGAAGGCCGCCGGCCGGACTGCCTGGTGCAGGTCAACACCGGCGCCGAGCCGCAGAAGGCCGGCGTCATGCCGGCGGAAGCCGATGCCTTCGTCCGGCAGTGCCGCGAGGAGTTCGGGCTGCCGGTGACCGGGCTGATGTGCATCCCGCCGGCAGAGGACGAGCCCTCGCCGCACTTCGCCCTGCTGCGCGAGATCGCGCGGCGCAACGGGCTGAAGGTCCTCAGCATGGGCATGAGCGCCGACTACGAGATCGCGGTCGAACAGGGCGCGACCCATGTGCGGGTCGGCTCGGCGATCTTCGGCGTGCGCGACAAGCCGGCGGCCTAGCGCCGGTCCGGCGGCGGCGCGTCGAGCACCGTCACCGCCATCCCGGTCGTGGCGCCTGCCAGCAGCCGGCGCAGGTCGGCCGGCGCCAGCGCGATGCAGCCCTCGGTCGGCGCGTAGTCCGGCCGCGCGACGTGCATGAAGATGGCGCTGCCGCGGCCGCGCTCCACCGGATCGTCGTTCCAGCCGAGCACCGCGACGATGTCGTACAGGGCATCGGTCCGCCACATCTCCTCGCAGCGCGCATCGTGCGGCAGGCGGACCGGACGGTTGTAGTCGCGGTGGCCGGCCTCGTCGCACCAGCCGTCGGCGGGCGAGAGCGGCTCGAGCGGCAGGCCGGTATCCGGCTGCGGCACGCGGTCGGCACGATAGAGCACGCGGCGCAGCGGCAGCCGACCGAGCGGCGTCGCGCCGTCGCCCTCGCGCTTGTCCGCGCGCGCCCCGCCGCGGCCGAGCGCGCAGCGCAGCGTGCGTCCGTCGCGGAGGCACAGCCCTGCGCTCTGCGCGGTCGGCCAGACGAGGATGTCGCGGAGCGGTGGCATGGGCCGGTTATAGCGACGGGCCGCGCCGCGGCAAAGCCGGGGGCGGGATCAGAGGCTACTGTCGAGACGCAGGCCGGTGGCGGCCTGGTCCTCGGCCTGGCGCTGCTCGTGCAGCTGCTGGTACTTGCGCAGCCCGTCCATCATCTTGCCGTAGAAGCCGTCGGCCGGCGCGCTGTCGCCGGGCCCGGGTCGGGCTTCGGCCGGCGGGGTCGTCGACCGCGTGGCGACCATCTCCGTGGACGGCGGCAGCACGCGACCCTGCCGCGCCAGCCTGTCGAACAGCGTCCCCTGCGGGGGGACCTGCGGCTCGGCCTGCGGCGCGGGGGGTTGGGCCTGCGGCACGGGTGCGTCGGGCGCCGGCTCGACGCCGCGCGCCGCGGCGAGGAACAGCGCCGGCTGCCGGGTTCCTGCGGACACCGGCGCGGGCGCGGAGGCCGCGAGGGCCAGCGAGGGGGAAGGTGCCGAAACGGCTCCCGCCGCGCCGGCCGGAGAGTCCGTGCCGCCGCTGGCGGCGACCCGGACCTCCGGCTTCGCGTTGCCTTCCTCGGGCCTGAAGACGGCGAGCACGGTCTCGCCGATGTCGCGTCCGCTCACCGCCTCCAGCGCGGCGTTGAAGGCGGAAGCGATGAATCCGATGGGGCCTAGATAGATCGCCCCGCCGAGCACGCGGGCCGGGGCCTTGATCTCGTCGCCGGTGATCTCGCGATACAGGGTCGAGACCCCGGGGATGTGCTGCAGCGGGTTGACCACGTCGAGCAAGTCGAGGAAGCCCAGCGAACCGGACTCGTCCCCGCCGCCGGACTTCCCGCCGGTGCGGGCTGCCGCCGCGCCGGGCGCGCCCGTCCGGGGGGCGCGCGCCGATCCGAAGTCGGCATCCATCAATGCGTCGAACATGCTCACAGCAACTCCTCCGGCATCGACGATGCACGCCGGATGCCAGTCCGGTCGCACGCGATTTCAACGAGTTGAAGATCGGCAGGGCAGATCCGGCCGGGCAAGTTCTGCCCCCGGCGGCAGGGGCTGCCGGGCGGTCAGCCGATGCGGTGGCCCTGCCGGCGCGCCTTGGTCATCAGGTAGAAGTCGTTGTGGCCGTTCGCCGGAAAGGCGTGCGGTACCCGGTCCACCACCTCGATGCCGCATTCGGCCAGCGCCTCGGCCTTCTCGGGGTTGTTGCTCAGCAGCCGGACGGCATCGACGCCGAGGTGGCGCAGGATCTCGGCGGCCGGCAGGTATAGCCGGTCGTCGGGGCCGAAGCCGAGCAGTTCGTTGGCGTCGAAGGTGTCCACACCCTCGTCCTGCAGCGCATAGGCGCGCAGCTTGTTGACCAGCCCGATGCCCCGCCCTTCCTGCGCCAGGTACACGAGAATGCCGCCGCCGGCCTCCGACATGATCCGCAGCGCGCCGCGAAGCTGTTCGCCGCAATCGCAGCGCAGCGATGCCAGCACGTCGCCGGTGAAGCACTCCGAGTGCAGCCGCACCAGCGGCGGCTCGCCCTCGGGCAGCGTGCCGACGACGATGGCCAGGTGCTCCACCTCGCCGCCGCCCGGGCGGAAGGCGATGACCCGCGCATCGGGCGCATCGGCCAGCGGCACCTTCGCCTCGGCGACGGGGTGTAGCGTGCGCGCAGCCGCCTCCGCGTAGTCCTGCACCTGCGCCGAGCGTACCCAGCGCAGGCCGCGCGCCGCGGCCCATTCCGCCGCGTCCGGCGCGACATCTGTATCCAGACCGACGACGACGACCACCGGCATCAGCCGGGCCAGCTTGGCGAGATCCATCGCCGTTCCCTCGGCGCTTTCGGAGCCGGTGGCGGTCAGCACCGTCCAGTGCGCGGGGTCCACCGGGCCGTGCGCCGCCGGGTCCGCGAGCGCCCGCAGCGTCCCCGCCGTCAGCGGCGCTTGCGGCGCCAGGATCACCGGGCCCAGTCCCTCCGGCGCCAGTCCCAGCGCGGCGGCGCGCGGTCGCGGCATGACGACGCCGGCGTCGCCGGGCGCGGTCTCGCGCAGCCGCCGCAGCGCATCCCCGGTCGCCGTCTCCGCCGCCAGCGCCAGCGCCGCCCGGCCGGGGCCGCCATCGACCACCACCACGCCGCCGCGGCGCAGGTCGGCCAGCGCCAGGTCGACGGTCCGCAGCAGGTCGCGGCCGGGCGCGGCCGGAAACCGGTCGCCGCTGCTGTCCTGTCCGGGGAGGCTCATCGCATCGCGCGCTTTCGCATGGGCCGGCGCGCCGCCGGCAGTGGAACAGCAAGCACTTATGCGGCCCGCGCCGGAAAGGCAAGGATGCCGCGGGCGGTACGATGCGGCGGGGCGGCATGCTATCATCGGCCGAAAGCGCCGACTGCGGGGGAGACGCGAAAGTTGAGCACGACCACCGAACGACGCGTCCTGATCGTCGACGACGACGACGCCCTGCGCGAGTCGCTGAGCGAGCAACTCCACCTGCACGAGGAATTCTCCACCCGCGAGGCCGCCACGGCGTCGGAGGGGCTGGGGGCGGCGCAGGAGGAATACTTCGACGTCATCCTGCTCGACGTCGGCCTGCCCGACATGGACGGGCGCGAGCTGTGCCGGCTGTTGCGCCGCAACGGCGTCAAGTCGCCGATCGTCATGCTCACCGCCTCCGACACCGACGCCGACACCATCCTCGGCCTCGACGCGGGCGCGAACGACTACATCGCCAAGCCGTTCCGCCTCGGCGTGCTGCTGGCCCGCATCCGCGCCCATCTGCGCCAGCATGAGCAGAGCGAGGACGCGGTGTTCAGCATCGGTCCATACAGCTTCCAGCCGGCGTCGAAGCTGCTGCTGGAACGCGACAACGGCCGCAAGATCCGCCTCACCGAGAAGGAGGCGGCGATCCTCAAGTTCCTGCTGCGCTCCGGCGCAAAGCCGGTATCGCGCGAGGTGCTGCTGAACGAGGTCTGGGGCTACAACGCCGGCGTCACCACCCACACGCTGGAGACCCACGTCTACCGGCTGCGCCAGAAAATCGAGACGGACCCGTCGAACGCCCGGCTGCTGGTCACCGAGCCCGGCGGCTACCGGCTGGTGCCCTGAGGCGCCTCAGCCCTTCAGGTCGATCATCACCGGGACGTGGTCGGACGGCGCCGGCCAGTCGCGGGCGTCGCGCAGCACAGAGGCGCCGGCCAGCGCGCCCTTCATCGCCGGGGTCACCCACAAATGGTCGAGCCTGCGGCCGCGATTGGACTCCGACCAGTCCCGGGCCCGGTAGCTCCACCAGCTGTAAAGCTTCTGCTCCGGCGGGATGAAGTGGCGCACCGCGTCGACCCAGTCGTGCGAGCGCGCCAGCCTGTCCATGTGCTCGACCTCGACCGGCGTATGGCTGACCACCTTCAGCAGTGCGGTGTGCGACCAGACGTCGGTCTCGAGCGGGGCGACGTTGAGGTCGCCGGCCATGACGAAGCGGTTCTCCGGACGCTTGCGCGCGGTGAACCAGTTGGCGATCTCGGTCAGGAATTGCAGCTTGTGGGCGAACTTGACGTTGATCTCCGGGTCCGGCTCGTCGCCGCCGGCGGGAACGTAGAAATTGTGCAGTTCGAACGTCCCCATCGTTCCGCCGCCATCGATCTCCACCGCGACGTGGCGGGCGTCGCGGCGGGCGCACCACTCCATGTTCTCGATGGTCCGGAACGGCACCCGCGAGAGGATCGCGACGCCGTTGTAGTTCTTCATCCCGTTCAGTGCGATGTAGGGATAGCCGGCGGCAGCCGCTGCCTCGCGGGGGAACAGGTCGTCGATGACCTTGGTTTCCTGCAGGCAAACGACGTCCGGCGCGCCCTCCTCGGCGAGCGCCGCCAGCAGCGTCACCCGCCGGCGCACCGAGTTGATGTTCCAGGTCGCGATCCGCAATGCCGGGCGGGCCGCCACGGTGTCAGACGAGCTTCACCGTCAGCGTGCCGATGCCGTCGACGCCGCATTCAAGCTTGTCGCCGCGCACCACCTGCGCGACGCCCGAAGGCGTGCCGGTCATGATCAGGTCGCCGGGCTCCAGCCGGAACAGCCCCGACAGGTGCGACACCACCTCGGGGGTTTTCCAGATCAGGTCGGTCAGGTCGCTTTCCTGGCGCGTCTCGCCGTTCACCTTCAGCCAGATGCGGCCGCTGTCGGGATGGCCGATCTCGCTCGCCGGGCGGATCGCGCCGCACGGACCGCTGTGGTCGAAGCCCTTCGCGGTCGCCCACGGCCTCGCCATCTTCTTGGCCTCGGCCTGCAGGTCGCGCCGGGTGAAGTCGATGCCGACGGAGTAGCCGTAGATGTGGTTGAGCGCGTCGCCGACGGCGATGTCGCTGCCGCCCTTGCCGATGGCGACCACCATCTCGACCTCGTGGTGCAGGTCGGCGGTGGCGGCCGGAAACGGCACCTGCCCGTCATGCGGCGCCGCATCGGCCGGCTTGGCGAAGAAGAATGGCGGTTCGCGGTCCGGATCATGCCCCATTTCGCGGGCATGCTCGGCGTAATTGCGGCCGACGCAGTAGATGCGCCGCACCGGAAACATCTGACCGGTACCGGCGACGGGCAGCGCCGGCGTCTCCGGCGGCTTGATGACGTACTCGACCATCTTGGAATCCGTGTTCGGGGCGGGAACTGTAGGCAGGAGAAGCCGGAGTTTAGTCGCCGGGGGCCGGAAAAGCGAGCGCCCCGTCTGGGGGGCCGACCGGGCGCACTTCACCCTACCGAGTTGCCTTGCGGCGCAGGGGGATACACCGGCAAGGCGTCGGGACTCCCTTTG
>JBBDQX010000071.1:0-8763 GCA_040905765.1 Acetobacterales bacterium
GGCGCAAAAGACCGATGGCTACCAGATGAACCGCGCGCTGCTGCTGTCGCCCGAGGCCGAGGTCGACAGCAAGCCCGAGCTCGAGATCTACGCCGACGACGTCAAGTGCAGCCACGGCGCGACCGTCGGCGACCTCGACGCCGAGTCGCTGTTCTACCTGCAGAGCCGCGGCGTGCCCGAGGTCGATGCGCGGCGCCTGCTGATCGCGTCGTTCCTCGCCGAGGCGATCGACGAGGTGGACGTCGAGGCGCTGCGCGCGCCCTACCGGGCGGCGGTGGAGCGCTGGCTGGAGCGGCTGAAGCGCAAGCAGGAGGCGGCATGAACGACGTTTCCGCAGCCGCCACGGGGCGGGACCTGGCGCGCATCCGGGCGGACTTCCCGATCCTGTCGGAGACGGTCCACGGCAAGCCTCTGGTGTTCCTCGACAATGCCGCCTCGGCGCAGAAGCCGCGGCAGGTGTTCGATGCCGAGCGCGACGTCTACGAACACGGCTACGCCAACATCCACCGCGGCGTGCACTACCTGAGCCAGGTGGCGACGCAGAAGTTCGAGGAGTCGCGCGCCAAGGTGCGGGCGTTCCTGAACGCGCCCGACGTCGACGAGATCGTCTTCGTGCGCGGCGCCACCGAGGCGATCAACCTGGTTGCCCACAGCTACGGCCGCGCCTTCATGGAGCCGGGCGACGAGGTGGTGATCTCGGTGCTGGAGCATCACAGCAACATCGTGCCGTGGCAGATGCTGCGCGACGAGCGCGGCATCGTGCTCAAGGCGGCGACGGCGACGCCGGACGGCATGATTGACCTCGACTCGATGAAGCGGATGATCGGGCCGAAGACGAAGCTGGTCGCGATCACGCACATGTCGAACGCGCTCGGCACCATCCAGCCGGTCGACGAGATCGTGGCGATGGCGAAGCAGGTCGGCGCACACGTGCTGATCGACGGCTGCCAGGCGGTGCCGCACATGCCGGTCGACGTGCAGGCTCTGGGCTGCGACTTCTACGTCTTCTCCGGCCACAAGCTGTACGGCCCGACCGGCATCGGCGTGCTGTGGGGCCGCGGCGAGCTGCTGTCGCAGATGCCGCCCTACCAGGGCGGCGGCGAGATGATCGCGCGCGTGTCTATCGAGAAGACCCGCTACAAGAACATCCCGCACCGCTTCGAGGCCGGCACGCCGGCGATCATCCAGGGCATCGGCCTCGGCGCCGCCATCGACTACGTCAACGCGGTGGGCTTCGACTGGATCGCCTGGCACGAGCGCGACCTGCTCGACTACGCGATGGAGAAGCTGCGCGGCGTCAACAGCCTGACTATGCACGGCCAGGGCGAGCCGCGCGGCAGCATCCTGTCGTTCACCATGGAGGGCGCTCATCCGCACGACATCGGCACCATCCTCGACGACAAGGGGGTGGCGGTGCGCGCCGGGCACCATTGCGCAGAGCCGCTGATGGACTTCTACGGCCTGAAGGCGACGACGCGCGCCTCGTTCGGGCTCTACAACACGCGCGAGGAGGTCGACGCCCTGGTCGATGCCATCGGCGCGGTGCAGGAGATCTTCGGATGACCGGCGCGAGCGACATGCGCGACCTCTACCAGGAGGTCATCATCGACCACGGCCGCAACCCGCGGAACTTCGGCAAGCTGGAGAACGCCAACCGCAGCGCCGAGGGCGACAATCCGATGTGCGGCGACCGGCTGACTGTCTACCTGCACATCGACGATGACGGCGTGGTCGACGGCACCTCGTTCGAGGGGCACGGCTGCGCCATCTCCACCGCCTCGGCGTCGCTGATGACCGAGATGGTGAAGGGCCGCACCCGGGCCGAGGCGCTGGCGCTGTTCCGCCGGCTGCACGAGATGGCGACCGGGAGGCCGCCGGAGGACGACGCCGGCGCCGAGCCGGTGGACGAGAAGGTGCTGGAGGAGGTCGCCGGCAAGCTGGAGGTGCTGTCGGGCGTGCGCGAGTATCCGATGCGGGTGAAATGCGCGACGCTGCCCTGGCACACCATGAAGGCCGCGATGGCCGGCGAAGACAGTACGACCACGGAGTAGGGCCATGAACGATTCCGCCGTCGATACCGCGAAGCGCGCGCCACTGCCCGTCGAGGAGGACCTCGTCGCGGCGCTGAAGACCGTGCACGACCCGGAAATCCCGGTGAACATCTACGAGCTCGGCCTGATCTACCGCTGCGAGATCATGGAGGACGGGTCGGTCGAGGTCGACATGACGCTGACCGCGCCGGGCTGTCCGGTCGCCGGCGAGATGCCGGGCTGGGTGGAGGCGGCGATCGCCGGCGTCGAGAACGTGCGCGACGTGCAGGTCGACATCGTCTGGGACCCGCCGTGGCATCCCGGCCTGATGACCGACGCGGCGAAGCTTGAACTGGGGATGCTGTAGTCCCCATATCCACGAGACACGCAACGGGTTACGAGCGATGACCGATACCACCGCCACCACGACGACTCAGGGACAGACCCGCCCCCGCGACGTTCCGCCGCCGATGACGGTGACGGAGGCCGCCGCCGCCCGCCTGAAAAAGATCATGGAAGGGCGGCCGGGCATGGTCGGGCTGCGCATCGGCGTCTCGACCAAGGGCTGCTCCGGCATGTCCTACACCATGGAATATGCCGACGAGGTGAAGCCCCACGACCTGGTCGTGGAGGACAAGGGCGTGAAGGTACTGATCGAGGCCAAGGCGACGATGTTCCTGATCGGCACCGAGATGGACTACGTCTCCGACAAGCTCGAGTCCGGGTTCACCTTCAGGAACCCCAACGAGAGCGGGCGCTGCGGCTGCGGCGAGAGCTTCCACGTCGGTTGACGAGCGGGGCGCCCGCGCGGCGCCCGGGTGCCTGAAGGGGACGACGCAAGGGATGGACCGGCGATGAATCCCATGATGTTCAGGATGCTCGGCCTCGGCGCGATCGCGCTGATCGCGGCCCTGATCCTGATCTTCACCGTCTCCTACTGAGCGACCGTCCCTCCGCCCGGAGGCAAGCTGTCCGTTGCGGGCGTCCGCCCTTTGCGGCCCTCCCCGCCTGAGGTACATTCGCGCCCTCTTCCGCCGCCAAGGGCGCAAATGAACAGCGAATATCGCTCCGCCATCGCGGCTCCCTCAGGGGCCGCGGCACTGCTGGGTATCGACCCGGATGTCCTGGAGGTCGTGCCGGCCGGACTGTACGTCTGCGGGGCGGACGGAACCATTCTCGGGTACAACAGGCGCGCGACGGAACTGTGGGGGCGGGCGCCGGGGCTGCGCGACAACGACGAGCGGTTCTGCGGCTCGTTCCGGCTGCACGACCTCGACGGGAACCCCATACCGCATGCCCGGACACCGATGGCGGAGGCGCTGCGAACGGGCACGGCGTGCCGCGGGGAGCACGTGGTCATCGAGCATCCCAACGGGACGCGCCTGATCGTGGTGGTCCACATCGCCCCGCTGAAGGACAGGCGCGGGCGGATCATCGGCGCGGTCAACTGCTTCGAGGACGCCACCGAGCAGAAGCGCGCCGAGCGGGAACTGGAGGCGCGCGTCGAGGAGCAGGGGGCGATCTACCGCTTGACCGACAGCCTGTTGCGCGCCCGCGCGGAGGAGGAGGTGTACGAGGCCGCGCTGGACGCGATCCTCGGCGCGCTGCGTTGCGACCGCGCCTCGATCCTGCGGCTCGACGGGTCGGGCGGCATGCAGTTCGTGGCCTGGCGCGGACTGTCGGACGGGTACCGCGCGGCGGCGGCCGGTCATTCGCCCTGGATAGCCGACATTGTCGACGCCCAGCCGATCTGCGTCGGCGACATCGCCGATGCGGACATCGACGGTCCCCTCAGGGACAAGATCGACTCCGAAGGGATCGCGGCGCTGGCGTTCATTCCCCTCGTCGCCGAGGGCAGGCTGATCGGCAAGTTCATGGCCTGCTACGATCGGCCCCGCGACTTCACCGAGGGGGAGGTGCAACTCGCGGTGACGATCGCGCGCCAGCTCGGCTTCAGCATCGAGCGACTGCAGGCCGAGGAAGCGCGCCGGGCGGCGGTGCGGGAGCTGCGCGAAAGCGAGGCCAGGGAGCGCGCCCACGCCGCCGAGCTGCAGACGATCATGGACGCGATTCCGGCGGTCATGCTCGTCGCGGAGGACCCGGAGTGCCGGGTGGTGAAGGGGAACTACGCCGCGGTCGACTACCTCCGGCTGACCGGGAAATCCAACTTCTCGCTGTCGGCCGAAGGCGGTGAGCGGCCCTCCCACTACCGGGTCCTGGTCGATGGCCGCGTGCTCCGGCCCGACGAACTGCCGGTGCAGCGGGCGGCGGGCGGCGAGGAGATCAGCGACTTCGAGCACGAGATCCGCTTCGACGACGGAACGTCGCGCTACCTGCTGGGCAACGCGCGGCCGCTGCCGGACCACGACGGCCGTCCGCGGGGGGCGGTGGCCGCATTCATCGACATCACCGAGCGCAAGCATGCGGAGGAGCAGCGCGCCCTGCTGGTCGCGGAACTGAACCATCGCGTGAAGAACACGCTGGCCACTGTCATCTCCGTCGCCCAGCAGTCGTTCGCCCGCAGGGACGACATGGAGGAGGCGCTGGCGTCGTTCAACTCGCGCATCAGGGCGCTGGCGCAGACCCACACGCGGCTGGCCGAGAGCAACTGGTCGGGGGCGTTCCTGGAGGACATCCTGCAGGACGAACTGACGCCGTATCTGCGCGACGAGGGGCGGAACGTGCATATTTCGGGGCCGCCGCTGCCGCTGGGCGCCCGCTGCGCGCTGACGCTCGGGATGATTATCCACGAGCTGGCGACCAATGCCGCCAAGTACGGCTCGCTGTCCGCCGAGACGGGCATGCTGGAGGTGCGCTGGGAGGCCGACCGGCAGGCGGACAGCGTATCGATCCACTGGCGCGAGAGCGGCGGACCCGAGGTGGAGAGCCCCGACCGCAGCGGCTTCGGCCGGCTGCTGCTGGAGCGTGCCCTTCAGGTCGAACTCGGCGGCGACGTCGTGCTCGACTTCGCGCCCTCGGGGTTCCGTTGCGACATCGCCATTCCCCTCGAGCGGAGCGCGGCCGGACCCGATTGACGGGGAGACGGCCCGCCAACCTTTCTGGTAAGCTGTCGGAACCCGTCGGGAGCAGGGAATGCGATGGTCGCGCGCGTCCTGGTCGTCGAAGACGAGTTTCTGGTAGGGCTCCAGCTCGAAGAGGATCTGCGCGCGCACGGCTGCGAAGTGCTGGGGCCGTACCCGACGCTCGCGACCGCCATCGAGGCTGCGCGCGTCCAGACGTTCGACCTCGCCATCCTCGACGTGAACCTCCGCGGCGAGAAGGTCTACCCGCTGGCCGACGAACTGATGGACCGCGGGAAGCCGGCGATCCTGATCAGCGGCTATACGCTGTCGGACATGCCCGACCGCTTCCGGGCGTTACCGCATCTCGCGAAACCGTACGGGCCGCATGCGCTGGGGCAGGAAATCCGCCGGGCGATTGCGGGCGCGAAGTCCGGCGGCGGCGGGAAATGACCTGCCGCCGGCTTCAGGGGGCCTGCGTCGCCTGAATCACCTCGTTGATTTTCTTGCCGAGTTCCGGGTTGTCCTCCGCCGCCTCGACGATGCCGAGGTATTCGGGGACGGTGATGCCCGGCGCCTCCGTGACGACCCTGGCGAACTCCTTGTTCGCCTCCTCCTTCAAGGCGTCGGCGGCTTCCTTGCTTTCCGCCTTCTCGATCTTCGCCTCCCAGGCCTCGCGGACGACCCGTACCTTGCGGGCGGCGACGGCGAAGGCCACCAGCTTCTCCTCGGTCAGTACACGGCGCCGCGTCTGCTGAGGCGACTGGCCGGGCCTGTCCTGCGGCAGCGCGCCCTGACCCTGCGGGGCGGCATGCGGCGCATCCTGGGCGAGCGCGCCGGCGGCGGGCGAGAGGGCGACCAGCAGCGCCAGTGCCGCGGCGCGGAGGCGGGCGTCGATCGCTGGGGTCATGGGCGGGTCCTTCCGGTAGTGAACGGGCCGGTCGTGAACAGGTGGACGAAGACAATCGTCCGCCTCAATCTGGGGACCCGACCGGGGACAGACAACCGTCAGCCGAGCGCGGCGCGGATCCTGTCTGCGAGCAGGGGGATGTCGTCGGGCTTCATGCACACCGGCGAGAGCCGCAGCACGCCTTCGGTGTCGCGGGAGGAATCGCAGTGCACCGCCGGATCGCCGGCGAGCAGCGCCGTGGCCATGTCGACCGCCGTCGCCGGGCGGGGGAAGGCGATGCGCACCCCGGCGATGCCGGGGCGGTAGCCGTCCTCCTCCAGCGCCAGCTCGGCGCCGGGCAGGCCGTCGAGGGCGTCGAGCAGCTCCGCCGCCATCTGCCGCCAGCGCGCCAGCCGCGCGTCGCCCTCGTCCGACGCGAACAGGCGGAGCGCGGTGAGCAGGCCGACGATCTCCTCCTTGCCGGCCTTGCAGCCGCGGCCGATGCCGTGGTGCGGCAGGCCGGGGATGCTGTTCCTGTCGATGAAGCCGGCGGGCGGGTGCCAGTGCTCGAACGGGATGTCCATGTCGAGCATCTGCAGCGCCGCCGCGGCGACCAGGTCGCGGCGGCCGCACAGGATGCCCGATGCCTGCGGGCCGCCGATCGCCTTGCCGCCGCTGAACACCACGAGGTCGGCACCGGTCGCGATGAAGTTGCGCAGGTTCTCGCGCGGCGGCACCTGGCTGGCGGCATCGACGATCAGCGGCACGCCGGCGTCGCGGGCGACGCGCGCCACATCCTCCAGCGCCGGGCGGGAGGCGCGGTGGGCGAGGTAGAAGATCGCCGCCGTGCGGTCGGTGACGGCGGCGGCGTACTCCCATGGCTCCGCGTCGCGCACGCCGGGGCCGGCGAGCCGGTCCGGCAGGCCCACCTCGACCAGCCGGGCGCCGGTGGCGCGGATGGCGTGGTCGTACTGGTTGCGCTGCGAGCGGGCCATTACGACCTCGTCCGCCATGCCGGCGGTATCGGGCAGCCGGTTCATGCGCGACGGGTCGAGTCCGGTCAGGCAGGCGGCGGTGCCGAGCAGCAGCCCGGCCGCCGCACCCGAGGTGACGATGCCGGATTCGGCGCCGGTCACTTCGGCGATGACCTCCGCCGCGCGCGCCTGCAGCGCCGTCATGTCGACGCATTCCCGCGACGCGGCGACCATCGCTTCGGCGACGCGCGCGTCCATGATGTTGCCGCTGACCCGCGTCGACGGTCCCTTGGCGTTGATGATGCGCCGGACCCCCAGTTGACCGTAGACGTCCATCGTTTCCTCTCCCCGCCGCCCTGCTTCCGGCAGCTGCCCCGTTGACCCCGGAAGCCGTGCCTGCCTATCGTCCGGACGACCTTCCGGACTACTTCCGCGACATACAAGCAGGGCGGCCGCCGCGCCGCCAGAGGAACAGGCCATGCATTACCGACTGGGTGCCGACATCGGCGGCACCTTCACGGACATCGTGTTGCTGGACCCCACGGGTGCGGTGCACAGCAAGAAGATTCTCTCGACCCCCGACGACTACGCCCGGGCCATCCAGGAGGGCACGCGCGACCTGCTGGCCGAGATCGGCGTCGACGCGAAGGACGTGAAGGAGTTCTCGCACGGCACCACGGTGGCGACCAACGCCATCATCGAACGCAAGGGCGTCAAGGTCGGCCTGATCACCACCGACGGCTTTCGCGACGTGCTGGAGATCGGCCGCTTCCGCCTGCCGAAGCTGTACGATATGTCGTTCGTGAAGCCGACGCCGCTGGTCGAGCGGCGGCTGCGCAAGGGCGTCACCGAGCGCATCGGCGCAGACGGCTCGGTGGTCGAGCCGCTGGACGAGGCGGCGGTGACGAAGGCGGTCGAGGAACTGATCGCCGATGGCGTCGACGCGATCGCGATCTGCTTCCTCAACTCCTACGTCAACCCGGAGCACGAGAAGAAGGCCGCCGCCGCGGCGCGCAAGGCGGCGAAGGGTGTCGCCGTGACGGCGTCCTGCGAGATCGTGCCGCAGATCCAGGAATACGAGCGCACCTCGACGACGGTGGTGAACGCCTACATCCGCCCGGTGGTGGAGCGCTACGTGCAATCGCTGAAGGGGCGGATGCAGGATCTCGGCGTCAACGTGCCGGTGATGATCATGCAGTCCTCCGGCGGCGTGCTGTCGGCGGACAAGGCATCCGAGAGCCCGGTGTTCATCATCGAGTCGGGCCCGGCCGCCGGCGTCGTCGGCGCGCAGCGGCTCGGCGCGCGCATCGGCGTCAACGACCTGATGGTGCTCGACATGGGCGGCACCACGGCGAAGGCGTCGCTGATCGAGGACGGCGACTACGACCTGACGCCGGAGATCGAGGTCGGCGGCATGCAGGCCGGCCAGCGCATGGTGCAGGGCGCCGGCTACATCGTGCAGTTCCCGACCATCGACATCGCGGAAGTGGGCGCCGGCGGCGGCTCGGTCGCCTGGCAGGACCCGGGCGGCGGGATGAAGGTCGGCCCGCACAGCGCCGGCGCCGTGCCTGGGCCGGTGTGTTACGACAACGGCGGCACCGAGCCGACGGTGACGGACGCCAACCTGTTCCTCGGCTACATCAATCCCGGCTCACTGGTCGGCGGTGACCTGAAAGTCAACGCCGGCAAGGCGAAGGCGGCGATCGAGGCGCTGGGCGAGAAGCTCGGCCTCGACGCGACGGCCTGCGCCTGGGGCATCCACCGCATCGCCAACGCCAACATGATGCGCGCGCTGCGCGGCGTCTCGACCGAGCGCGGCCGCGACCCGCGCAACTTCGCGCTGTTCGCCA
>JBBDQX010000072.1:0-8751 GCA_040905765.1 Acetobacterales bacterium
CGCGCGCTCGGCGAAGGGCCGCTGCCGCTGTTCGCCGCCGCCGGCGAGGAACATGGCGCCGAGCTGGCGGTCCGGCTGCCGCGGATCGCCGAGGGCGAGCAGGTGGTCGAGGACTACTCGATGCTGCGCCTCAGCCTGCGCACCCACCCCGTCGCCCTGCTGCGCGAGCGGCTGGCGCCGTGGCGGGCGACGACCGCCGCGCAACTGAAGGACCTGCCCGACGGCACGCGCCTGACCGTCGCCGGGCTGGTGCTGGTGCGTCAGCGGCCGGGCAGCGCAAGCGGCGTCATCTTCGCCACCATCGAGGACGAGACCGGCGTCGCCAACCTGGTGGTGTGGCCGAAGACCTTCGAGGCCTACCGGCCGGTGGTGCTGGGCGCGCGCCTGCTCGGCGCCACCGGCAGGCTGCAGAAGGAAGGCATCGTCATCCATGTCGTGACGGAGAAGCTGTTCGACCTGTCCCATCTGCTCGGCGATCTGTCGGAGATCGACAGCCTGCAGACCGCCGTTTTCCGCGCCGACGAACTGAAGAACCCGATCCCGGCACGGCGCAGCCAGCGGCGACCGGCGAGCGCACCGGGGGAAGACGCGGACGAATTCCCGCACGGCCGCACCATCGGCAGCCGGCAGCCGGCTCTCGTCCCGCCGGTCGCCCCCGCCGACCGGGTGAAGTTTCCCCAGCGCAATTTCCGCTGAGCGGCACGAATGCGGATTGTGCGCCGCACACACGGTGCCTAGACTGCCGTCATGGCGGCAACCGTAGTGACCATCGCCCAGCAGAAAGGCGGCGCCGGGAAAACCACCGTCGCAGCCCAGCTCGCGGTGACGTACCTGCGCACCGGCAAGTCGGTCGCCCTCCTCGATATCGACCCGCAACGCAGCCTCACCCACTGGTACGAGCTGCGCCGCGAGTCGGTCGGTGTCGAAGACGAAAGCCTGCTGCTGCGCGAGGTTTCGGGCTGGCGGATTTCCAGCGAGCTCGACCGGCTGCGCCGCAGCTACGACATCGTGTTGATCGACAGCCCGCCACACGCCGAGACCGACGCCAAGGCGGCGATCCGCGCCGGCGACCTGACGCTGGTGCCGGTGCAGCCGTCGCCGGTCGACCTTTGGGCCACCCGCGCCACGGTGGAACTGGCCGCCGGTGAGAAGAAGCCGGTGCTGCTGGTGCTCAACCGCATGCCGCCGCGCGGCCGCCTCGCCGATGCGGTGCGCGGCCAACTCGCGGGCGACAACCTCGAGGTCGCGCGGACCTCGCTCGGCAACCGCGTCGCCTACGCGGCCTCGCTGATCGAAGGCCGCGGTGTCGTCGAATCCGATCCGCGCACAAGAGCCGCGGAAGAGATCCGCGCGCTGGCCGATGAAGTCATGCGCGTGACGGCCTGAGGCGTTACACTCCGCCGCATGGAATACGGAACCTTCGACGCCCTCGCCACGGGCCTGCACGCCCTCGCCGCCGTCATCTGGGTCGGCGGTATGTTCTTCGCTTACGTCTGCCTGCGTCCGGCCGCCGGCGCGCTCGCAGGACCGGAGCGCCAGAAGCTGTGGCGCGGCGTGTTCGCCCGCTTTTTCCCCTGGGTCTGGATGCAGGTGATCGTGTTGCTTGCCACCGGCTACGCCATGCTGTTCGTCAGCATGGGCGGCTTCGGCGGCGCCGGACTGCATGTCCACATCATGCACCTGACCGGGCTGATCATGGTGCTGCTGTTCGTCGGGCTGTTCCACGCCCCGTGGCTGAAGTTCAAGCGTGCCGTCGACGCCGGCGAGACCGAGACCGCGGCGAAGCACCTCGACCGCATCCGCGTGATCGTGCTGGCCAACCTGTGGCTTGGCTTGTTCACCGTTGCGGTCGGGGCCTCAGGGCGCTTCTGGAGCTAATAGGGCGTTCCCTCCACCCGCGCCGCCTTCAGCGCACGGGCATACCACTCGAACTCATCGAGGAAGCGGTCGGTGCGGCGGTCCCACCCGTCGCCGGTCGGCGTACCGTCCTCGGCGAATGCGTCCTGAACCTTCGGCACCGGCAGCAGCGCCGGGATGCTCTGCATGCCGAGTTCCGCCAGCGTCATGCGGAGCTGCATCGCCGCCCGCACGCCGCCCCACGGGCCGGCGGAGTAGCAGACGATGGCCGAGGGCCGGAAGAAGTACTCCTCGAGGAAATGGTCGAGCAGGTTCTTCAGTGCCGGCGGGATGCCGTGGTTGTACTCGCCGGAGACGATGACGAAGCCGTCGCAGCCGCGATACAGCTCGGCCAGCCGCTCCATCGGCTCCGGCGCCTCGCCGGTCGGATATTCCTTGTACATGCGGTCGAGCAGCGGCAACCCCACCTCCAGCGCGTCGACCAGCGTCACGGTGTGGCCCCGCCCGGCGAGACTGCGTTCCATGAAGCGGGCCGCGCGGATACCCTGCCGGTCGCGACGAACGGACCCGTACAGCACGGCGACGGTCAGGCTCATGGCACGTCCTCCTCGGTGACGATGATGATGTCGGATGTCAGTGTTCGATGCACCGGGCACTTGTCGGCGATCTCCAACATCCGCTTGCGTTGCTCGCCGGTCAACTCGGGACCTGTCAGCGTGATGCGGCGAGTCAGCCGGTCGACCCGGCCCTCGCGCGTCTCGCAATCCGCGCAGTCCTCGGCATGGACCCTGTCGTGACGCAGGGTGACGCGCACGCCCTCCAGCGGAATCTCCTTGAGCCGCGCATACATGCGGATGGTCATCGCGGTGCAGGTACCCAGCGACGCCAGCAGCAGGTCGTAGGGCGTCGGCCCGGTGCCGCCGCCGCCCATGCTGGCCGGCTCGTCGGCAAGCAGCCGGTGATGACCGATGGTGACGAGCTGCTGGAAGTCCCCCTTGCCGGTCTCATCGACGACGACGGCACGCAACGCCGTCTCGAGGTGAGGCTTGTCTGCCATCCTGTGCTCCTTCCTTTCGCCCGGTTGGCGCCATGGCATCCGCTTGCTATCTCAGACCGACAACGCCGGAACGAGGGGCAGAGATGCGCGACCGGGTCAGGGTGATCTCGAAGGAAACGGTATACGACGGCTATTTTCGCATCGACCGCTATCGTCTGTGCCACGAAAGTTTCGCAGGCGGCTGGACGCCGGAGGTGACGCGGGAGCTGTTCGAGCGCGGCCACACCGTGGGCGTTCTGCCGTACGACGCCGTGCGCGACCGCGTGGTGCTGATCGAGCAGTTCCGCGTCGGCGCCTATGCCGCAGGCTGGGAGCCGTGGCTGAACGAGATCGTCGCGGGGATCATCGACGACGGCGAAAGCCCGGAGCACGTGGCACGCAGGGAGACGAAGGAGGAAACCGGCCTGCAGATCGGCCGGCTGTTGCCGATCACCCGTTACCTCGTCTCGCCGGGCGGCACGTCGGAGTCGGTCGTCCTGTTCTGCGGCGAGGTCGATTCCACCGCCGCTGGCGGCATCCACGGCCTGGACGACGAAGCCGAGGATATCCGCGTGCAGGTGCTCGACGCCGCCGATGCGGTCGCCATGGCGGGCGACGGACGCATGGTCAACGCGGCCGGCGTGGTGGCGCTGCAGTGGTTCGCCATGAACCGCGAGCGCGTACGCGACGCATGGGCCGCCGGCGCGCCGGCTTGATCGGGCGCGCCCAATGTCGCTACGGTCTGCCGACGTTCCCATTCCCAGCGCCCCGGGATAGTTGCATGACCATCCGCGACGGTTTCGTCGACGCCATCGGCAACACGCCGCTCATCCGCCTGCGCGCCGCCTCAGAGGCGACCGGCTGCGAGATCCTCGGCAAGGCCGAGTTCCTCAATCCCGGCGGATCGGTAAAGGACCGCGCCGCCCTCGCGATCGTCCGGGATGCCGAGAAGAAGGGCCTGCTGTCGCGCGGCGGCGTCATCGTGGAGGGCACCGCCGGCAATACCGGCATCGGCCTCGCGCTGGTCGGCAACGCGCTCGGCTACCGCACGGTGATCGTCATCCCGGACACCCAGTCGCAGGAGAAGAAGGACATGCTGCGGCTCGCCGGCGCCGACCTGCGCGAGGTGCCTGCGGTGCCGTACAGCAACCCCGACAACTACGTGAAGGTCTCGGGCCGGCTCGCCGAGGAGCTGGCGAAGAGCGAACCGCACGGCGCGATCTGGGCCAACCAGTTCGACAACATCGCCAACCGCCAGGGCCACTACGAGACGACGGGACCCGAGATCTGGGAGCAGACCGGCGGCAAGGTCGACGGCTTCATCTGCGCGGTCGGCACCGGGGGCACGCTCGCCGGCGTCGGTATGGCACTCAAGGAACGCAGCAAGGACGTCGTCATCGGCCTCGCCGACCCGATGGGCGCGGCGCTGTACCACCACTACGCCCACGGCGAACTCAAGTCGGAGGGTACGTCGATCACGGAGGGCATCGGCCAGGGCCGGATCACCGCCAACCTCGAGGATGCCCCGGTGGACGTGCCGTTCCGGATTCCCGACGAAGAGGCGCTGCCGGTGGTGTTCGACCTGCTGAAGCACGAAGGCCTTTGCCTCGGCGGCTCCAGCGGCATCAACGTGGCCGGTGCGATCCGGCTGGCGAAGCAGATGGGCCCGGGCCATACCATCGTCACCGTGCTGTGCGACTTCGGCACACGCTACCAGAGCAAGCTGTTCAACCCGGCGTTCCTGAAATCCAAGGGCCTGCCCTTTCCCGACTGGCTGGACTGAGCCGATGACCGAGGCGGTATTCCGCACCGATGCCTATGCGCGCGAATGCGCCGCCACCGTCGTCTCGGCCGACGAGGCGGGCATCCGCCTCGACCGCACGGTTTTCTACCTGACCGGCGGCGGCCAGCCCGGCGACACCGGCGAATTACGCCTCGCCGACGACATGACGATACGCATCGCCGGGACGGCGAAGGGCGATCAAGGGCCGGAAGACGTGCTGCATCTGCCCCAAGAGGGCGCCACCCTGCCCGCCCCGGGCACGCCGGTGACGGCCGTGATCGACTGGGAGCGCCGCTACAGCCTGATGCGCACCCACACGGCGCTCCACCTGCTGTGCGCCATGGTGCCGCATGCGGTGACGGGTGGCTCCGTGGGCGAGGGCCGCGGCCGCCTCGACTTCGACATGGCGGAGAACACCCTGGACAAGAAGCGGCTGGCGGAAGAGATCAACGCCGTCATCGCCGCCGACCTGCCGGTGTCGGTCGGCTGGATCACCGACGCCGAACTCGACGCCGATCCCGACCTGGTGCGCACCATGTCGGTGCAGCCACCACGCGGCGGCGGCCGGATACGCACCGTCCGCATCGGCGCCCCGGACGGCGATGCGGTCGACTATCAGCCTTGCGGCGGCACGCACGTGGCACGCACCGGAGAGATCGGAGAGATCGGGATCGGCAAGATAGAGAAGAAGGGACGCCAGAACCGCCGGATCAATCTCTCCCTGAAATAATCAATAATTACCAGAGCCTTGTGGAGCAACGTTCATGTCATACACAAATGCGAGTTCGCTGGTCTCGACGGAATGGCTGGCCGCGCATCTGGATGACCCGAAGGTCAAGGTCATCGATTCGACGGGCGACGGGCGCAAGGCCTTCCTGGAGGCGCACATACCCAGGGCCGTGTTCTTCGACTTCGACGAGATCGCCGACCGGCACACGGATCTCCTGCACATGCTGCCGCCGCCGGAGTTGTTCGCCGAGAAGGTCGGCGCGCTCGGCATCGGCAACGACGACCATGTCGTGGCCTACGATTCGAGCCCACTGTCGTCGGGCGCGCGGGGCTGGTGGATGTTCCGGGTGTTCGGCCACGACCGGGTCTCGCTGCTCGATGGCGGGTTGCCGAGGTGGACCGCGGAAGGCCGGCCTGCCGAGAGCGGCCAGGTCGCACCCGCTCCGGCACGATATAAGGCCGGTTTTCGCCCCGAACTGGTGCGTAGCATCGAGCAGCTTCTGGCGAACGTCGAGACCGGCGAGGAACTCGTCGTCGACGCCCGCGCCGCCGAGCGGTTCGCCGGGCGCGGCAAGGAGAAGCACCCGACGCGGCACCTAGGCCACATCCCCCACAGCGTCAACGTGCCCTACACCGACCTGCTGGAAGGCGACGACCACCGTTTCCGCACTTCGGACGAGCTTGAGCGCATCTTCGACAAGGCCGGCGTAGATGCGCGTCAACCTGTGGTGACGAGCTGCGGATCGGGAGTGACCGCCTGCGTCGTCGCGCTCGGGCTGCATCTGCTGGGCCACGACCGGGTGGCGGTCTACGACGGTTCGTGGTCGGAATGGGGCAACCGCGACGATACGCCCGTCGAGACCTGACGCCGCCCGGGTCCCGGCCCGTGAGCCTGCGCATCCGCGCCTATCGCGACGAGGACCTGCCCGACGTCTCCGCCCTCTGGGAGCGGTGCGGCCTGCTGCGCGACGGCAGCGATCCAAAGACGCATATCGCTCAGTGCAGGGGTTCCGGCCGCGGCAAGGTGTTCGTGGCCGTGCGCGCCGGCACGACGGTGGCGAGCGTGATGGTCGGACACGACGACGTGCAGGGCTGGCTGCATTACGTTGCCGTCGAGCCCGAAGAGCGTGGGCGACAGCTCGGCCGACGCATGGTGCGCCGCGCCGAACGCTGGCTGCGCGACCAGCATCTGCCGCGGGTCTGCCTGCTGGTGCGCGAAGGCGAGGATGGCGCGGTCGCCTTCTACGAGCGGCTCGGTTACACCGGGGAGCCGCGCTATCCGAACCGCGCGCGGCTGAAGGGCGGCAAGCTTCTTACCCGCGTGCTCGACGGGTGATCGCCCGCCACCGCCACGTCTCGGAAGGGAAACCTGTTGAGGGGCCTCGCGCCGGCGGTTAAACCATTGACCACATTATGCGCAGGCGGCAGCTCCGCCGCGTAGCCCCAAAGCCCCGTAGGCTCCGTCCCATGAAAGCCATCATCTTCTTCGGCTTCGCCGTATTCTGCTCGGTCGACGCCAATCAGCAGCCGACCCAGGACTGCATCACGGTGCCGTCCGGTCGCTATTCCCTATACGAGAACTGCACGCAGTCGCTGCGCGCGCTCGATGCGCGCGTCAAGCAGGGGCAGGCCGGCTCCGAACTGGAGACCCGCCGCTTCCTGCGCCAGAGCGTCTGCGAGCCGCGCGAGGTTCCGGCGGTTCCCTACGAGGAGTGGAGCAAGGATCAGGGCGGCCGTCAGCAGTGACACGCGGGGAACGAGCGGCCTACACACAGGGGGAGAATTCGAGCATGAAGGCCGACACACGCCTGCTTCACGTCGGACGCCACCCGCACGATCACGACGGTGTGGTCAATACGCCGGTCTACCGAGCCTCGACCATCCTCTACCCGACGGTGGCCGAGCACCAGGCATCCGGGACGCGGCGGCTCGAGAAGCACAACCTCTCATACGGGCTGCACGGCACACCGACGCACTGGGCGCTGGAGGACGTGATCGCCGACCTGGAGGGCGGTGATCGCTGCCTGCTGGTACAGAGCGGCCTCGCCGCGGTGACCGTGCCGCTGCTCGCCTTCCTCAAGAGCGGCGATCATATCCTGATGGCCGACAGCGTCTACACGCCGGCGCGACGCTTCTGCGACGTGCTGCTGAAGGACTTCGGCGTCGAGACCACCTACTACGACCCGCTGATCGATGCCGACGGCCTTCGCAGGCTGATGCAGCCGAATACCCGCGTGGTCTATCTTGAATCGCCGGGCTCGATGACCTTCGAGGTGCAGGACGTACCGGCTCTCGCCGCCGTCGCGCATGATCGGGGCGCAGTGGTGATGATCGACAATACCTGGGGCGTCTACACCTTCGATGCGTTCAGGCACGGCTGCGACGTGTCGATCCAGGCCGGTACCAAATACCTGGTCGGCCATTCCGACGTGCTGATCGGCTCGGTCACGGTGAAGGACAAGCACTGGGAGCAGCTCAAGACGCGCGGTGCGATGACCGGCTGCTACGCGGCGCCGGACGACGTCTACCTGACCACGCGCGGCATCCGTACCCTGGCGATACGGCTGGAACGGCATGCCGCCAGCGCGCTTAAGGTCGCGGAATGGCTGCGCGATCGCCCGGAGGTGGAGGAGGTGCTGTTCCCCGCCCTGCCCGGCGCGCCGGGCCATGAGCTGTGGAAGCGCGACTTCACCGGCGCCTGCGGACTGTTCGGCGTCCGCCTGAAGCCATTCTCCGACGAGGCGGTGCGCAACATGATCGACGGGCTGGAGCTGTTCGGCATCGGATCGAGCTGGGGCGGCTTCGAGAGTCTGTGCATCGCCAACAAACGCGACACCATCCGCACCGCGACGACGTTCGACGCTTCACGCCCGCTGATGCGACTCCATATCGGGCTCGAGGATCCCGACGACCTGATCGCCGACCTCGACAAGGGCTTCGGACGGCTCGCCGCTATCGGTTAGCGCAGCACTCCGGACAGCGACCCTCGATCTCGACGAGGCCGCGCTCGATAGCGAATCCGGCCCGCTTCGCGGCCCGGTCGATGGCCTCGTCGACCGGCGCGTCATCCAGCTCGCGGACCAGGCCGCAGCAGGTGCAGATCAGGAATTGCGCCCGATGTCCCTCGCCGGGATGCGGGCAGGCCACGAAGGCGTTGAACCGCTCGATGCGGTGGATCAGGCCCTGCCGGAGCAGGAAGTCGAGCGCCCGGTAGACGGTGGGCGGCGCCACTCGCCGCTTGAGCTTCTCCTGCAGCCGCTCCAGCACGGTGTACGCTCCGACCGGCGCGACGCTCTCGAGCACCAGTTCCAGCACCGAGCGGCGAAGCGGCGTGAGGCGCGTGTCC
>JBBDQX010000073.1:0-8717 GCA_040905765.1 Acetobacterales bacterium
GGCGACGAGGCCACCCTCAAGGCCGAACGCGTCACTTCTTCAACAGCCTGCTAGTCGTCCGTGCCGCTTCCCGGAGCCTGCAACCATTCGATGAATAACTCCGAGCCCCCTCGCGACCACGACGGATCGCGCCCCTCATGCAGGCTGCGACGCACCGAAGCGATTTTCTCGCGGGCGATGAACGCTCCCGTCTCGATAGATGGTGGTTCGCTGCTATGCGGTTCGGCCCGCATACCCGTGACGGACGGCGTGGCCCGGTTCCGCACCGACGACGGCTACGCGAAATCCTTCGCCCTTCAATGGCACAGCTTCCGGACCACCCAGTATGACAGGAGCACGCGCACCTCGCTGACCGGCGAGCGCTACCTGCGGGAGACCGGCTGGCCCGCTACGGGCCTGGCCGGGGAGCTGATCCTGGAGGCGGGGTGCGGCGCGGGCCGCTTTACGGAAATCCTTGCCGCGACCGGGGGGAGCATCCTCGCGATCGACTTTTCCTCCGCGGTGGATGTTGCCGCGGAACAGAACCGCGATTGCGTCAACGTCGCCTTCGCGCAGGCCGACATACTCGACCTGCCGTACCCGGACGGCGTCTTCGACCGGGTATTTTGCCACGGCGTGCTACAGCACACGCCCGATCCGGCGGTGGCTTTCCGCAGCCTGCATCGCGTCCTCAGGCCCGGCGGGCGCATGTCGATCGACGTCTACGCCAAGGACGGCCGTATCCGGCCCTGGAAGTCGAAATATCTCTGGCGCCCGATTACTACCCGGATGGACCCGGACCGCCTTCTGGCGTTCCTGCGGTGGTTTATCCCGAAGTGGTTGCCGTTCGACACGGTGATCAAGCGCACGCCGGTCCTGGGCACGTACGTCGGCGCGATCGTGCCCTGCTGGAACTACTTCTATACGGACTTGCCGCATCCCCAGAAGGTCGAATGGGCGGTCCTCGATACGTTCGACGCGCTCTCCGCCACCTATGACCTTCCGGTGCGGCTCGGCGAGGTACGGCACTGGTTCGACTCGCTCGGCTATCGGGACGTCGAGGTCCGCGAGGGCGGCAACGGCATCGTCGGCAACGCGGTAAAAGGCGAATGACGTCCGGCCGACGCTTGCCCAGCTCGCATGAAAACCCGGCCCCGCCAGCCTGATGTTGAGTCCAAGGCTTCGCGACAGGCTTGCCACGACCGTCCCGGCGCTTTCGGTGGCCGCGTTCTGGGTCCGCTACCTGTGCCACGCCTCATGGCGCATTCGGTTGCGCCCGCAGCTTGCAGCGCTGCGGCACTTGCAGGCCACGACCACTGCTCCGCTGGCTGCCTCTCCCCGCCGGGGCGCGGGGCAGATAGTGCTGGTGGTGAGTTACGGCGACGTTGCCCCTGCGGTTCTCGAGCGCGTCATGCTCGCCGGTTTTGAATGCGCCGGCTACCGGCCCACGGTGCTGGTCTCGCACAACTGGCCGGTGCGGAAGGCCTATCGCTGGCTCGGAATCGACGATTTCGTATCGCCTGCCGCCCTCGCGGTCCCGGCCCCGGCGGGCGCCGCAGAGAGCATCAGCACCTTCCTGCACTCGCAGCAGGCGTTGCGGGACTTCGAGATCGACGGCGTCAAGGTCGGCACCTACGCCGCCGCGACGATGATGCGGCTGACCCGCAGCGGCAATATCGATCTGTCCGACGACCGCACCAGAGGACGCGTCGCCGTCGCCCTCGGCGAAAGCCTCGACGCGCTGGACCTGGCGCGTGCCATCTTCGAGCAGGTGCGCCCGGGCGCCATCCTGCTCGCCGAGAACGCCTACACCCCGTTCGGCGAGATCTTCGACCTGGCGGTGGTGCGTGGCGTGCCGGTGTTCCTCTGGAACACCACGCAGTCCCCGGGAACGCTCTCGATCAAGCGGTTCCATGCAGGCAACGCCCGCGAACATCCCTACGCGATCTCGCCGGCCACGTGGGAGCGGGCGCGAACCATGCAGTGGACCGCGGCGCATGAGCGCCGGCTGTTCGAAGCGATGGACGGCGCCTATGCCTCGGGGCAGTGGTTCGCCAGCGTCGGCACGCAGTTCGACACGCGCTTCTACGACCGCGACGGACTCGCCGCCCGGCTCGGCCTCGACCCCGCGAAGAAGACGGCGGTGGTGTTCCCGCACATGTTCTGGGACGCCACCTTCGCCTGGGGAGAGGACCTGTTCGACGGCTACGAGGACTGGTTCTGCCGCACGCTGCAGACGGCGGCCGCCAATGGCCGCCTCAACTGGGTCATCAAGGTTCACCCCGCCAACCGCGTGAAGTCGGCGCGCGACGGCGCGCAGGGCGAGTATTCCGAGATGCGCGCCATCAGCCGCGTGCTCGGCACGCTGCCGCCCCATATCCGTGTGATCGAGCCGGAGACGGACGTCAATACGCTGTCCGTATTCGCGCTCGCCGACTACTGCCTCACGGTGCGCGGCACCGTCGGCATCGAAGCGGCCTGCCGGGGCATTCGCACGCTCACCGCCGGCACCGGCCGGTACGACCGGCGCGGCTTCACCACCGACTTCGACCAGATCGATACCTACCTGACGGCCCTCGCACGGCTGCACGAGCTGCCGCCGATGCCGTCGGAGCAGGTCGAGCTGGCGCGGCGCTTCGCCTATGCCTCGTTCATCGGACGTTCGGTGCCGCTGGAAAGTGTCGATTTCGCCTTTCGCAAGGACTCCACCGCCACCATGGAGGCGTCGTTGCGCCCGACCGACCGCGACGCGTTGCTCGCCGCGCCGGACGCGCGCCGTATCGGCGACTGGATCGCCAGCGGCGCCGACGACCTCGTGCTCGACGACGCGTTCTGACGGCATGTGCGGAATCGTCGGATTGCACGGCCCGCAGGAGGACGCCTGGATCGAGGCGATGAACGCGCGCCAGGTCCATCGCGGCCCGGACGGCGAGGGCCTGTTCCGCGATCGCGACACCGGCCTGTCCCTGGCGATGCGCCGCCTCGCCATCCTCGATGCCGAGGGCGGCGCACAGCCGATGTCGACGCCGGACGGCCGCCACACCATCGTGTTCAACGGCGAGATCTACAACGCGCCTGACCTGCGTCGGGATCTGGAGGCGGGCGGCCACCGCTTCCGCAGCGACCATTCCGATACCGAGGTGCTGCTGACCCTGCTCGCCGCCGAGGGACCGTCCGCCCTGCCGCGGCTCGACGGCATGTTCGCCTTCGCACTGTACGACCGCGACGCCGGCAGGCTGTTCTGCGCGCGCGACCGGCTCGGCATCAAGCCATTCTACTATGCCGCCGTCGGCGGTCGCTTCGCCTTCGCCTCGGAGCTGAAGTCGCTGCTGGCGCTGCCTTTCGTGGAGCCGCGCCTTAACCCGCAGGCACTGTTCCACTACATGAGCCTGATGTATGTGCCTGGCGCCGACAGCATCGTCGACGGCGTGTGGCGGCTGCCCCCCGGTCATCACCTGACGTACCGGCTCGATGACGGCGAGGTCTCCGTCGCTCGCTGGTGGCGTCCGGAATTCGGCGGCGGCAGCGCCGGCTTTGGCCTGCCGCGCCGCGTGCGCGAGGGACTCGCCGACGCGGTGTCGCGCTGGTCCCTGTCCGACGTGCCGATCGGCTGCTCGCTCTCCGGCGGGCTGGATTCTTCATCCGTCGTCGGCTTGCTGGCGCAGGCGGGGCACAGGGTCCGCACCTACTCGGTCGGCTTCACCGGCGAAGGCGAGGGCGACTGGAACGAGCTGCCCAACGCCCGCGCGGTGGCGGAGAAGTGGGGCACGGAGCATCACGAGATCGTGCTGCAACCCGAGACGCTGCTCGACGACCTGCCGCAGATGGTCTGGCATCTCGATGAGCCCTATGGCGGCGGCCTGCCGTCATGGTCGGTGTTCAAGGCGATGGGCGCGGACGTGAAGGTCGGCATGACCGGCGTTGGCGGCGACGAGCTGTTCGGCAACTACGGCAAATGGCGCGAGCTGGAAGGCGACTGGCGCGAACGGCTTCGCGGCCCCCGCGACCATTCGGCGCTGTTCCGCCGTGAGTTCGCCGAGCGCTACTACTACCTGCCCGACGCGGAGAAGCGGGAGCGGGTGTTCGCGCCCGCGCTGTCCGGCTGCGCGGACACGGCCGCCCTGCTGCAGGCGGTGTTCGACGCGCGGCCGGACCTCGCGCTGCGCGACCGGGTGGCGCACACCGACATTGCGACGCAGCTTCCCGACGAATTCCTTACCATGACCGACCGGTTCTCGATGGCGCACGGGGTGGAGGCGCGGACGCCGCTGCTCGACCACCGCTTCGTCGAGGCGATGCTGGCGATCCCGGCGGACCGCCGCACGCAGCGTCGCGACCTGAAGCGCCTGATGCGCCGCGCGGCGGTGCCGCTGCTGCCGCGGCATGTGGTGCACGCGCCGAAGAAGGGCTTCGTCATTCCGCTGAAGCTGTGGCTGCGCGATCGGCTGGCACCGCTGTGCCGGCGGCTGCTCGATCCCGACCGGCTGGAGGCTCAGGGCCTGTTCCGTCGCGATTTCCACGCGCGCTACGTCGCGCCGCACGTCGTCGGTGAGGCCGATCACACCAACCGCATCTGGGCGGCGCTGATGTTCCAGCTCTGGCACCGGGTGTTCGTCGAGGGCGGCGGCGCGCGCCCCGACTTCACGCTGGCGGAGCTGGCGGAATGAACGGGCGCAGGCTGTCCGTCGTGCACTTCTCGACGGCGCAGAACGACGGCGGCTCGGGGCGCGCTGCGTGGCGGGTGCACCGCGGGCTCAAGGACCTCGGGCACGAGTCGCGGATGCTGGTCGGTATCGCCACACAGCAGGACCTGGACGTCGACACGGTGCATGGCGGCGGCTTGGGAAAGCTGAAAGACCGAGCCGCCGAGGAGATGACGCGGCGGCTGTCGCTGCAGCACCTGTACTATCCGTCGCGGCGGCGCGTGATGAACCATCCGTGGGTGCGCGGCGCCGACATCGTCCAGCTCTACAACACACATGGCGGGTATTTCAGCCACCGGTGGCTGCCGGCGCTGTCGCGCGGCGCGCCGGTGGTATGGCGTCTGTCGGACATGTGGCCGCTGACCGGCCACTGCGCCTATCCCGGCGACTGCGGCCGCTGGCGCACCGGCTGCGGCGCATGCCCCGACCTGGTCACCTACCCGCCCTTGCGGCACGATACCACGGCGCTGCTGTGGCGGATCAAGCGGCGGGCCTACCGCAATACCGACCTGACGGTGGTCGCCCCGTCGACCTGGCTGGAGAACATCGCCCGGGAGAGCCCGCTGTTCGAAGGCTGTGCCGTGCACCGCATCCCGAACGGGCTGGATCTCGACGTGTTCCGCCCGGTCGACAAGGCGGCGGCCCGCATGGTGCTCGGACTGGAGCCGGACCACCGGGTGGTCGCCTTCGCCGCCCAGGTGCTCGACGACAACCCCCGCAAGGGTGGCCACCTGCTGGTCGAGGCACTCGCGCGCTGCGATGTCGGCGAGCGGCCGCCGGTGCTGCTGCTGCTCGGCTCCGACGGCGGCAAGCTGAGGTCGCAGGTGCCCTGGCCGGTCCGCTCGCTCGGCTATGTCCGCGACGACCGCCTGCTGGCAGCCGCCTATGCCGCCGCGGATGTCGTCGCCACGCCCTCTCTGGCCGAGAACCTGTCCAACGCGCTGCTCGAGGCGATGGCCTGCGGCACGCCGCCGCTCGCCTTCGACGCCGGCGGCACGCGCGACGCGGTGCGGCACATGGAAAATGGCTGGCTCTCGCCTGCCGGCGATGCCGGGGGCCTGGCCGCGGGCTTGCAGGCGTTGCTCGACGATCCGGCGTTGCGCCGGCGGCTGGGCGAGGGCGCCCGGCGGACCGCCGAGGCGGAATACGGCGTGGAACTGCAGGCGCGCCGCTTCGCCGACCTCTATGCCGGGCTGCTGGAGCGGCGCGCCGGTGGCTGAGGCGCCGCGCGTGCTGTTCGTGACGCCCGCCGCCTTCAACAAGGTGACGGGCGGCGGCGTCACCTTCACCAACCTGTTCCGCGGCTGGCCGCTGGACCGGCTGGCGACCGTGCATTGCGATCCGGTGCCGACCTCGGACGAGGTATGCGTGCGCTACTACCGGCTGGGTCCGCAGGAGATCGCGCCGGTTCCGTGGCTGAGTCCGTTCGTGCCGGCCGCCGGGGCCGGGCGCGATGCCGCGCCCGCCGCGGCGCCGGCAGGTATGTCGCCGGCACGCAGGGCGAAGCGTCTGCTGTTCGGCGACGGCGTGCCGCGGCGGGGCCGGCTGACGCCGGCACTGGAGGACTGGATCGCCGGCTTCCGTCCCGACGTGCTCTACACCATCCTCGGCGGCAACCCGGTCATGGAGATTGTCGAGGCCATCCGTGCACGCTTTGCCCTGCCGCTGGTGGTCCACTTCATGGACGACTGGCCCGCCGTGATCTATCGCGGCGGACTCCTGTCGGGCCTGGAGCGGACCCGCATGGAGCGGCTTCTGCACGGCCTCGTCGGCCGCGCCGACGCCTGCCTCGGCATCGGCGACGCGATGTGCCGGGCCTTCGCGGGGCGGTTCGGCCGGGAATTCCTGCCGTTCCAGAATCCGGTCGAGGCAGGCCGCTGGTCGAAGCCGGCGCCGCGCGATTCGGCCGGTCCGGTGATGCTGGTCTACACCGGCTCGGTCTACGCCGACGCGCAGGGCGACAGCCTGGTCGACGTCGCCGGCGCGGTCGCGGCCCTCGCGCGCGAGGGCATGGGCATCCGCATGGATATCCATGCCCCCGACTTCCAGCTCGCGCCGTTCCGGCGCCGCCTCGCCCTGCCGAACGTCCGGCTGCTGCCGCCGATCGAGGACGACGCCGTCTTCTTCGCACGGCTCTCGTCGGCCGACATGCTGGTGTTGCCGGTCAACTTCGACCGCCGCAGCGTCGAGTTCATCCGCTACTCGATGCCGACCAAGGTGCCCGCCTATCTGGCCTCGGGCACCCCGGTTCTGGTATTCGGTCCGGCGGGCGTGGCGCAGGTCGACTACGCGCGCGACGCCGGCTGGGGGCGGGTGGTGTCGGTTCCGGACCGGCGGTCCCTGCAGGCGGCGATCCGCGAGGTCGCGAACGACGCGCCGTTGCGCGCCCGTCTCGTGGCGGCGGCGGAGCGGGCGCTGCCGGCGCACGACGCGACCGCGGTACGGCCGCGCTTCCAGCAGGTCCTGATAGACGCGGCGAGGGCGGCATGAGCGACGACAGTCTCAACACCCGGGTCCGTGCCTTCTGGGAGCAGGGTCCGGTCGGCACCAACAAGGGGATCACCGGCGATCTGGAGCCGCTGTCGCGCGACTGGTTCGAGCGGGTCGAGGAACATCGCTACGCCTGCGAGCCGATGATCCACGCGGCGGCGCAGTTCACCCGCCACCGTGGCGAACGCATGCTGGAGATCGGTGTCGGCGCCGGCACCGACCATCTGCAATGGGCGCGCGCCGGCTGCGAATGCCACGGCGTCGACCTGACCGAGGCGGCGATCGAGACGACGCGCGCGCGTCTCCGGCTGTACGGCCTCGAATCCGACCTGCAGCGCCACGACGCCGAGACCCTGCCCTTCCCCGACGACCATTTCGACCTCGTCTATTCCTGGGGTGTGATCCACCATTCCGAGGATCCCGACCGCATCGTCGCCGAGGTGCGCCGCGTGCTGAAGCCGGGCGGCGTGTTCGTCGGCATGATGTACGGGCGTCTTTCGCTCGCCGTGCTGAAGGAATGGATCAAGCACGGGCTGCTGCGCGGCCGCCCGTGGCGCAGCTTCGCCGAGGTGCTGTGGGAGCATTTCGAAAGCGTCGGCACCAAGGCCTACACAGTGCGGGAGATGCGCGACATGTTCTCCGCCTATGCCGACATCGAGGTGCGCAAGGTCATGACCGCCTACGACCGCCAGCATTTTCCCGACTGGCTGGCGCGCCACTTCCCCGATGCCTGGGGCTCCTTCCTGGTCATCCGCGCGCGCAAGTAGATGTGCGGCATCACCGGCATCGTCGCGTTCGGCGACCGCGCGCCTCCGGTCGATGCGGGCCTGCTGGACCGGATGACGGACGCGCTCGCGCATCGCGGGCCGGACGGACGCGGCACCTGGATCGCGCCGGACGGCCGTGCCGGCCTCGGCCACCGGCGGCTGTCGATCATCGACCTTTCGGAAGCCGCAGGGCAGCCGATGGCGAACGAGGACGGCAACCTGCAGGTCGTCTTCAACGGCGAGATATATAACCACGCCGAGGTGCGCCGCGAGCTCGAGGCCATCGGCGGCCATATTTGGCGTACCGACCATTCCGATACCGAGGTCATCCTGCACGCCTTCGAACAGTGGGGCATCGCCTGCCTCGACCGCTTCGTCGGGATGTTCGCCTTCGCCCTGTGGGATGCGCGCGAGCGCGCGCTGTGGCTGGTGCGCGATCGCGCCGGGGTGAAGCCGCTGTACTATACGGTGCGCGACGGACGGCTGCTGTTTGCGTCGGAGATCAAGGCGATCCTGCGCGACCCCTCGGTGCCGCGCGCGGTCGACGACGAGGCGTTCTTCCACTACCTGTCCTTCCTCACCACGCCGGCGCCGCAGACGCTGTTCGCCGGAATAAGGAAGCTGCCGGCCGGCTGCTGGCTGCGCCTCGGCGCGGACGGCTCGGTTCGGGAGCGGCGCTGGTGGGACGTGCTCGACCACGCCGGCCGCATGCCGGAACTGGCCGAGGACGACATGCCCGGCGCGGTGCTCGACTCGCTGCGCCGCGCGGTGACGCGGC
>JBBDQX010000074.1:0-8693 GCA_040905765.1 Acetobacterales bacterium
GCACCTGTGGCAAGGAGGGCCAGGGCGTGCCCGTGGGCGTCGGCCAGCCGACCCTGCGCATCGACGGCCTGACAGTCGGCGGGACGGCGGTGTAGGCGACCTCAGCCGTCCAGTGCCTCGATGAGGCGCCCGTCGCGCTCATAAATGTCGGCAAGGAAGCGGACGCCGGTCTCGTCCTCCGGAACTACCGTCCAGTAGAGGAGATGGACCTGCACCGGACGGGCGAGCGAGACACGCGTCTCTTCATTTCCGGCCGCTACCGCCTCGATGCGCGCCTCGTCCCAGCCCGGCGTGTCCGCCGCCGCCCAGGCGGCCAGCCGGAGCGGATCCTTGACGCGGATGCAGCCCGACGAAAAGTCGCGGCGCGTCTTCGCGAACAGGCCGCGGGTCGGCGTGTCGTGCAGATAGACGTTGTGGCGGTTGGGAAACATGAACTTGACATCCCCCAGCGCGTTCTGCGGACCCGGCGCCTGCCTGATCCGGAACGGAAAGTTGCGCGCGGTGACCGTAGACCAGTCGATCGTCGCCGGGTCGACGGTGCGGCCTTCGCGGTCAATCACCTGAAAGCCGAGGGCGGTGACCATCTCGGGGTTCTTGCGAAAGGCCGGCAGCTTGTCCCTCACCGCCAGGCTCGGCGGCGTCTCCCACCAGGGATTGAGGACAAGATAGGTCATTCGCCCTGAGAACACCGGCGTCTTGCGGAACAACTGGCCGACCACAACCTCGTGCACCCGCTCGACCTCGCCCCCGGATCGGGCCTCGAGCCGGTAGTCGGCAATATTGACCCGTATATGCCGCGTGCCGAGATCCTCGGGCAGCCAGCGCCAGCGTTCCATATTTGCCCGGATCTGGGCGATCCGGCCCTGCACGGACACGTTCAACTGCGCCAGCGTCGCCGGGCCGACAATACCGTCGGGCTCGAGATTGGCGCGGCGCTGGAAGCGGCGGACGGCGATATCGAGCGCGGCATCGAATGCATCGGGCGAGCCTTCCGTCCCCTCCACGTCGCCGGTCGCCCGCAGCCGCCGACGCAACTGCTGGACGCGCGGTCCTGTATCGCCTCGCCGGAGCACCGCGCCAGAATCGACGGGCTGCCAGCCGCCGCGATCGGCGATAGCCCGGTACTGCGAAAGCGCCTGCTTCAGCGCAGCATAGCCCGGCTGCATTGGCCCCAGGGCGTCGAGGCTGGTTCGCACGGCACCCTGCGCCAGCGCAGCGTGCAGATAGACGGCAAGATCCCGCTCCCGCCTGGCGGCGGTCCAGTCGGGCTCGACTGTCACGGGGTTCAGGCGACCGGACAGCAGATGTGCGGCCAGGGTCAGGTAGGCATCCGTCGCGATACGGTCGAGGCGGAGCCCATCCGGGTCGGGATCGCCGGCGCGCAGGGCCGCAAGGTGATAGTCGGCCGGTTCCAGGCCATGCGCAGCTGCCCCCTCGACGCTTTCCAGCAGCTGCCGGTAGAGATGCGCATTGGCGGGGCCGGTCCAGCCAAGGGCGCCGTCGCGAAGTTCGTAAAACCGGTCGACGCTGACCACCGCGCGGATTTCCTGCGCGCGGGCGGAGACGCCGGCGGATGCGACCGCCGCGCACAGCGCGATCAGCGGGAAAAGCGCACGAAGCGGCGTCATCCGCCCCAGTGGCGAACCCGCCCCACGTCCACATGGACGAAGTTCGACCGGCTGTACAGTCCGGTCCCCCCGGCATTAAGCCCACGCGCCGCCCGAAAGACCTGTCCGCACGAACGGTCGGCCAGGCGGATGTCCATGGCCTCTCCCGTCATATGCAGGCTCTTTTTGGCGACCCCCGACGAATTGGCCGCCAGCTTGGCGTTGGTGGCCGGGCAGCGATAGGCGGAAACGATCTGGAACGGTTCGGACGTGCCGAGCTTCCTTCGCAGCGCATGGAGCAGGTCCAGCAGCGCAGGCGCGATCGGGTGCACCTCGCCGGTTCGAAAATCACGGCACAGATGGTCGATCTCCCCGAGCGCCGGACGAATATAGCCGCCTGCCCAGTACGTGACCTGGAGCGATTCGCGAGTGTGCAGGTGAAGGAAGGAGAGGCTTCGCGGACGCGAGGCTAGGGGCGCCGCCACGGCAGAGAGCGGCCCGCCTGCGAGCACCAGCCCGGCAATACCGGCCAGCCCGGCGAGTACGCGCCGGCGCGGTCGGCGGCGTTCTTTCAGATCAACTACCAACCCCGCCAATCCATCTCCGTTCCTCCTGAAATCCGGCTGCCGTCAGTCGACACTGTCGCCTCGGCGAGCGAGCGGCGTCAAGCGGACGAACTGCCTATCGGCGCCGCCTCAGCGGCCTCGCTTGTCCCACTCGCGCTCCTCGAAGGCGATGAAGCGCGTGATCATGTCGCGGTAGATTTCGCCCATCAGATCCGGGTCGGCGCCGTGCTCCGCGGCGCGCTCGCGCATCGCGGCGACGATCGCCTCGATGCGCTCGGGCACCACCACCGCGGCACGCGTCGGCTTGAAGTCGGCGGCGCGCCCGACATAGCCCTGCCGCTCCGCCAGCAGCCGCACGACCTGCCGGTCGATGCGGTCGATCTCGCGCCGGATGTCCTCCAGGTCGCGGCAGTCCTGCGGCTTCCGGGGGCTTCCCTCCGTCATGCCTTCAGTAGGCGCATTCGGTGAACAGGGGGTCGACGCTGCCGCCCCAGCGGCCTTCGTAGCGTTCCAGCAGCTGTTCGGCGGGCGTCTTGCCGGAGTCGACGATCTCCCGCAGCGGAACCAGGTAGGTCGTCTCGTCGGCGTCCGTGACGTCGGCGACGGCCCGGCGGCGGAGCCCGTGATCGGCGATCTCCACCATCCGTCGCGCCACGTCGCGCACGGTGCCGTTACGGAACGGCGTGTGCAGGGCGGTGCGCGGCACGGCGTCGCGCAAGTCACGAATCTCGGCGACGCTCCAGTCCTTGACCAGGTCCCAGGCCGCGGCTTGCGCATCCCTGTCGTAGAGCAGCCCGGTCCACAGCGCCGGCAGCGCGCAGATGCGGCCCCAGGACCCGCCGTCGGCACCGCGCATCTCCAGATAGTGCTTCAGCCGAACCTCGGGGAACAGGGTGGTCATATGGTCGCCCCAGTCGCCCATCGTCGCGCGATGGCCCGGATAGCCGGGCAGCCGGCCTGCGATGAAGTCGCGGAACGACTGGCCGGCGACGTCGATGTAGCCGTCGCGGTAGACGAAGTACATCGGCACGTCGAGCACGTAGTCGACATAGCGCTCGAAGCCCATGCCGTCTTCGAACACGAAGTCGAGCATGCCGCAGCGGTCGGGATCGGTGTCGGTCCAGACGTGGCTGCGGTAGCTGAGGAACCCGTTGGGCTTGCCCTCGGTGAACGGCGAGTTGGCGAACAGCGCCGTGGCCAGCGGCTGCAACGCAAGGCCGATGCGGAACTTCTCCACCATGTCCGCCTCGCTCTCGAAGTCGAGGTTCACCTGCACGGTGCAGGTGCGCAGCATCATGTCGAGGCCGAGCTTGCCCTTGAGCTGCATGTATCGCCGCATGATGCCGTAGCGCCCCTTCGGCATCCACGGCACATCCTCGCGCCGCCACTTCGGATTGAACCCGACGCCGACCATGGCGACACCAAGCTCGCCAGCCACCTCCTTCACCTGGTGCAGGTGGGTGTGCACCTCATCGCAGGTCTGGTGCAGGTTGGAGAGCGGCGCGCCGGACAGCTCGAACTGCCCGCCGGGTTCCAGCGAGATATTGCACTGGCCCATCGTCAGGGCGATCGGCTTGCCGCCCTCCACCACCGGCTGCCAGCCGAACCGCTGGAGTCCCTCGAGCAGCGCGCGGATGCCGCGCGGACCGTCGAAGGGGAGCGGGCGCAGATCGTCCGCCGAGTAGGCGAACTTTTCGTGTTCGGTGCCGATACGCCAGCGGTCGCGCGGCTTGCACGCCGCGGCGAGATCCTCGATCAGCTGGGCCTTGCTCTCGATCGGCGCGGGGCGCGGTTTGGCGGGTGCGGCCATTGCTCGCAGCGTGCGGTTTGAAGGGGCGACGTCGGCGGCGTCAGGAACCGGAGCGTGGCGGGCTCTCCCCCCAGTCTCCGAGCACGGCCTGCCAGCAGGTGAGCGCGGCCAGCGCCGCAGTCTCCGCTCTCAGGATGCGCGGCCCCAAGCCGACGCGGGTAACAAAGGAAAGATTCCCGATCACGTCAAGTTCCGACCGCGTGAACCCGCCTTCCGGGCCGCACAGTACGGCCCAGGGCGCGGTCCGGACTGCGGGCCGCTCGGCGCGAATCCGCAGCAGGGCATCGACGGCCGGGGGCCCGCCGGTCTCGTCGAGCAGCAGCAAATGCCGCTCGGCCGGCCAGCGGGCGATGGCGTCCTCCAGCCGCGCCGGCTCGAATACCCGCGGCACGGTCAACCGGCCGCACTGCTCCGCGGCCTCCACGGCGTTCGCGGCGAGCCGCTCCAGCTTGACCCGCTCCACGGCGGTGCGGCGGGTGAACAGCGGCCACAGCGCCGAAGCGCCGAGTTCGGTCGCCTTGGCGACAAGATAGTCGATCCGCAGCCGCTTCACCGGCGCGAAGGCGAGCCACAGGTCGGGTTCGGGGGCCTGCGGCCGCAGCATCGTCTCCACCCGGAGCGAGACGGCATTCCGCGCCACCGTCCGGATCGCGCCCCGCCATTCGCCGTCCGTGCCGTTGAACAGCGCCAGAGCATCGCCTTCGCGCATCCGCATCACACGGCCGACGTAGTGCGACTGAGACTCCGCCAGGGTGAGCGACGCGCCTTCGGCGAGGGGCTCATCGACATGGAGCCGGACCTTCGGAAATTCCACGTTCATGCCAACCGGAGATTGCGTTGTTCGTCGGTGGGCGAATATATCAGCCCGATGAACGAGGCACCCGATCCCGTCGACGCCCCCCTGCAGGCGATTCCCGGGGACGCGCAGGCCGGGGGCTGCGTCGACAGGTTCGTCCCGCCATCGCTGCAGCCGTACCTGCGGCTCGCCCGCATCGACCGGCCGATCGGCTGGTGGCTGCTGCTGTTCCCCTGCTGGTGGGGCGCGGCGCTGGCCGCGGACGGCACCCTGCCGTCGGCCTGGCCGCTGCTGCTGTTCCTGATCGGCGCCATCGCGATGCGCGGCGCCGGTTGCACGGTCAACGACCTCGCCGACCGGGACATCGACCGCATGGTGGCACGGACGCGCGGGAGGCCGCTGGCCAGCGGCACGCTCTCGGCGCGGCAGGCGCTGGCGTTCCTCGCGTTGCAGCTGGCGGTCGGCCTCGCCGTGCTGCTGCAGTTCAACGGCACCACGATCCTGCTGGGCTTCGCCGTGATGCCGCTGGTGCTGGCCTACCCGTTCATGAAGCGCGTGACGTGGTGGCCGCAGCTATTCCTCGGGCTCACCTTCAACTGGGGCGCGCTGGTCGGCTGGGCCGCGGTGCGCGGCGCGCTCGACGCGCCGGCGATCCTGCTCTACCTCGCCGGCATCGCCTGGACGCTGGGATACGACACCGTGTACGCGCACCAGGACAAGGAGGACGACGCGCTGATCGGCGTGCGCTCGTCGGCGCTGCGGCTGGGCCGGGCGACGGTGCCGTTCCTGTTCGTCGCCTATGGCGTCACGCTGGCGCTGATGGCCGGCGCCGGTGAACGCGCCGGCCTTCATCCGGCATTCTTCGCGGGGCTCGCGCTCGCCGGCGCGCAACTCGCCTGGCAGGCGCTGACGGTGAGGACAGACGATCCGGCAGACTGCCTGGAGAAATTCAAATCGAACAGGTGGTTCGGCTGGAGCGTGCTGGCGGCGATCGTCGCCGGCCAGCTCGGCAACGCGATCTAGGCACGCTCGCGGAAGTCGAACGACTCCGGCTCCGGCGCCTCGGCGAGCATGCCGTAGACCCCCTCCAGGTCGCCGCTGTGGTCGCGCAGGATCTGCAGCAGCCGGGGATCGAAGTGCTGCGACGGGTCGATGCGGTCGTCGCCGTCGAGCATGATCGACATCGACTGCGCGTGGCTGAAGCCCGGCTTGTACGGGCGGGGCGAACGCAGGGCGTCGTAGACATCGGCAACAGCGACGATGCGTGCCGCGATGGGAATCTCCTCGCCCGCCACGCGGTGCGGATAGCCGGTGCCGCTCCACTGCTCGTGGTGGTACAGCGCGATCTCCGAAGCCATGCCGAGGCGGTCGTTTTCCTTCAGTATCTCGTGGCCGTAGAGGGTGTGCTGCTCCATCTCGCGGCGCTCCTCGGGCGTTAGCCGGCCCGGCTTGGTGAGGATCGCCGAATTGATGCTCATCTTGCCGACGTCGTGAAGCTGCGCGGCGAAGCGGATCTCCTCGCAGAACGCCGCTGGCATCCCAAGTCGCCGCGCCAGCGCATAGGAATATTCGTTGACCCGCATGATGTGGTTGCCGGTGTCCTTGTCGTGGATATCGGCGGCCTTCGCCAGCAGGTGGATGGACAGCATGAAGGCGTCCTCGGTCTCCTCCTGCAGCGCGGCGATCTGCTGGCGCTGGGCGCGCAGCTTCTCGTTGCGGGTGCGCAGGGCCCGGTTCTTGGCGCGGATACGCTCCATCATGTCGGTGCGCTCGATAGCGTTGCCGACCAGATGGTTGAACATCGCGATCAGTTCGGCCTGCTCCTCGTCGAACGGGATCGGCTCGCCGCCGCCCGCCAGCGTGCGGTTGATCAACTGGCACACGCCGACGACCTTGCCGGTGTAGTTCTGCAGCGCGAAGCACATCATCGACTTGCTGCGGTATCCGACCTTGCGGTCGAAACCGGCGTTGAAGCGGTAGGTCAGGTCGCCCGGCATGTCGTAGAGATCGTCAATCAGCAGCGTCTGGCCGGTCAGCGCGACATGGCCGGCGATGGATTTCTCGTCGACCGGCACGATGAACGATTCCGGCTGGATGCGGACGGCCTCGTTCTGGATGCTCTTCGGCTCCAGGTGGCGCTTGCCGCCCCTGCCCTGCACCATGAAGATGGTGCCGGCCTCCGCCGAGGTGAGTTCGCGCGTGCGCCGCAGGATGCGGCCCATCAGCCGGTCGACCGAGCCGCTGTCGGAGCTGCGCTCGATCGACTGCATGAACTCGAGGATCAGGTCGGTGGACGCCGTCAGCTTCCCGCCCTGCCGGGCGACTGTGTCACGGGTACCCTTGCGCGTTACCACGACGACCCGCTCATGGGCAGCCAGCCTTCCCCGCAGCGCCCCGTGCCGGGACCACTGCGCCCCCGTCCGGCAGAAGCCGGCCCGCGCATTGTGGCCCTCGCCCCGAAACGGAGCTTGTACCGGCCGGCTGTCGCCATACGTGTCCATCCGGACTCTCACGAAGCGTCGCTAGGACCGCACACCCCCGGCAAAGCCCCGGAGGAAACCGCAAGAGTGCCTTGTCAACCTGGCCCGGCCATTTGTTGGTCGTCAATTATTGCAAATTGCCGGGCGGCGTGTAAGGGCTGCTCTCGCGTGGCGCGCGGTTACGGTCCACCGGCCCGCACGTCAGAGGTCGCATTGAGCATCTGCCGCAGCTTGCGTTCAGTGACGGCAGTCACAATTCCAGATTGAAAACCGAGATCGCCATGCCGGACTCCGCCCCCGACCATCTCAGTCTCCTGTCCGACCTGCTGGACATGGCGCGTGCCGCCGGAGCGGAGGCCGCCGACGCTGTGATGCTGCAGGGAACCTCCCTTTCCGTCGCCCGGCGGCTGGGCAAGCCGGAGCAGGTGGAGCGTTCCGAAGGAACCGACATCGGGCTGCGCGTCTTCGTCGGCAAGCGCGCGGCGGTGGTTTCATCGTCCGATCCCCGGCACGAGGCTCTGCGGATCGCGGCTGGGCGCGCGGTCGAGATGGCGCGGGCCGTGCCGGAGGACGAGTATGCCGGCCTGGCCGAGCCGGACATGCTCGCCACATCTGTTCCCGCCCTCGACCTCGACGGGGCGGGCGAGCCGTCGGAGTCCGTGCTGTCGGCGCGCGCCGCCGCCGCCGAGGACGCCGCGCGGGCGGTCTCCGGCGTGACCAACAGCGAGGGCGCCCGGGCGGGCTGGGGCCGGACGCGGGTCGCGCTGGCCACCAGCGACGGCTTTTCCGGTGGCTATGCCGTATCCCACCGTTCGGTTTCGGCTTCCGTCATCGCCGGCGAAGGCACCGGGATGGAGCGCGACTACAGCAGCGCGACCGCGGTGCACGACGAGAACCTGGAAGATCCGGCGGTCGTCGGCCGCAGGGCCGGGAAGCGCGCGGTGCGGCGCCTCAATCCGCGCAAGGTCGGCACCGCCCGGGTGCCCCTCGTGTACGAGCCGCGCATGGCCCGCGGCCTGCTGTCGTCGCTGGCCGGCGCGATCAACGGGGCCTCGATCGCGCGTGGCACCAGCTTCCTGCGCGACAGGATGGGCGACCGGCTGTTCGCGCCGGGCGTCGCCATCCTCGACGACCCGCTGCGCCCGCGCGGCCTCCGTTCCCGCCCGTTCGACGGCGAAGGTACCGCCACCGCGCCGCTGGCCCTGGTCGAGGACGGCGTGCTCAAGCACTGGCTGCTCGACAGCCGCTCGGCGCGGAAACTCGGCCTCCAAAGCAACGGACGGGCAGCGCGGGGCGCCGGCGGCGGCCCCTCGCCCTCGGCGACCAACCTCTACCTCCACGCCGGCGAGATCAGCCCGCAAACCATGATCGGCGAGATCGGAAGTGGCCTGCTGGTGACCGAGCTGATCGGCATGGGCGTGAACGGCATCACCG
>JBBDQX010000075.1:0-8572 GCA_040905765.1 Acetobacterales bacterium
AGGGTGCGCGTCACCGGGTCGATGCGGCTCGCCGTTGCCACGACCGTACCGGCGACCTTCGCTTCCGGCAGGCTCCAGACGTCGAGGTCCACGCTGTCGCCCTCGGAAACGCGGCTGGCGAAGGATTCCGGCACGTCGAAGTCGACGAAGATCGATGAGCGGTCGTCGAGCGTGGTGATCGGCGTGGTCTCGGAGACGCGGTCGCCCGGATCTACCTGCGACAGCCCGACGATGCCGGCGAACGGCGCGCGCACGGCGTGCTCGGCGAGTGCGATCTGTGTCCGTGAAAGCTGCAGCCTCGCACGCTGCAGCGCAGTGCGTGCCGAATCGATCTCCAGCTCCGATACCGCCCCGGCGGCCTTCGTGCGCCCGTAGCGATCTACGAGCTGCTCGGCTTCCTCGACGGCGACGCGAGCGAGTTCCACCGCGACCTGCTCGTCCTCGTCGTCGAGCTGCAGCAGCGCCTCGCCCTTGTCGACGCGCTGGCCGGGCTCGAACCCGATCTGGACGACCTCGCCGGGCACCGAGGGATAGACGACGATCGACTGCCGCGCCTCGCCGGTGCCGACGGCCTCCACCGTCACCATGTCGGCGACGATCGGAACGGGATCGACGACGACGGGCACCCTGCGGGAGGGCGCCGTGTCGGCGGACGCCTGTGCCGCTTCCCGTCCAGTGACGCCGTCGCGGAACAGCCAGTATCCGCCGCCGACGCACGCCGCCAGGATCAGGAAGATCAATGCCTGACGCACAAGACTCATCGGCAATTCCCGTAAACGCCGAACCTATGGCGCACACGCCTTCTGGCGGGCGTATCGTGGGCGCCTCTCTGTCCTACCGTGCCTCCCGACGAATGCCCAACATTATCAACTGCACATTGAGCCGATAATATGGTCGCATGCGCCGTTACTTCTTACTGTGGAAGTGGTGTCGCGGATCGCTGCCGCATCCGGGCGGGGCGAAAAATTCACGGGAGGATAAAGGAAAGCTGGTGGTGGATACCGAACTCGAGACCGCGCTGAACGCGGCGATCGGACGGGAGGAGCGCGTGCGCGACGAGGTGTCGGCGCCGCTGGCCCGACGGCTGGCGGCGACACTCAACCGCCCGGTGGACAGCCTGGAGCCGGGTACCGACCTGCCCGACGGCTGGCACGTCATCCTGTTCGGCCCCGCCGCGCCGACCACGGCGCTGAACGACGACGGCCATCCCCCCACCGGCGACTTCCTGCCCAGACTGCCTCTGCCGCGGCGCATGTTCGCCGGCCGCGAGGTGTTCTTCGAGCGGCCGCTGCGCATCGGCGATGCCGTCGAGCGAGTCTCCACGATCTCCGACGGCGTGGTCAAGGAGGGGCGGTCGGGCCTGCTGGCGTTCGTCACCGTCACCCACGAGATCTACGCCGGTAGCACGATGTGCGTGCGCGAGAAGCAGACGGTCGTCTACCGCGAGGAAGCCGGGAAGGGGGCCGACAAGCCGGCGGATGCGAAGCCGCAGCAGCGCACACTACCCGAGGATTGTCCCTGGACGGCCAGCGTGACGCCGACGCCGGCGCTGCTGATGCGCTATTCGGCAGTCACGTTCAACGCCCACCGTATCCATTACGACGAGCGCTATGTCCGGGAGGTCGAGGGCTATCCCGCCCTGGTGGTCAACGGCGGCCTGACCGCGATCCTGCTGATCGAGATGGTGCGCGACCACAGGCCGGAGCCGCTCGCGAGCTTCGGCGTGAGCAACCGCAAGGCGCTGTTCGCCAACCGTCCGATCACTCTGATGGGCAGGCCCGACGGCGCTCCAGGCAAGGCCGACACGGCGAGCCTGTGGGCCTGTGACGACACCGGCGCGCTGGCGTCGGAAGCAAATCTGAGCTGGAGAAAAGCGTGACCGGAAAGATGCCCCTCAAGGGCGTCCGCATCCTCGATATGTCGTCGGTGGTGGTCGGGCCCTATGCGACGCAGTTCCTCGCCGACTATGGCGCGGAGGTGACGAAGCTGGAGGCCCCGGGCGGCGACATCCTGCGCCGGCTCGGCGGCAAGTCGAAGAGCGGCGAACTGTCGCCGAAGTTCATGGCGCTGAACCGCAACAAGAAGTCGCTCGCCGTCGACCTTAAGAAGCCGGGCGCCGAGAAGGTCATCAAGGCGCTGCTCGAGAACCACGACGTGGTGCTGACCAACATCCGGCCGAAGGCGCTGGGCCGCCTCGGCATGGACTACGAGGCGGCGAAGGCGGTACGGCCCGACGTGATCTACTGCAACATCGTCGGCTTCGGTCAGGACGGCCGCTACCGCGACAAGCCGGCCTATGACAACGTCATCCAGGGCGTCGGCGGGATCGCCGCCTGCCACGAGCGCCAGGGCGGGGTGCCGCTGTACCTGCCGATGGTGCTGGCGGACCGGCTCGGCGGCCTGATGGCGGTGCAGTCGATCCTGCTCGCCGTGCTGAACCGCGAGCAGACGGGGGAGGGACAGCACATCGAGGTGCCCATGTACGAGAACACCGCGGTGTTCGTGCTGACGGAGCATCTCGGCCAGCTCATCTACCCCGGCTCGGGCGGGCGCAGCGGCGACATCCGCGTGCTCGACAAGAACGCCCGACCGATCAAGACCAGGGACAGCTACATCTGCATCTCGGCCAACAGCGACGGCCAGGCCTTCGCCTTCTTCGAGGCGATCGGAAGACCGGAGCTGAAGGACGACGAGCGGTTCAACTCGGTCCAGGCGCGCTACCAGAACATCGATGCCTACAACGGCCTGCGCGTCGAGGCGCTGTCGCAGAAGACGACCGCCGAATGGATAGAAATCTTCCAGCGGCTCGACGTGCCGGCGATGCCGTACAAGACGTTCGAGGACCTCGTCGCCGACGAGCATCTGAACGAGGTGGGGCTGTTCGAGGAGCGCGAGCACCCGCTGGAGGGCAAGGTGGTCAACCTGCGCCCCGCGGCGAAGTTCTCGTCGGTGCGGATGAGGCAGGACAACCTTGCCCCGCGGGTCGGCGAACACACCGGCGCGCTGATGCGGAGCTTCGGGATGTCGGACGGGGACGTGGAGGCGTTGGTCGATGCGGGCGTGCTGCTCGACCGGCCGGTCTGACAGGGGAGAGCGAAGGATGAAGGTTCCGATTCCGGCGGGAAGAATGCTGGGCGCACTGCTGAAGGCCCGAGGCGAGACCGTCGCCGTCTCGGAGTCGGCCGCCGGCGGGCTGGTCTCGACGGCGCTGCTGGCCGTGCCGGGGGCGTCGGCCTGGTTCGTCGGCGGCGGCGTGGTCTACACCCGCGCCGCGCGGCAGGCGGTGCTCGGGATGTCCGAGGAGGAAGCGAAGCAGCGCGGTGCCACCGAGGACTATGCGCTGGCGGCGGCGCGGGCGATCCGCGCACGCACGGGGGCGACCTGGGGCCTCGCCGAGAGCGGCGCGTCCGGGCCGAGCGGCAACCGCTACGGCGACGCCGCCGGCCATGCCTGCTTCGCCGTGGCCGGCCCGGTCGAGAAGACGCTCACCATCGAGACGGGGAAGTCCGACCGCGAGGACAACATGCGCCTGTTCGCCGAGGCGGCGCTGGCGCTGCTGCAGGACGTCGTGAGGGATGCCGACCAGCCGGCCGCTGGGTGATTTCGGACAGGGATCGAGGGACCGACCATGAAGATCAAGCGTATCGAGCACATCGCCATCGCCGTCCGCAACCTCGGCGAGATGACGTCGCTGCTGCAGGACAAGCTCGGACTGGAGCTGGAGTACACGGAGAGCACGCCGTCGAGCGACCTGGCGATGTTCCCGATCGGCGAGACCTACATCGAGCTGCTGGAGGGCACGACGCCGCAGTCCGGCACCACCAAGTGGATGGAACAGCGCGGCCAGAGCCTGTTCCATATCTGCATCGAGGTGGAGGACATCCGCGCAGCACTCGACGAGCTGCGCGGCAAGGGCGTCAAGCTGCTGGACGAGGAACCGCGACCCGGCCACGGCGGCACCATGATCGCCTTCATCGATCCGGCGTCTACCGGCGATATCATGTTCGAGCTGGTGCAGGTCCCGGAAGGGGCCGCCCACGCCTGAGCGGCGTCAGTCGTCGTCGGGCTGCCACTCGAACCAGCCGCCGATGCGCGGATCCCGCTGGCGCTGGACGTAGTAGGGGATATAGGGCCGGTAGGTCTCGAATACCCGGCGCAGTTCGCCGACCGGCTCGTCGTGCTGGTCGACCCTGAGATCGATGCGCGCGAAGCTATCCTCGCCGTAGACCAGCAGCGCCGCGGAAACCTGGCCGCCGATCTGGCCGCCGGCGTCGCGGCCCTTTTCGAGGGCGGTCATCAGCCGCTCCTCGAACGGCTGGTGACCGGTCGCCGCGAAGCCCTCGTGCATGGCGTCCAGCGTCTCGGGGCCGGGCAGCACGTTGCCGAGTGTGGCGTAGGTCCCATGGTCGTTGTGGCCGGCCCAGCCGTCGATCTCGCCGCCGGTGCGCAGCGCGATATTGCCGTCGTCGTCTATGACACCGAGCTGACGTCGTTCCGGCCAGGGATCGTTGGCGACCATGCGCTCGAGGACATGGTGCGCCTTGCAGCCCTGCCGCAGCAGCGACATGCCGAAATGGCCGATGCGGGCGTCGGCCCGGGCCATCACCGCGATCACCCCGAGTCGTGAGCCGGCATGTGGCACTCGCGCGCCGACGTTGTAGGAGCGGGTCGCGGTGGCGATGCCAAGCATCCGCGTCCCTGGGCAGCGCGCGATCAGGCTGAACGTCATGGCCGGCTAGCCTTAGAAGAACTTGGCAGCGATGTCGGTCGACGATTCGACGCCGATCTTGTCGAAGTGGTTGCGCAGGAAGGTCTCGCCCGCTTCGCGGCCGAGACCCTTCATGTGCAGCAGGAAGTCCATATCGGCGTTCAGCTTGGACGATACGCCGAGGCTGGACATCGTATCCTCGGCATCGATGGTATGGATCAGGATTCGTCGGAATTTTTCGGGATCCAGCCCATCCTCGTCGATCAGCTTGCTGACGAAGTGGATTGCCCGCATCTCGCGCATCAGGCTCGAGTTGAAGCTGAGCGTGTTGATGCGGTCGAGGATGGCGGTCGCCGAAGTCGGGAGATCCGGGATGTTGACCGGGTTGATCTGGACGATCAGCACGTCCCGCACGCTGGTGTGGTAGATCAGCGGATAGATCGGCGGATTGCCCATGTAACCGCCGTCCCAGTAATGGTTGCCGTCGATCTCCACCGCCTGGAACATGAACGGCAGGCAGGCCGACGCCATCACCGCGTCGAGCGACAGCTCCTCGAACTGGAACACCTTCAGCCGTCCCGTCAGCACGTTCGTCGCGCTGATGAACAGGTGCGGATGCTTTGCCTTGCGAAGCGCCTCGAAGTCGACGATCTCCGCGAGCACGTCCCGCAGCGGGTTCACGTTGAACGGGTTCAGCTGGTACGGCGACATCATCTTCGACAGGCTGTCCATGAACAGGAAGCCCGGCGAGAAGTCCATGTTGCCGACGCTGAGCATCTTGTCGAGCCAGGTCGGTTGCAGCGGACCCTTCTTCGCCGCCTCGCTGATCTTTCGCCAGAAGGCGTCGAGCGACTCGCGCGCGCCCTCGCGTCCCCCGGTCGCCAGGCCGGAGGCCAGAACCGAGGCGTTCATCGCGCCGGCCGAGGTTCCGACGATGCCCTCGAAGTAAATCCGTCCGTCCTCGAGCAGGCGGTCGAGCACGCCCCAGGTGAACGATCCGTGCGCACCACCTCCCTGCAGGCCGAGGTTGACCGGCTTCTCGCCCCGGCGGACCGGGGGCGGCTCCGGAGCTGCTGCGGCCGGGGCGGCTTCGCCCTTGGCGCCCTTTGCGGCGGTCTGGGACCGCCGGGAGGAGTCACCGCTTTTGGGGGACGAGGCCATCGCTCAGCTCTTCAGGTAGTCGTGAAGGACCTTGCCGTAGGGCAGGGTCAGGTCGAGCACGTAGTGCCGCGCGCCGACGATTTTCTTGACCGGCAGGTCGGCGACCGGCGCGTTGACATGCGGGATCAGGTGCAGGCGGGCATCGCCGCTCCACGCACCCTTAACCACCACGTCCTCGAGCTGGTAGACGACGAGCTGGGCGATCGCCGGTGTGCCATCGACGTCGGGGATCAGCTTCAGGTTGATCTGCCGGGTGCCGATGGCGGCCTTCACCTTGGCCGGATCGCGCAGCATGTTGTCGTGCTTGTAGGTCATCGTGCCAACAGCGACTTCCGTGCCGGCATAGCTCAGGGTGCCGGTCAGCGTGTCCTGGATGACCTCCAGCTTCGGCTCCGCCCACTTCTTCGGGAAGCCCCAGATCTCGCGGCCGGCGGCGATCGGCGGATCGTCGTCCAGATACATCTGGGCGGTGAAGTTGCAGCGCTCTTCGCCGTAGAAGCACGGGATGACGACGCCGCTCTCGGTATAGTCGCCGAAGCCCGAGCTGTCTGGCATGCGGATCCACTCGTAGTAGACGTGGCTCTCCGGGATCGGCTTGAGCGGCTCGGGCAGAGCGGCCCGCACCGCGTCCGGGTCGCTCTCGTAGATGACGATGAAGTACTCGCGGTCGACGAAACGGTACGGACCGAACGGATAGCTCGGGCTCGCGGCCGGCATCGACGGCAGCTTGAGAATCTGGTCCTTGTTCATGGCGGTGGCTCCCGGGAAGGGTATGCGATGAGGTCTTTTGCGAGAGACCCGCGGCCCCGTCCCCGGCGAGCCGCCGGAGACGCGCCGGCGGTAGCTGTTACTGGGCGGTCCAGCCGCCGTCGACCGCGATGGCCTGGCCGGTGAGCTGTTCGCCGCCGCGCGTGCACAGCATGACGCAGACGTCGCCGAGCTGCTCGGGCGTGACGAACTGCTTCGACGGCTGCTTCTCGGACAGCAGCTCCTGCTTCGCCTCCTTGAAGGTCTTGCCCTCGCGTTCGGCACGGTCGCTGATCTGCTTCTCGACCAGCGGGGTCAGCACCCAGCCCGGGCAGACCGAGTTGCAGGTCACGTTGCGGCCGGCCATCTCAAGCGCCACGACCTTGGTCATGCCGATGATGCCGTGTTTTGCCGCGACGTAGGCTGCCTTCTCCTTGCTGGCGATCAGGCCGTGCACGGAGGCGATGTTGACGATGCGGCCCCAGTCGCGCTCCAGCATGCCGGGCAGCACGGCCTGGATGCCGTGGAACGCGCCGCTCAGGTTGATGCCGATGATCTGGTCCCACTTGTCCTTCGGGAAGGAGACGATCGGCGCGGTGTGCTGGATGCCGGCGTTGTTGATCAGGATGTCGACGGCGCCGAGCGCGTCCTCGCAGCCTCTGACCATTCTGGTCCAGTCGTCCGGCTTGGAGATGTCGCCGGCGACGAAGGCGGTCTTGACGCCGGTCGCGTCGGCGATCTCCTTCGCCAGCTTGTCGCCCTCCTCCGCCTTGCGGGCGTTGAGGCAGACCTGGAAGCCGGCTTCCGCCATGGTCCGCGCGACCCCAAGGCCGATGCCGCTGGTGGACCCGGTAATTATGGCGCTTCTAACTGTCATGACGCTCTTTACCCCCGTATTCGAGCGGAAAATCCCCCGGCGCATAATGGCGCGCTATGACGCGGCGGCAAACGACAGAATCGTTACCGCCCGGCCCCCCGCACCTGTAGAAGGTATAGGCCATCGCCGCGGCGCCGGATAGTACAATCCGACGCCGCCGTGCCCGAGGAACACGGCCGTTCGGGCCGAAAGGAAGGACCATGCCCGTCAACCCCGAGATCCTGCCGGACGTCGCGCGCCTGCATGAGACGCTGCGCCGGCTGGTCGCCTTCGACACCCAGAACCCCACGGGACCGGAAGCGGAGGCCGCCGCCTTCGTCGCCGAAGAGATGCGGTCGCTGGGCTGCCGCATCGAAACGATGGAGGTCGCGCCCGGCCGGCCGAACGTGATCGGTGTGCTGGAAAACGGGCCCGGGCCCGTTTTCGCCTTCAACACGCACATGGACGTGGTGCAGGTCGGCGACGGATGGTCGAGCGATCCCTTCGTGCTGCGCGAACGGGACGGCAGGCTGTACGGACGCGGCTCCTGCGACGCCAAAGGCGCGCTCGCGGCGATGCTCGAGGCGATGCGGCTGCTCGCTGGCGAGCGCATGTCGTGGTCGGGCACTCTTCTGGGCGTCTTCGTGGTCGACGAGGAATCGGGCAGCCGCGGGGCACGTGCCTACGCCGCCACGAAACCCAAGGTCGACTTCTGCGTCATCGGCGAACCGACGGACTGCACCACGGTCATCGCGCACAAGGGCAGCATCCGGCCGGTGGTGCGGGTACACGGGCGCGCGGCGCATTCCGGCACCCCGGACAAGGGCGTCAACGCCATCCTGGCCGCCGCGCCGCTGCTGGAGGCGGTCGGGCGGGAGCACGAGCGCCTGCGCGCCGTGACGCATCCGCTGGTCGGCAACGCGAGCCTTTCCGTGACGCGTGTCAGCGGAGGCCGGGCGGACAACATCGTGCCCGACGGCTGCGAGCTCCTGCTCGACCCCCGCCCTGTCCCCGCCGAGGACGAGGACGCGCTGCGGCAGGAACTGGAGCGCCTCGTCTCCCGAGCGGCGGAGAAGGCCGCGACGGATATCGGGATCGCC
>JBBDQX010000076.1:0-8549 GCA_040905765.1 Acetobacterales bacterium
GGCGCGGGCGGCGGGGGTGACGCCGGTGATCCTCGGCGACGCCATCGAGGGCGAGGCACGCGAGGTGGCGCGCGTCATGGCCGGCATCGCCCGGCAGGTGCGCCGCCACGACCAGCCGGCGCCGGTGCCCTGCGTGCTGCTGTCGGGCGGCGAGACGACGGTGACGGTGCGCGGCGACGGCCGCGGCGGGCGCAACGGCGAATTCGGGCTGGCGCTGGCGGTCGCGCTCGACGGCATGGCGGGCGCCTTCGCGGTGGCCGGCGACACCGACGGCATCGACGGCGTGGAGAAGAACGCCGGCTGCCTCGTCGCGCCGGACAGCCTGGAACGGGCACGCGCGGCGGGGCTCGACCCGAAGGCCCTGCTGGCCGCCAACGACAGCCACCGCTTCTTCACCGCGCTGGACGACCTGATCGTCACCGGGCCGACGCTGACGAACGTCAACGACTTCCGCGCCATCCTGGTGCTACCGGCCTGATCCTGCTGGCCTGATCCGTTCCGGGGGGCGGCGGAAATGTCATCAAATGTCAACATGGCGGCGACGCAAGCCACTGATCTGGCTGGATTCCCGATTCGGCGAAGCATCCTTCGATCTCGACTGGCCGCCGCGCCGGGACGCCCCGTGCGAATCAGCCTGAAACACCGATATAGGAACGTGGTCCTCGACTTCAAGGCCCTGCGCATCCCGCCGGCGCACCACAGGGTCATCCCGCGTCAGGCCGGCTCGCGCTCCCCGACGAACACGAACGCCTGCTGCATGGCCGTGGCGGCGAACGGCTCGAAACGGAGTTCCGGGTGGCGCTCGCGGAATTCCCGGAAGGCGCGGCGCTCGCCGCGGTCCGGATCGGCGTTGAAGCAGTTCCAGTCGCCGAACACGATCACCGTGCCCTCGCGCAGGAACGGGCGGACGAACCGCAGCACCGGCACGGTCGATTCGTAGAGGTCGCAGTCGACGTAGACCACGGCGGCGCCACGGCCGGCGAAGCGGGCCGCCGTGGCGTCGGTCAGGGTGTCGTCGTAGAAGCCGGGGACGGTGAGCAACCTGTCGCGCGGCATGCCGGCACGCTCGCAGGCCGTCCGGAACGCCGCCTCCGACGTCGCCAGCGCGCCCTTCCGCCAGATCTCCTGCCGGTCGATGCCGGCGATCTCGGGCAGGCCCTCGAAGGAGTCGAAGCCGACGTAGGTCAGTTCGAACAGCCGGTGGAACGAGTCCCATGCCATGCGCATGGTGTTGGCGCCGTGGCAGCCGAACTCGAAGTAGTAGCCCTCGGTCGGCCGGTTGACGTGGCGGAAGTTGGCGATGGCGAGGAACAGGCGGCGGCGGTCGTCCTGCAGGGCGCGGACGTAGACGTCCCTGACCCACCGTTCGCGCCGTCCCGGCGGCGTGAACGGCAGCCGGTACCACACCGACCGCAATGCCGAACGCATCCCTTCGGGAAGCCGGCCGTAGAGCGCCCTTGCCGCCACCTCAGTCCCCTTTTCCAGCGAGGGCCTATAGATACCCGCTGCGAAGAGGTGCGTAAAATCTCGCTGACAGCGGCGTTTGGCTATTCCCAAGGGTGGGGGGCAACCGCTAGGTTGTGCCTCCATGCGACGCAAGCGTAACACCAAGATCATCGCCACCCTCGGGCCGGCGAGTTCCAGCAAGAAGATGGTCCGGGCGCTGTTCGACGCAGGCGCGGACGTCTTTCGCCTGAATTTCAGCCATGGCACCCACGACGACCAGCACCAGCGCATCGCGGTGATCCGCGAGATCGAGGCCGAGGTCCGGCGACCGATCGCCATCCTCACCGACGTGCAGGGACCGAAGCTGCGCTGCGGCAACTTCGACGGCGGTTCGACCCGGCTGCGCAAGGGCCAAAAGTTCGTGCTCGACATGGACGAGGCCGACGGCGATTCGGAGCGGGTGCAGTTGCCGCATCCGGAGCTGTACCGGGCGCTGGAGCCGGGGGCCGACCTGCTGCTCGACGACGGGCGCATCCGCCTCAAGGTGCTGGAACAGAGCCGCAACCGGCTGGTGACGCGCGTCGCGGTCGGCGGCCGGCTGTCGAACCACAAGGGCCTGAACGTGCCCGGCGTGGTGCTGCCGATAGCCTCGCTGACCAGGAAGGACCGCGAGGACCTGGCCTTCGTGCTCGACCTCGGCATCGACTTCGTCGGACTGTCCTTCGTGCAGCGGCCGAAGGACGTGGCCGACGCGCGCGACGTGATCCAGGGCCGCGCGGCGATCATGACCAAGCTCGAGAAGCCGCGGGCGCTCGAACATCTCGACGACATCATCCGGCTGTCGGACGCGGTGATGGTGGCGCGCGGCGACCTGGGGGTCGAGCTGCCGCCCGAGGACGTACCGATCTGGCAGAAGGAGATCATCATCAAGTGCCGCAGCGCCGGCCGGCCGGTGGTGGTGGCGACGCAGATGCTGGAATCGATGATCCAGGCCCCCGCCCCGACCCGCGCCGAGGCGTCGGACGTGGCGACCGCCGTCTACGACAGCGCCGACGCGGTGATGCTGTCGGGCGAGACCGCGGTCGGCGAGTTCCCGCGCGAGGCGGTGCGCATGATGGACCGCATCGTCACGCGGGTGGAACACGACCCGCTGGCGAACAAGATGGTGCACGCCACCCAGCTGCAGCAGCAGGCGACGGGCACCGACGCCATCTCGTTCGCCGCGCGGCAGGTGGCGGAGACGGTGGGGGCGGCGGCGATCGCCACCTTCACCACCTCGGGGTCGACCACGATCAGGGCGTCGCGGCAGCGGCCGAACGTGCCGATCATCTGCCTGACGCCGGACCTGCGCACGGCACGGCGCATGGCGCTGTCCTGGGGCGTCCATGCGGTGCACACGCGCGACGTCACGAACATCGCCGAGATGGTGGAACGCGCCACCGGCATCGCCGTGGCGGAATCCTTCGCCCGCAAGGGCCAGACGCTGGTGATCACGGCCGGCGTGCCGTTCGGCACCCCGGGCCGCACCAACATGCTGCGGCTGGCCGACGTCGAGTAGAGAAAAACCGGTCAGTTGCCGCGCGACGGGCGAACCACGAGGCTGAGCGCGTGCAGCAGGCGGTGCCGGTCGCCCGGCTTGCCGACCCGCGGCGCGCCGGCCAGTTCCGGCGCGTTCGACTGCGCCGGGCTGTAACCCGACACCACGACGAAGGGCAGGCCCTGCCGGGACAGGGTGGCGGCTACCGGATTGGCGGCCTCGCCGTTCAGGTTGAGGTCGAGCAGCACGACGTCCGGCCGTTCGCGCTCCAGCAGCGCCATTGCCCGCGCGACGCTGTTCGCCGGTCCGAGGACGGTGCAGCCGCTCTGCTGCAGCAGGTTCTCCAGCTCCATGGCGACGAGCAGCTCGTCCTCGACGATCAGCACCCGCCGTCCTTGGAGCGCCTCCGGCTGGATGTCGGCTCCCGGCATCTCAGTCCAGCGGAAAGGCGATGGTGCAGGTGAGGCCCTCAGGCGGCCAGGCGATGTCGACCTCGCCGCCCAGCTCGTAGGCGCAGGCCCGTTCGATCAGCCGCGTGCCGAAGCCCTTCTCCGCCGGCGGCTCCGTCGCGGTCCCGCCACGTTCCAGCCACTCCAGCACGAGCCACGGCCCGTCGTCGCGCTCCTCGACACGCCAGCGGATGCGGAGCACCCCGTCGCGGTGGCTGACCGCACCGTACTTCGCGGCGTTGGTGCCGAGTTCGTGCAGCACCAGCGACAGGCCGAGCCCCTGCTTCGGCGTCACCTGCACCGGCGGGCCGTCGACTTCGACCGTATTGGGGCGGTCGGCCCGGAAGGCCTCGATCGCCTGGTCGACCAGCGCGCGCAGCCCGAGACTCTTCCACTGCATGTCGATCAGCAGGCTGTGCGCCCGCGACAGCGCCTGCAGGCGGCCGATGAAGGCCTCGCGGAATGCCTCGATGGAGGGCGCGCGGGTCTGGCTGGCCAGCGCCTGCACCACGGCGAGGGTGTTCTTTACCCGGTGGCTCAGTTCACGGCCGAGCAGCTCGCGTTCCTGTTCCGCCCGCTTCCGGTCGCCGATGTCGATGCAGTACTTCACCATCGACCCGTCGCCGAGGCTGCGTCCCGCGATCAGCATCCACACCCGCTCGCCGCCGGCGAGGAACATCTCCTTCTCGTAGGGGCCGCTGCGCCCGGTGCCGTGCAGCTTCTCCATCTCGGCTTCGGCGAGGTCCATCCACTCCGGCGGCGTCAGCTTGCGCCAGTGCAGCTCACCCGAGCGGACCTGTTCGCGGCTGTACCCGCTCATCCGCAGGAACACGTCGTTGGCGTCGATGATGGCGCCGGTCTCGTCGTAGAAGACGATACCGACGGTGTCGGTCTCCAGCACCCGGCGCAGCCGGTCCTCCACCTGCCGCTGCGCCTGCTGCGCGCGCACCTGCGCGGTGACGTCGAGGGCGTTCTGCAGCACGAACTCCACCTGCCCGGACCTGCCGGGCACGGGGGTCTGGGTGCAGGTCCAGACGATCTCCCTGACGCCGCCGCCGTCGGATTCCGGAACCGGCACCGCGAAGGGCTCGGCCGTCATGACGTTCTCGTCGCCCGCGAGCGCCTGCTCGAAGGCGGCCTTGAAGCGCGCCGTGCGCTCGCCGGACTCCGGGAAGGCGTCGAACACGTAGCGATCCCGGATCTCCGTCAGGGAGCGCATGGTCGTCCTCAGATAGGCTTCGTTCGCATAGACAATGAACAACCGGCGATCCAGCACCAGAGACGGCGCCGGTGACTTGGCGAATACACTGTGAAAATCAAGATCTGAGGGCGGATTACTATCCATCATATACGAACGACGCTCCCCGACGCACTGAATCTTCTCTTGTTTTTATTATTCATTATATTCCGATCTACACTGATACCTTGGGAGCATAAGTCCTTATGACTTTCAGATTACTGAAAAACTACCGATCTAAAGTGACGAATTGCGCTGAGAAGGTCAAACGGAGGTTAATAGGTGAGAAGTAAATAATAGCAGAGCATTCTTTACATTCGATCCCGCGAATCGGAGCGAATGGTCAGCACGGGTTGACCGGCCCGTTTCGCCAATCCGCCCTCGGACGCCTCGGCGGCCACGAAGGCGCGGTCGACACCGACCGCACCGGGCGCGATCCGGCCATGCGCAGCATCCCGTTTGCCTGCCGCCCTCGCTTCCCTGAGATAGCCTCGTCGGCTACATTCGGGGACGCGCGTGCGGGTGCCACTTTGGAGATGTCGGGAGAAACGCTCTGCATGACAGGTAATGAAGAGAATGCAGAGCGGGTCATAAAGCTGCTCGTCACTCCGGGGCTGGAAAGCGGGCGGTTCCGGCAGTTCCTCGATCACGTGCCGGTCGCTATCGCGGTCGCAGAGATAACGGGCGGCGAGTGCCTTGCCTACGCCAACCCAAGCTTCGAGAAAATCACCGGGATCGCGGCCGGCGAAGTGGGCGGCAAACCTTGGACCGTTCTGGATAATCGTCTGGAAATCGTAAAGGCGGATCGCCATCTCGGCTCGGCTATCGCCGCAGGATCCGATTACGTCGGCACCTTCCGGATAGAAGGCGGGAAGGGCGAGCCTGTGATCGTCGATGCCTATTCCAGTTTAATCGAGGATGACGACGGAGCCGCCTTGTACAGGCTGGCCGCGCTGGTGAACGTCCGCAGCGCCAAGCACGCCTCCAACGAAGAGCTCGAGCAGCAGGTGCGCGACAAGGACGCCCACCTTCACGAGCTGCAGCACCGGGTAAAGAACAACCTGCAGATGATCACGGCCCTGATTCGCATGGAGACCCGCAACCTGCCCGCCGGAACCGAGACTGTACCGTTCGACCGGCTCGCAGGCCGCATCGAGGCGCTACAACTCCTCTATGCCTCGCTGTCGGAGGACAAGTTTGGCCATGAAGTCGATCTGGGAGGATATCTGAGTCAGATTGCTTCCGCGATCATGCGGTCCCACGCCATGGAGGGCATTCGCCTCGACCTCAAGGCGGATGCCTATGTGGTGTCGGTCAATGTCGCTCTGCCGGCCGGGCTGGTCGTCAATGAACTGCTGATGAATGCCCTGAAGCACGCTTTCGCCGGTCGCGACGGCGGCACGATCACCCTGCACTGTCTGACCGATGACGAAGGCTGCCGCGTTGTCGTGGCCGATGATGGTGTCGGTTTTCCCGAGGGCGCCGAGTGGCCCCGATCGGGCAAGCTCAGCGCGCTGATCGCCCAGTCCCTGCGCGCGAACGCCGAGGCGAGCATCGAAGTCAGATCGACACCGGGAAAGGGCACACGAGTGACCATCGACTTTGCCCGATCGGCCGCCGCCCCGGAGGCAACCGTCTAGCCTTGCCGGCCGTCAGGCGCTTGTTCAGCCGATTGCGCCGAACGCCTTCGGCGGCTTGAGGACGAACCGGGGGCATGGCAGGCGTGTCGGAACGCCGGCAAGCTCAGTCGGCGGTCGTCGCGACCGAGCCCAGCACATCGAAGCCGCCGTCGGCCCCGGGGCGCACAACGACCATCTCTCCGGACGACGGATAATTGCCGGTGGCGGCGCCGATATTCGCATGGTGGGAAACCACGACTACGGACGGCCCGTCGAACGGCCGCGACAGGAATGCACGCATGTCCCGCACCTGGCGGTCGGCGCCCGGCGGGCGGCCGTGGATCGAGTCGAACATCGGTGCCTCCTCGACCGGACCGAGACCGAGCAGGCGGGCGGTGTCGAGGCAGCGGCACCAGCGGCTCGACAACACCCGCGCGACCTCGACCCCGTCAACGCGAAAGCGCTCGCCGAGGCGTTCGGCTTGCGCCCTGCCTTCGCCGGACAGGTTGCGCTGGGTCGCGCAGTCACCGAGGCGGAAGTCGCCGGGGTCGCCGAAGCCGGGCGCCAGCGCGTGGCGGACAAGGGCGATGTGGCCGCCCGCCCGCAACGCCTGCCACAGCGCCCCGGACCCTGCTTCAGCCGCCGCGGGGAGCGGCGACAGCACAACAATGGCAAGGGCGACAAAGGCTGCGAATCCCCGCATGGGTCCGGCTCCCGCGTGCATCGGAAATCGGAAAATTCATACGCGGCGGAAGCCGGAGCGGACCATTGCGGGAATGCCGGTCAGTCGTCGTCCCAGCGCGGCAGCGCCTCGAGCTGGTCCCTGGTGAGCCGCGTCATCAGGCGGTCGCCCTGGAGCTCCAGTTGGTCGAGCCCGACGATCACCTCCTTGTCGCCGATGCCGAGGAAGCCGCCGATCTCCGCGGTCACGGCTACCATGCCGCCGCGGCTGTCGCCCAGCACCTCGTCGACCTCGCCGATCTCCTCACCGGAGGCGTCGACGATGTCCATGTCGTCGAGATCGTCCACGGTGAGGTTGTTCCAGCGGGCCTGCCGGTTGTCGTCGTCGAGTTCCTGGAGGTTCTTTACCTGCAGGGGAGACTGATGGTCGGCCACGCCGGTCTGGGCAATGGCGGGCGGGGACGCCGCGAGCAGCAACGCGGCGAGGAACGGAAGCAAATTCCTGGTGTCGATCATCGATACCTCTCTCTGGACCTGTTGTCCGCAGACAACGTGCGGGTCCTGAGGCAGGTTCCCGCGCCGAAGGGTCAGATACCCCGCCCCTCCAGCCGCAGGCGAAGCTCGGCCGCCTTCTCCGCGATGCCGTCGAGATGCGGATTGATGCCCAGCGCGGCGTCGAAGGCGCGCAGCGCGGCCTCCCTCTCGTCGAGTTCGGAATAGATCAGGCCGAGCCCGGACAGCGCGCCGAAATGGCGCGGCTCGAGCTCCAGCGTCTTCTCGATGTCGGTGACGGAGTCGGCGTAGCGGCCCATCATGTAATAGACGGTGGCGCGCTTGTTGTAGCCCTCGGCCAGTTCCGGATCGAGGACCAGCACCGCGTCGAACGCCTCGATCGCGGTGTCGTGGTCGCCGGCCTGCATGGCGCGCATGCCCTTCGCCATCAGGATGTCGACGGTGTCGGTGCCCTTGTTGATCCAGTAGTGCCAGATCGCCTGCTCGATGACGTCGGCCTCGGCGTCGTCCTTCGTCGACTTCAGCCGGCCGAACAGCTGGTCGAGCGCCTCCTCGCCTTTCGGCTGCTGCACCTTCGGCGCTGGCTGCGACGGCTGGCCGGGCGCCTGCGCCGGCGGTTCCGGCGACTGCGCCCCCGCCGCGCCGGTCAGCGCGACGGCGAGGACCAGGATGGCGATCAGCGGGGCGACGAGCGGACGGCGCATGACTCGAACAATGGCCCCTCCCGCGGGCCTTGCCAAGTGCGCGCTGCGCAACCGGCCAAGTGCGCGCTGCGCAACCGGCCAAGTGCGCGCTGCGCCGTTCAGCCGGCGCCGAGCGCCGCCGGGCGCGGTCCGCCGCTGGCCCAGTCGAGCAGTTCCACCGTGTGCACCATCGGCAGGGCGGTACCGGTCGCGAGCTGCGTCATGCAGCCGACGTTGCCGGTGGCGACGAGGTCCGGTCCGACGGCCTCGATGCTGGCGACCTTGCGGTCGCGCAGCCGGGTCGCGATGGCCGGCTGCAGCAGATTGTAGGTGCCCGCCGAACCGCAGCAGATGTGCCCCTCCGGCACCGGCAGCACGGTGAAG
>JBBDQX010000077.1:0-8514 GCA_040905765.1 Acetobacterales bacterium
GTCGGCGGGGCGCACGCCGCCGGCCTTGCCGCGGCCGCCGGCCGGCACCTGCGCCTTGACCATCCACGGGCCGGGCGGCAGCGGCGGCAGGTCGGTGGCGTCGGTGGCGACGAGAACGCCTTCCGGCACGGGCACGCCGCGCGCGGCGAGCAGGGTCTTTCCGTCGTGTTCGAGCAGGAACATGGGAGGGGGTTCTTGGACAGTTGGTGGCAGCGCGGGAGGGCCGCGCCGCGTGTTGCTTCCTTCTTAGTGCGCCCGGGCGGCCAGCGCCAGAGCCGCCTTCGACGCCGGCGGGCGGCCGAGCAGGCCGCAGGCGAAGCGGCCGGCGGCGCCCAGCATCTCCAGCTCGACGCCGGTGTCCACGCCGAGGCCCTTGAGCATGTAGACGACGTCCTCGGTCGCGACGTTGCCGGCGGCGCCCTTCGCGTAGGGGCCGCCGCCGAGCCCGGAGACGGCGGAATCGACGACCGCGACGCCGAGTTCCAGCGTCGCGGCGATGTTGGCCAGCGCCTGGCCCCAGGTGTCGTGGAAATGCACCGCCAGCCGCTGCACCGGCACGACGCTGGCGACCGTCTCCACCATGTCCACCGCGCGGTCCGGCGTGGCCGTGCCGATGGTGTCGCCGAGCGAGACCTCATAGCAGCCCATAGCGACGAGCTGTTCCGCCACCGAGGCGACGGCCGGCGCCGGCACCGCGCCCTCGTACGGACAGTCGACGGCGCAGGATACATAGCCGCGCACGGCGATGTCGGCGGCGCGCGCGGCATCGATCACCGGGCGGAACCGCTCGAAGCTCTCGTCGATCGAGCAGTTGATGTTCTTCCGCGAGAAGGTCTCGGAGGCGGCGGCGAACACCGCGATCTCGCGCGCGCCGGCCTCCCGGGCCGCCTCGAAGCCCTTCATGTTCGGCACCAGCACGGGGTAGCGGACGCCGCGGCGGCGCGGCAGCGCCGCCAGCACCTGCGCGGTTCCGGCCATCTGCGGCACCCATTTCGGCGAGACGAAGGCGCCGGCCTCGATCTCCGTCAGGCCGGCGTCGGCGAGCATGGAGACCAGCCGCACGCGGTCGGCGACCGAGACCGGCACCGGCTCGTTCTGCAAGCCGTCGCGCGGGCCGACCTCGACGATGCGGACCTTGTCCGGGCGGGTCATGTCTTCCAGTCCGGCCTGCGCTTCTCGATGAAGGCGGCGAGGCCCTCCTGCCCCTCCCGGCCCATGCGCGCGTCGGCGAGCCGGCCGGCGACATGGGCCAGCGTTTCGGAATCGATCCGGCGGCCGGCGACCTCGCGGATCAGCGACTTCGCCGAGGCCATCGCGCCCGGCGCGTTGCCGCCGAGCAGCTTCGCGAGCGCGGCCAGCCGGTCCTCCAGCCCGCCCTCGGGCACCACCTCGTGGACGAGGCCGATGCGCCGCGCCTCCTCGGCGCCGAACGGCTCGGCGGTGAGGAACAGGCGGCCGGCCTGGCGCTCGCCGATGGCGCGCAGGATGTAGGGCGAGATGACGCCGGGCACGAGGCCGAGCGCGACCTCGGAGAAGCGGAACTTCGCCGAGGCGTCGGCGACGGCGATGTCGGCCGCGGCGACCAGCCCGGTGCCGCCGCCGTAGACCGCCCCGTGCACCAGCGCGATGACCGGGCGCGGCATGGCGTAGACCCGCTGCATCAGCGCGCCGAGGCTGGCCGCCTCGGCGATGTTCTCGTCGCGGCCGAGGGAGCCGCAGCGGCGCATCTGGCCGATGTCGGCGCCGGCGCAGAAGCTGGGCCCGGCGCCGGACAGCACCACGGCACGCACCGAGGCGTCCGCCGCCGCGGCGTCGAGCGCCTCGGACAGCGCGGCGACAAGCATGTCGTCGAACGCGTTGTGCCGGTCCGGCCGGTTGAGCGTGAGCCGGCGCAGGCCGCGGTCGTCGGACACGAGGAGGGGCGCTTCGTCCATGCCCGCAGATCAGCGCGGCGGCGCGGCGGTGTCAACGGGTTGGGAGAGTCGACGGGCGGGGAACGCCGCCGCCCGGACGCCGTTGGCCCCGCAGGCACGCGATCCCGCCAAAAGGCCCGCCGCCGCAACGCGGTTGCAGATTGATCCCCCTGGCAAGCTGGCGTAAGTGATTATCCGGTCGGGGGATCAGGGGACGCCAACAGAATGACGACTGCGTTTCGTGCGATTGCGTTTCGTGCGCTGGCCGCGCTCGCCGTCGGGGTCACGCTCGCGCTGCCGTCGGGCGCGCGGGCGCAATCGGTCGAGGAGGTGCGCCTCGCCGTGCAGGCGCACAACCCGGAATTCATCTCCGCCGACGAGGAGGGTGGCGCCAACATCGGCGCCGAGGTCCTGACCGCCTCTCCCGCATGGCTGGACTGGGCCTTCTCGCCGCGACCGACCGCCGGCGTGTCGATCAACACGCGGGGCGACACCAGTGCGGCCTTCGCCGGTCTGACCTGGGACGTCGACATCGCCGGGCCGGTGTTCGTCAGCCTGTTCCTCGGCGGCGGCGTGCACAACGGCGAGCGCGACTCGAACGAACCCGACAAGCGCAACCTCGGCTGCCGGGCGCTGTTCCGCGAGAGCCTGGAGATCGGCTGGCGGCTGGGCAACGGCGACGCCGTCGCGCTGGCCCTCGACCACATGTCGAACGCCGGACTGTGCGACGAGAACGACGGCGTCGAGAACCTGGGGCTGAAGTACCACCTGAAGTTCTAGCCTCGCGTTGACCCGGCGTGGCTGTACGGATATCGTCCGTACACTATCCTGCGGGAGCAAAAACCGATGCCGATCACCGGCAGCACGCGCGCGGACAGGATCGAGTTGCGGGCGACGAAGGAGGAAAAGCGCCTCCTTGCCCGGGCGGCCGCCTATGAGCGGCTGGACGTAACCAGCTTCATCATGCGGAGCGCGCTGCCGGCCGCGCAGGATGCCGTCGACCGGGCGGAGCGCATCGTCCTCAACGAACGGGATACCGCACGGGTGCTGGACCTGCTGGAGAACCCGCCAGCACCAACCGCCGCCCTGATGGCCGCCGCGCGACGCCGCCGCGACCGCTCGTAGCCCGGCCGTGGACTGGCGCGACGAGCCCGTCGGCGCGCATCACCGCCGTGCGGCGTTCGATTGCGGCACGCCGCCGCTCAACGACTATCTCGCCCGCTTCGCGCGGCAGAACCATCGCTCCGGCGGCGCGAAGACCTTCGTTGCCGTCCTGCCCGGCGAGCCCGAGCGCGTGCTGGGGTACTACGCGATCAGTCCTGGGGCCATCGAGTTCGCGCGCGTTCCCGCCGAACTGACGCGCGGGCTGGGGCGCTACGAAGTGCCGGTGTTCCGGCTGGGGCGGCTGGCCGTCGATCTCGCGTACCAGGGGCACGGCATGGGCGGCGAACTCTTGCTGGCGGCGAGGGAACGGGCACTGCGGGTGGCGACGGAGGTGGGTGGGGTCGCCCTCGCAATCGACGCCAAGGACCGTCGGGCGGCGCACTGGTATGGGCGCTTCGGCGCGATGCCCCTGCTGGACGACCCGTTGCGCCTGATCCTGCCGCTGGACGTCATCCGCCAGGCGATCGAAGCGGCAGAGAACGGATAGCCGGACCTCACTCCCCCAGCGCGACGCCTTCGCGGCGCGGGTCGGCGCCGCCGGTCAGCGTGCCGTCCGGGCCGATGACGATGGCGTGCAGGCCGCTGGTCATGTCGGCGACGCGGACGCGGTGGTCGAGCGCGCCGAGCAGCGGCGCGAGCCGTTCGGCGAAGCTGTCCTTCTCCAGCTCGGTCGGGCCGTTGCGGTTGACGACATGCGGCTGCGAGACCGCGCGCTGCGGGCCGAGGCCGTTGTCGAGGATGGCCAGCGTCGCCTGCGCGACGTAGCCGATGATGCGGCTGCCGCCCGGCGAGCCGATGACGAGCACAGGCCGGCCGTCGCGGAACACGATGGTCGGCGCCATCGAGCTGCGCGGCCGCTTGCCCGGCCCCACCCGGTTGGCGACCGGCAGGCCGGCATGCTCCGGCGCGAAGGAGAAGTCGGTCAGCTCGTTGTTGAGCAGGAAGCCGCGCACCATCATGCCGGAGCCGAACTGGCTCTCGATGGTAGTGGTCATCGAGACGACGTTGCCCGCGGCGTCGACGATCGACATATGGGTAGTACCCGGCTGCCCCGGCGCGTTGTCCGGCCCGCGTTCGGGCCCGCCCCGCCCCGGCGGGTCGCCCGGCACCGCGATGCCCATCGAGATCTCGGGCGAGATCGTCGCCGCGCGCGACAGCAGGTATCCGGCATCCAGCAAGCCCTCGACCGGAACGTCGACGAAGTCGGGGTCGGCGACGTAGTGGTTGCGGTCGGCGAAGGCGAGGCGGCTGGATTCGGCCAGCAGATGCGCCCGGTCCGCCGACAGCGGCGACAACCCGCCGATGTCGAACGGCTCCAGCATCTTCAGGATCTGCGCCACGGCGATGCCGCCGGAACTGGGCGGACCCATGCCGCAGACGCGCCAGACGCGGTAGTCGATGCAGACCGGCTCGCGCCGCTTCGCCCGGTAGCCGGCGATGTCGGCGGCGGTCATGTCGCCGGCGTTGAGCGGCGCCTCGCGCACCGCCCGGGCAACGTCTTCGGCGATGGCACCGCCATAGAAGGCGTCGGCGCCGCCCTCCGCGACGCGGGAAAGGGTGTCGGCCAGCATCGGGTTGGCCAGCATCGTGCCCTGCCGCAGCGGCCGGCCCTGTTCGTCGTAGAAGTAGACGCGCGAGGCCGGAAACGGGATCAGCTTGACGTCCGAGGCGATCTGCAACGCGAGACGGTGCGAGACGGCGAAGCCCTCGCGCGCCAGTCCGATGGCCGGGCGGAACAGCCGCGCCCAGGGCAGCCGGCCGTATTCGCGGTGCGCCGCCTCCAGCATGCGCAGCAGGCCGGGCACGCCGACCGAGAGGCCGCCGGCGACCGCCATCGGGAACCGCATCGGCCGGCCGTCGCGCAGGAACCGGTCGGGGGTGGCGGCGGCCGGCGCGGTCTCGCGGCCGTCCCAGGCGGAAAGCGCCCGCGTGGCGGCGTCCCAGTGCAGCAGGAAACCGCCGCCGCCGATGCCGGAGGACTGGGGCTCGACGAGGTTCAGCACCATCTGCGCGGCGATGGCGGCGTCGACCGCGCTGCCGCCCTCGGCCAGCACCTCCCGGGCGGCCTGGCTGGCGAGCGGATGGGCGGTGACGGCCATGTAGCGGGAGGCGCGCACCTCGCGCTTCTCCAGCCGCCCGCTGGCGGCCTCGGGCGAGGCGCGGCCCTGCGCCAGCGCCTCCGGCACCGGAAGGGAGATGGCGGCAGCGAGGAGCAGCATGCGGAGGATCATCGGGGCACCCTAACAGACGGACCGGACCGATGCGCGGGGCGCTCGCGCGGTATCCGGCGCGCCGCTGTCGCGCGGCCCGGTTTCCGCCGCGTGATAATAGCGGCCGGAAGCCGCCGGAGACGGCTTTCCGCTTGCCTATTGCCCGCCCGACCAATAGCTTAGCAGAGGTTGCAGCGAAGGGGGGCGGTTCGACGGCAGGGTGTTTGGGGTCCTGCCGGGCGGTCCGTTGGGGCGATGGCCGAACATTATCGGATCGCGATCGTGGGTTCGGGCCCGGGCGGGATGAGCGCGGCCGGCCGCTGCGCCGAGCACGGCGTGCCCCATATCCTGCTGGAACGCACCGACCACCTCTCCGACACCATCTACAAGTACCAGAAGGGCAAGCACGTCATGGCGACGCCGGACGTGCTGCCGCTGCGCTCGACGATGTCGTTCGAGGCGGGCAAGCGCGAGACCATCCTCGACACCTGGAACGGCCAGATCGGGAAGTGCGGCGCCAACGTCCGCTTCAAGGCCGAAGTCACCTCGATCAAGGGCGAGCGCGGCAACTTCGAGATCACCATCAACCGCAAGGAGACGATCACCGCCGAGGCGGTGATCCTGGCGATCGGCCTGCAGGGCAACCTGCGCCAGATGGAATGCGACGGCGCCGACTGGGAGGGCATCCAGTACCAGCTGGACGACCCGGACGCCTACGAGGACGAGACCGTCGTGGTGATCGGCGCCGGCGACGCGGCGATCGAGAACGCCGTGGCGCTGGCCAGGCAGAACAAGGTCGCCATCATCAACCGCCGCGACGAGTTCGCGCGCGCCAAGGACGGCAACCGCTCGCTGATCGAGGCGGCGATCTCCAGCGGCGCGGTGGAGTGCTACTACAACGCCGATCCGGCACGGGTGGCCCCCGGGGAACTGACCCTGACGGTCGCCGACGGCGAGGCGGTCATCAAGTGCGACCGCATCATCGCGCGACTGGGCGCCATCCCGCCGCGCAAGTTCGTCGAGTCCTGCGGCATCGAGTTCCCGAGCAAGGACCCGTCGGCGCTGCCGGAACTGAGCGGCAACTACGAATCCAACGTACCCGGCCTGTACATCATCGGCGCGCTCGGCGGCTATCCGCTGATCAAGCAGGCGATGAACCAGGGCTACGAGGTGGTCGAGTTCATCCTCGGCAACCCGGTGAAGCCGGCGGACGAGCCGCTGCTGGAGGAAAAGTTCGGGCCGCTGCTGGAGCAGCACACGGTCGACGACCTGCTCGACCACATCCGCCAGAGCGTGCCGCTGCTGGCCGGCCTGACCACCCTGCAGCTGCGCGAGTTCCTGATCGACTCGACGTTCCACTTCCCGAAGCCGGGCGACACGGTCTTCGAGCGCAACGACTACACCAACTCCTTCTTCATGATCGTCGAAGGGGCGGTGGACATCCTGATCAATCCGCTGGACGACAGCGCCCGGATCAACCTCGGCAAGGGCAACTTCTTCGGCGAGATGGGCCTGCTGCAGGGCCGCCGCCGCACCGCGACGGTGCTGGCGTCGGATCACTCGATCCTGCTGGAATCGCCGCGGCGCACGATGATCAAGACGATCAACTCGGTCGCCTCGGTGGAGAAGACGCTGAGCCAGACGGCGATCATCCGCCAGCTGCTGACCTACCTGTCGCCGAACCTGGCGGTCGACGTGCTGGGCCCGGTGGTAGAAAGCGCGAAGATCCGCCGCTTCAAGAAGGGCGGCGTGCTGTTCAACGAGGGCGAGGAGGGCGACGGCGTCTACCTGATCCAGCGCGGCTCGGTGACGGTGTCGCGCAAGATCGGCGGGCAGGAGGTGATCATCGCCTACGTGCCCGCCGGCCACTATGTCGGCGAGATGGCGCTGCTGAACAAGGCGCCGCGCAACGCGACGGTGCGCGCCGCGGTGGCGACCGAGACGATCTGGCTGGAAGGCGACGTGTTCCAGCGGCTGATGGAGGTCGACGCCGGCCTGCGCCGCGAGGTCGAGGACCGGCTGCTGACCCGCCTCATCGAATCCGAGGCGATGGAGGCGCGGCCGGAGGCCGGCAGCATCATCCAGTTCCTCGTCGAGCAGGGCATCGGCGAGGCGACCGACATGCTGCTGATCGACGAGTCGCTGTGCATCGCCTGCGACAACTGCGAGAAGGCCTGCGCCGAGACGCACGGCGGCACGTCCCGCCTCGACCGCGAGGCCGGGCCGACCTTCGCTACCATCCACGTCCCCACCTCCTGCCGCCACTGCGAGCATCCGCATTGCATGGCCGACTGCCCGCCGGACGCCATCCACCGGGCACCGGACGGCGAGGTGTTCATCGACGAGAGCTGCATCGGCTGCGGCAACTGCGAGCGCAACTGCCCCTACGGCGTGATCCACATGGCCTATCCGGCGCCGGAGAAACCGGGGCTGCTGAGCTGGCTGCTGTTCGGCGTCGGCTACGGCCCCGGCGAGGACAAGCATGCCCATCACGACCACAAGGACACCGACGTCAAGCGGGCCGTGAAGTGCGACATGTGCAAGGACATCGAGGGCGGGCCGTCCTGCGTGCGCGCCTGCCCGACCGGGGCCGCGATCCGCGTCAGCCCGGAGGAGTTCTTCAGCCTGTCGCAGCTCGTCCGATGAGGGGAGCCGGCCATGCATGAGTCGATCCTCATCTTCCGCAACTTCCGCTACCTGAAGCTGGGGCTGCTGCTGGTCGGCGCGTCGATCGCCGCCTACGCCATCCACGACCCGTTCAGCGGACCGAACGGCGGCACCTGGCTGGGCTACACGCTGGGCACCCTCGGCGCCCTGCTGATCGTCTGGCTGGCGTGGTTCGGCGTCCGCAAGCGGCGCTATGGCAAGGGCAAGCTGCTGCTCGAGGACTGGGCCTCGGCGCATGTCTATCTCGGCCTCGGGCTGATCGTCATCGCCACGTTGCACACCGGATTCGAGTTCGGCTGGAACGTGCACACGCTGGCCTACGTACTGATGGTTGCGGTGATCCTGAGCGGCGCCTTCGGCCTGTACGCCTATATCCGGTTGCCGACGGTGCGCACCGAGAACCGCGCCGGCCTGACGCTCGACGGCGTCATGGCGCAGATCGGCGAGTTGAGCCGCGAGTGCGACTCGGTGGCGATGAAGCTGCCCGACGAGGTGACGCAGCTGCTGGTCGCCGCCGACGAGAACACCCGCCTCGGCGGCGGCGCCTGCCGTAGGTCCAG
>JBBDQX010000078.1:0-8509 GCA_040905765.1 Acetobacterales bacterium
GCGCGGGCCCGACTTCCGGTCCTGCCGCGCGTAGCCGAAATAGGGGATCACGGCGGTGATGCGCCGGGCCGAACCGCGCTTGAGCGCATCCAGCGTGACCAGCAGTTCCATCAGGTTGTCGTTCGCCGGATAGGAGGTCGACTGCACCACGAAGACGTCCTCGCCGCGGACATTCTCGAGGATCTCGACGAACACCTCCATGTCGGAGAAGCGTCGGATGTTGGCCTTGGTAAGGGGAAGATTCAGGTACGCCGCGATGGCCTCGGCGAGGGGCCGATTGCTGTTGCAGGCGACTATTTTCATCCTGGCTTCCCCTAGAGCGCGGTCCGCACGGCTCGAAGCGACCCGAGCGGTGAATCACGCTCTATCTCATAGTCCGAAAGCACGACGGGAGGGACCGTCGACCGCCCCGGTGCAAGGCGCGCGCAATCTATCAACGTGACATATGAATGTAAACGACGCGCGGCGGTACCGTGGCGCATCAACGGGCGGCAGCCGGCGGAGGCTCCCCGTCCGGGCGACTCCGCCGTATGAGGTCCACGACGCCGTCCGCGCCGGCCTCGGCGACGGCCCCTGCGACCTGTCCCCAGACCCCGTTCAGGCTGCCGGCGCGTAGCACGTTGGCCTGGCGTACCTGACCGACCTCCGAGCCGTCGGGGCGGATCACCGTCCATAGCACCTCGATCTCCTCGCGCGTCGCCTCGACCGGCCTGACGTGTACGCTGCCGAGCAGCACCGCCGTCGTTTCCGCGCCTTCCTCCACCACGGTGACGCCGCGTCCGGTGAGGGCGCCACGCATCGCCGCCGCAAGCGCCTCGTTGCCGTCTCCGGGCGCCCCGTCGACCGACCACAGCGCGACCTTGGGGCCTCCCTGCGCGGGCTCCGGCGCGGGCGGTGCCTTGGGGCGCACCGCCGGCAGCAGATCGGCGACGCTGGCCTCGGCGAGGCGCGCCAGCGCCAGCGGCGAGGCGAGCTGCCATTCGCCGAGCGGCACCGCGGCGCCGGTCGTCACGGCCTCCCGGTCGCCGGTGCGGTTCGCCACGACCCAGAACAGGGTAACGCGGGTCATGTCGGCATTGGTGCCGTCCGCCGCGGTCCCGCCGACTTCGCCGGAAATGCGGATGCCGGCGCGGCCCTCGGGGTCCGCGGTCGCCGGGACGCCGGCCTCGCGGAGCCGGCGGGCGACTTCTTCGGCCAGCACCTGCCCGCCGCCGCCCGGGGTGCCGTCGACCGGCAGCACCGCCACCGAATCGTTGCCGAGTTGGGGCGGAAGCTGAACGGTACCGGCACTGTCCCGGAAGGGCCGCGGTACCGGCACGCAGGCCGCGGCCAGCATCAGCGACGCGGCCAGCGCGGCCCCTACAACGCGCATGTCACCAGCGCACCGACCAGCATGAGGGCGACGAACATGATCACGTAGGGCAATGCCGGCCTCCCGCCGCCGAGCGGCTCAGGGCAGGGCGATCGCCGCCAGCGAACGGCCGTAGTCGCGCCTGCCTTCATGGCAGTTGCGGCGGTAGCTGAAATAGTCATGGTCGGCGCAGGTGTCGCGCGCCACGTGGTCCACCGCGCCGATGCCGCTCGCCTGCAACCGGGCGAGGATGAAGCCGGGCAGGTCGAACAGGCGCTTGTCGGGACGGTCGCCGGGAACGAAGAAGGCCGCGTAGTCCGGATTCACCGCCAGGAAGCCCGCCTCGAAGTCGTCCCCGACTTCGTAGGAGGGTTGCCCGATGCAGGGGCCGAGCACGGCCGCGATCCGGTTGCGTCGCGCGCCGAGTCCGACCATCGCCTCGACCGCTGCTTCGAGTACGCCGCCGATGGCGCCGCGCCATCCGGCATGGGCGCAGCCGACGACGCCGGCCTGCGGGTCGGCGAACAGCACCGGCCCGCAGTCGGCCGTCAGCACGCCGATCGCCACGCCCGGCGTCCGCGTCACCAGCGCATCGACGCGGGGGCGGGCGCCTTGCCACGAATCGCCGTCCACCGCCACGGCATCCGCCGAATGGATCTGGTGGGCGGTGCGCAGCACCCCGCCCGGCAGGCCGATCGCCGCCATCGCGCGGGCACGGTTGGCGTCGACCCGTTCGGGATCGTCGCCAGAACCGGGCCCGCAGTTCAGCGACGCGTAGATGCCCGCGCTGACGCCGCCGCGCCGCGACCAGAAGCCGTGCCGAACGTCGTCGAGCAGGGCGGACGCCTCGAATGGTGCGGGTTCGGTCATCGCTCAGGTCTCGAAGCCGGGCGGGACGGGCATGCCGGGGGCGGTTGCCGCCAGCACCTTGAACAGGGTGCCCATTCCGTCCGGTTCGATCAAGCGCGCCACAGCGCTGTCGATACCGGCGGCCTGCGCCTCGCCGGCCGTGCGTTTCAGCCGCTCGGCGCGCACGCCGATGCCGAGCCGGCGCAGCCAGTCGCCCTGCGGCACCGGCTCGTATGCGACCGCACCGGCACTCCGTGCCGCGTCCGCAAGCACCTCGAAGTCGACATGCGCGGTGATGTCCGCCTCGCCAGGCGTGTCGAGTACCCCGACGGGCCGGTGGTCCTGCACCGCCTGCAGCGTGTCCCCCGGATGACTGCGGGCGTGGCCGTAGTCGATGGCCAGCACGGCACCTCCCGCCGACACGATCCGGGCGGCAAGCGCTGCCATGACGCTCCGCCCTCCGGGACAGGCCTCGCACAGCGCACCGATCGGGGCGTTGGCGAAGGCCTCCGGTACCGCCGGGTCGCCTCCGATACGGCGGAATCCGAAGCGCAGTCTGCCCTCGCCGTCCTCCTCGCCATCCACCTCGACGACTCGCTCGGCCCAGCCGGTGGCGGTACGGCGGAACTGCCGGATCGGCAGGGCGTCGAAGAACTCGTTGGCGATCACGATGGCGGGGCCGGCCGGGACGCCGCCGACCTCGTCATGCCAGGCAGCCGGGACGTCGGGCAGGGCCTGCCGCTGCCGCTGCCGCAGCGCCGGACTGGTTTCCACCAGATGCAGGTCGAGGGCGCCCGCCATCTGCGGGTGGGTCCTGCGGATCGCGCGCAGCGCGTCGGCCATCAGCGTGCCGCGACCCGGTCCCAGCTCGACCAGCCGCAGCGGCGCCGGCCCGCCAGCCTGCTCCCACACCACGGCGCACCACAGCCCGATGAGTTCACCGAACATCTGGCTCACTTCAGGCGCCGTGACGAAGTCGCCGCGCGCCCCGAAAGGGTCCCGGTTCCGGTAGTAGCCGTATTCCGGATGGCCGAGCGCCTCGGCCATGTAGCGGTCGATGCCTATCGGCCCGTTGTCGCGGATCAGCCGGACCAGATGATCGCGCAGCGCGGTCACCGGTTCAGGCGGGCGGCCGCCGGAGCGCGAGCGCGACCAGGCCGATGCCGAACAGCAGCAGGGGCAGCGACAGCAACTGGCCCATCGTCGCTCCCATGAAAAGGAAGCCGAGATGCGCGTCGGGCTGGCGGAACAGCTCGACGAAGGCGCGCGCCAGCGCGTAGCCCGCGCAGAAGGTGCCGCCGAGCAGCCCCGGCCGTGACCGGACGGCGGAACTGCGCACCATGACGGCGAGGATCACGAACAGCACCAGCCCCTCCAGAGCCGCCTCGTAGAGCTGGCTCGGATGGCGCGGCAGCGGGCCGCCGTGCGGAAATACCATCGCCCATGGCACGTCACCGGTCCGGCCGTAGAGCTCGCCGTTGATGAAGTTGGCGATGCGTCCGAAGAACAGGCCGATCGGCGCCACCGTCGCCACCCGGTCGCCGAGCATCAGCACCGGCAGGCCGTGCCGCCTTGCGAACAGCACGATCGCCAGCACGACGCCGACGAGGCCCCCGTGGAACGACATGCCGCCGCGCCACACGGCAAAGACCTGCATTGGATTGGCGGCGTAGAAGTCCGGCTGGTAGAACAGCACGTAGCCGAGCCGGCCCCCCAGCACCACCGCCAGCGTCGCCCAGACCAGCAGGTCGTCGGTCTGCTCGCGGCCGATGGCGGGGGGCGTCAGCGTGCCGACGTGCCGCAGATAGCGCCAGCCGCCGAGCAGCCCCGCGACATAGGCCAGCGCATACCAGCGGATGGCCAGGGGCCCGATCTCGATCAACACCGGATCGATCGCCGGGAAGGGGAGGGCGAGCAGACTCATGGTGCCAGATAGGGGTCGTTGGTGGCGAGGTGCCGGGCCACGTATTCCCGCACGCCGTCCTCCAGCGTGGTGAATGGCCGGTCGTAGCCCGCGGTGCGCAGCCGCTGCATGCGTGCTTCGGTGAAGTACTGGTAACGCGCGCGGATCGCCGCCGGCGTGTCGACGTAGTCGATGCGTGGCGGTTCGCCGAGCGCGGCGAACACCGCGGCGGCCAGGTCCGCGAAACTGCGCGCCTTGCCGGTGCCGACGTTGAACAGGCCGCTGACGCCGGGGTTGTCGTAAAGCCACAGCATCACGTCGACGCAGTCGCCGACCCAGATGAAGTCGCGCTTCTGTCCGCCGTCGGGGACGTCGGTCCGGTGTGAACGGAACAGCCGCGCCGGCTGGCCCGCCATCGCCTGCCGCGCCACTTGCGGAACGACGCTCTGCTGGCCTTTCTTGTGGTACTCGTTCGGTCCATAGACGTTGAAGAAGCGCAAGCCTGCCCACTGCGGCGGCGCCGCGTTTCTGCCTGCCAGGGCCCAGGCGACCCACAGGTCGAACACCTGTTTGCTCCAGCCGTAGGGATTAAGCGGGCGCAGGCGAGCGATGCCATCGATGGACCCGTCGTCGTCGAAGCCGAGTCCGCCATCGCCGTAGGTAGCGGCCGAAGAGGCGTAGATCAGCGGTATCGACCTTTCCGCCGCGACCCGCCACAACATGCGCGACAGGGCCACGTTCGCTTCGAACAGCGCGTCCATGTCGCTTTCGGTGGTCGAGGAAATCGCGCCCATGTGGAAGATCGCCGCCAGCCGGCCCGCTCTCGACAGGTCCGCTCCGGCCAGGAAATCCTGCAGGTCTTCCGGGGCGATGACCTCGGCCTGCGGTGCGGCCCGCAGGTTCGGCCGCTTGGCGTCGCACAGGCGGTCGCAGACGACGATGCGCCCGGAGCCGCGGCGGGTGAGGGCGGCGACGAGGTTCGAGCCGATGAACCCCGCACCGCCGGTGACCAGGATCATGGGTCCTCGGTCTCGGTGGCTGGATCGCGCGGGTTATAGGCCGCGCCGCGCAGGCCGCGCAAGCGGCCCCGGGTTGCGGGTCGCGGTCCTATGTCCTATGTGCTGGGCATCTGCCGGAGTGACCCACGTGCAAACCCGCAACCGTATTTTCGACGATCTGTCCCGTCTCGCCAGTGGCGCCGTGGGAACGCTCACCGCCGTGCGGCAGGAGATCGAGGCCCTGGTCCGCCAGCGGCTGGACGCGGCGCTCGCCGAGATGGACCTGGTCCGCCGGGAGGAGTTCGAGGCGGTGCGTGCGGTCGCCGTGCGCGCCCGTGAACGGCAGGAGGCGCTGGAGGCGCGTGTGACCGAGATGGAGAAGCGTCTTGCCGGCCCCTCCGGACGCGGCGGCGCGACGAACAAGGCGGGCACAGCGAAGAAGACCGGGCAGGGACGCAAGTCCTCGCCGGCGGCGGCGCGGAAGCGCAAAAGCAACTAGCCGCAACAAACAGTTCACTCGCGCGCCGGGCAAAAGATCGTTGCGCGACTCCGGGCCTTCTGGCACGCTACCACTGCTGGCATCAGGGGGGTCCATAAAGTCAACATCTCGTGTGCTCCGCCATATATGGCGATGCCACGTTGATTGTCCCCAAGCGGTGCAGCGTCCGGGCTCCGACGCTCCCAAGGAGGATTCTCACATGCCTGAGCCCACCTGGGTCGAGGAACAGAACCAAGCCAATCCCCTCGACATTCTCGAGAACATGTTCTCGGCCAACGACTGGCCGTATGAACGTCGGGGTCGCGACGAGATCGGGGTCGTGGTGACGGGCCGCTGGTGCGATTACAGCCTGGTCTTCAGCTGGTGCGACGAAATCAGCGCACTTCACTATTGCTGTGCGATGGACATGCGGGTGCCCGATGCGTCGCGTTCGCAGATCGCCGAACTGCTGGCGATCGCCAACGAGAAGCTGCTGGTCGGGCATTTCGGCGTTTGCAGTTCGGATTCCGTGCCCATGTACCGCCAGACCGTGCTGCTCCGCGGCACACGGGGGCTGAGCGCCGAGTCGCTCGAGGACATGGTCGACATCTCGCTGACTGAGTGCGAGCGCTTCTATCCCGCCTTCCAGTTCGTTATCTGGGGAGGCAAGTCGGCACAGGACGCCGTGGCCTCGGCGATGCTGGAGTGCGTCGGAGAGGCCTGACGGCCTGGTCCGCACCGGCCTGAGCGCATCGGAGGCGGAGCATGAGCAGCGACACGTTGATCCTCGTCGGCTGCGGCAAGATGGGCGGCGCGATGCTGCGTGGCTGGCTCGACCGCGGCATGGATCCCGGACGGGTGAGGGTCGTGGAGCCGAATCCCGAGGCCGCGCGCTACTTCACCGACAAGCCCTCTCTCGCCTTTCATGCCGAAGCGGCGGATGCTCTCTCGGATACTGTTCCGGAAGCGGTGGTGTTCGCCGTCAAGCCGCAGCAGATGGACGCGGTGGCGCCGGCCTACCGGGCGACCGCACAAGCCGGTGCGGTCGCCCTGTCCATCGCCGCCGGCCGCACCATCGACTCCTTCGTTCGCCATCTCGGACCGGACGCCGCGATCGTTCGCGCCATGCCCAATACCCCGGCGGCGGTTGGTCGCGGCATCACCGTGGCCTGCCCGAACGCCGCCGTGAGCGGCGGGCAGCGCGCCTTGTGCGACGGTCTGCTTTCTGCGGTCGGCGAGGTGGCCTGGATCGCGGACGAGTCGCTGATGGACGCGGTGACCGCGGTCTCCGGCAGCGGCCCGGCCTACGTCTTCCATGTCGTCGAATGCCTGGCGGCGGCGGGCAAGAAGGCCGGACTTCCGGCGGCGCTGTCGATGCAACTCGCCCGCGCCACCGTCGCCGGCTCAGGAGAGCTGATGCGGTGCTCGCCCGAGGATGCCGCCACGCTTCGCCAGAACGTCACCAGCCCGGGCGGCACCACGGAGGCTGCTCTCAAGGTATTGATGGCGGACGACGGGATGCGCCCGCTGTTCGACCGGGCGGTGGCCGCAGCCACTGCGAGGTCGCGCGAACTCGCCGGCTGAGCCTGCGGCCTTCGCCCTTGTCAAGCGTGGGGGCGACGGTCGACACTGCCTGCATGGCACGCAAGACCGCATCCGCTGGCGCCGCCGACCCTCGCGCCCGCGTCGTCGACGCCGCATTCCGCATCGCCGCGCGGGATGGCTGGGTGGCGGTAGACGCCGCGGCGATCGCACGATCTTTGAAACTGACCCAGGCCGAGGTGACGCGGCTGGTTCCGGACCGTGCGGCGTTGCTTGTGGCTCTCAATGACAAGGTGGACGGTGAGGTGGTGGCCGGACTCGATCCGGATCTGCTCCGGGAGCCGCCGCGCGACCGGCTCTTCGAGACCCTGATGCGCCGGTTCGAGTTGCTGGAGCCTTATCGTGAGGGTCTTCGCACTCTGAACGCCGAGTGTCGGAGCGATCCGCTTCTCGCCTCCATGCTCGCGGCCGGCCTCTTGCTCTCCATGCGCCGTATGCTGGAGGTTGCAGGACTTGGCGGCACTCCCTGGACGATGCTGATCCATGTCAAGGCGCTCACCGCCATATGGGTGTATACTGCTCGAACTTGGTTTGCTGACGATACTGAAGACCGGGCTCGCACGATGGCAGTGCTCGACAGGGCGCTGGAGCGGGCGGAAGGGTTGGCCCGGTCTATCGGCCTCATACGATCCCCGGCCCGGTGATATCGCAGCGCAACAAAAATTGTGCGCTGCACAAAAAATGCTTGAAACAGCATTCCCGGACGACATATAAGAGGGTGTCCGGGCCATATTAGTGACCGATTGACCACCTTTTGACGCTGTATCACAGGAATTGTGCAGTGCAGCGCGAAAGGCGCCCCTAGAGAAAGAATGGAGGGTTTCCAGATGACTGCTGCCAGCACTGCCGCTAAGAAGTCGGCCAACGGTGCGCCGAACTTCAACATGGATTTTTCCAAGTACATCGCCGACTTCAAGTTCCCGAAGGTCGACGTCGACGCGCTCGTGGCGTCGCAGACCAAGACCGTCGAGGCCGTCTCCTCCGCGAATCGCACCGCGGTCGAGGGCGCCCAGGCGGTGGTCAAGCGTCACAACGAGGTCGTCCAGTCGATGATGACCGAGATGTCGGACGCGATGAAGGAGCTTGCTTCGATCGAAAAGCCGCAGGAGCGCGCTGCGAAGCAGGCCCAAATCTGCAAGTCCACGTACGAGAGGGCCGTCGCCAACGCTCAGGAGATCGGCGACATGATCGCGAAGTCCAACGCTGAGGCGTTCTCCACGGTCAACAAGCGCTTCCTCGAGTCGCTCGACGAGGCCGCTGCCCTGCTCCGCAAGGGCAACTAAGCATCGTCTACCGCTGGTGCGCTCCGCGCGCGCCGTGGCAGAAAA
>JBBDQX010000079.1:0-8396 GCA_040905765.1 Acetobacterales bacterium
GGCGGCGAGGAGGGCGGCGACCAGCGTATGCTGGAAGCGCCGAATCTGCACGGCTCCGTAGTAGACCGCGAGCACGTAGAAGGTGGTTTCCGTCGAGCCCTGGATGGTGCTGACCAGATAGCCGACGTAACTGTCGGGTCCGATCGCCGGATTCTCGATGGTCGCGGCAAGGATGCCATAGGCGCCCGACCCCGACAGCGGCCGCAGCAGCGCCATCGGCAGGGCGTCGGCCGGCAGCCCGATCATCGCCGTCACCGCGCCGAGCGGCCCGACCACCAGTTCCATCGCGCCGCTGGCACGGAACATCGCCACCGCGACCAGGATGGCGACGAGGTACGGGATGATCCGCAGCGCCACCTCGAAGCCGGCCTTCGCGCCCTCGACGAAGGTCTCGTAGACGGCCACGCCGCGTAGTGCGCCGAAACCCAGCAAGGTCACCATCAGGCCGGGGATGATCCAGGGCGCGATGATGCTGCCGTACAGGATGCTCAGCGGCACGATGGCGAGCACGCAGGCGAAGACGGCGAGCGACACCCATGTCGGATAACCCTCGCCGACGTCCCGCGTCAGCGCCGCTTCCGCGTCCCCGTCGCCGGTCGCGTCCTGCCAGCCGCGTTCGGCGGCGTCCACTTGCGGCACGCCGGCGGTGGCCACGGCCTCCGGCTGGCTCCAGTACCGCGCCAGCAGCTTCGCCGTGACGATGGCGACGGTGGTGGAGCAGATCGTCGCGAACAATGTGGTCGGCACGATGCCGGCCGGGTCGAGCGACCCCGCAGAGGCGCGCAGCGCGATCACCCCGGTCGGCAGCAGCGTCACGCTGGAGGTGTTGATGGCGAGGAAAAGCGCCATCGAATCGGTCGCGACCCCCGGGCGCGGGTTCAGCGACTCGAGCGCCTGCATCGCGCGGATGCCGAACGGCGTCGCCGCGTTGCCGAGACCGAGGGCATTGGCCGACATGTTCAGCACCATCGCCCCCATCGCCGGATGGTCCGGCGGCACGTCCGGGAACAGCCGGGTCATCGCCGGGCGCAACACCCTGGCGATGATCACCAGCAGGCCGCCGGCCTCGGCCACCTTCATCAGTCCGAGGAACAGCGCCATCACCCCGACCAGCCCGATGGCGAGTTCGACCGACCCCTTGGCCGCGTCGATCATCGCCATGCCCAGCGCGTCCATCACCGGCGCGTCCGCCAGTCCCGTCAATTCGCGCAGCGCGGCGACGGCGAAGGAGATCAGCACGATGGCGAGGAAGACGGCGTTCACGGAGGACCTGCGGCGGGAAAGGTCGGCGGGGGATCATCGCGGGCGGCCGGGGCGATGACAACAGCCGCTTCCGGCGCGTGCCGCCGCGCGTTGCCGGCATGGCGCATCCCCTGTTCCTGCAAGATGCGCGATCCAGCTCTGTTATTATATATAATATATCATATATAAACGTTCATAACGCTTATTGTTGACAAATGATGACAAGCAGACAGCTCCGGGCGGCGCGAGCGCTCCTCGGCATCGACCAGAGGAAACTGGCGGAGATGTCGGGCGTCTCCATCGCCACCATCCGCCGGATGGAGTCGAGCGACGGCAACGTCCGGGGCGTCGTCGACTCGCTCACCCGCGTCGTCGAGGCGCTGAACGCCGCCGGCATCGAGCTGATCGGGGAGGGTGCCCGCAGCGACGATGGCGGCCGTGGCGTCCGCCTGCGGGAGCCGGCCGGCTGAGGCCACCGATGGAGACCGCCCGCATCATGCCGCTCCACGAGCGGCCGAGCTTCGCCGAGCTGTTCACGCCGAAGCTGGTGACGGTGTTCCGCGAGGGTTACGGGCTGCGCGACCTGCGGGCCGACGCCGTCGCCGGCCTCACCGTCGCCATCGTCGCGCTGCCGCTGTCGATGGCCATCGCCATCGCATCCGGCACGACGCCCGACCGCGGCCTCTACACCGCCATCGTCGGCGGTTTCCTCGTGTCGCTGCTAGGCGGCAGCCGGTTCCAGATCGGCGGCCCGGCGGGTGCCTTCATCGTGCTGGTCGCGGCGACGGTCGCGCAGGTCGGCATCGACGGGCTGATCCTCGCCACGATGATCTCCGGCCTGATCCTGATGGCCGTGGGCTTCCTGCGGCTCGGCACCTACGTCAAGTTCATCCCCTATCCGGTGCGGGTCGGCTTCACCGCCGCAATCGCCGTAGTCATCCTCGCCAGCCAGGTGAAGGACCTGCTCGGCCTGACCGTCCCGGGCGGCGAGCCGGGCGAGCTGCTGCCCAAGCTCGTGGCGCTGGCCGGCGCCATCGGCAGCGTGAACGCGGCCGCGGTGGGTATCGCAGTCGCGGCGGTCGCGCTGATTGTCGGCCTGAAGCGCTGGCTGCCGCGTGTGCCCGGCATGCTGGTTGCGGTGGCTGGATGCTCTGCCGCCGCTGCCCTGCTCGGGCTGCCGGTCGAGACCATCGGCACGCGCTTCGGCGGCATCCCCCAGACACTGCCGCTGCCGGCGCTGCCGGAGATCACCCTGGAAAAAGTGCAGCAGGTGCTGCCGCACGCCCTCAGCTTCGCGCTGCTCGGCGCCATCGAGTCGCTGCTCTCGGCGGTGGTCGCCGACGGCATGACCGGCCGGCGGCACCGCTCGAACTGCGAGCTGGTGGCGCAAGGCATCGCCAACGTCGGCTCGGCGCTGTTCGGCGGCATCTGCGTCACCGGCACCATCGCCCGCACCGCGACCAACGTCCGCACCGGCGCGCGCGGTCCGGTGGCGGGCATGCTGCACGCGCTGTTCCTGCTCGCCTTCATGCTCGTCGCCGCGCCGCTCGCTGCCTATATCCCGCTCGCGGCGCTCGCCGCCGTGCTCGCCGTGGTCGCCTGGAACATGGCCGAGAAGCACGAGTTCGCGATCCTGCTGCGCGCGTCGAGGGGCGACGCCCTGGTGTTGCTCGCGACGTTCCTGCTGACGGTGTTCCAGGACCTGACCGTCGGCATCGTCGTCGGTTTCTCCCTCGGCGCGCTGCTGTTCATCCACCGCATGGCGCAGACGACCGGCATCGACGCGACGGCGGCCTTCGTGACGGAAGATCAGGCCGACGACGCCGGCGCCGCGCGCGAAGCCTACGACGTCGCACTGGCGACGGATCCGCGGGTCGTCGTCTATCGGATCACCGGCGCGTTCTTCTTCGGCGCGGCTTCCACGGTGGGGACTGTGCTCGACCGCATCGCCGACAGCCACCGGGCCTTCGTCATCGATTTTTCCGCCGTGCCGTTCGTCGATTCCACGGCCGCGGACACCATCGCGGCGTCTGCGCGCAAGGCGCAGCGCCATGGTGTCGCCGTCTTCATCGCGGCGGCGTCGCCCGGAGTGCAGGACACGCTGGTGACGCACGGGGTGAAGGCGCCGCTGGTCATCTTCCGCCGCACCGTTGCGGAAGCGGTGGCTGAGGCACGCCGCGCCTGATTCGCCGGCGCGGGTTGACGCGGTGCTGTCGGGTCTGGATGCTATACTCGCGATCCGGTTCCCGGAAACGGGATGAGAAAGGGAACGCGGTGCGGCGCTTCACGGCGCCAACTCCGCGGCTGTTCCCGCAACTGTAAGCGGCGAGCCGGCCCCGAAAGCCACTGGGCATCATGTCCGGGAAGGCGGGGCCGAAGGCGACGACCCGCGAGCCAGGAGACCTGCCGGACCGTAGCGTCCCGCGCCCGCCGACCGGGAAGAGTTGGCGGAACGGTCCTTGTCCGATGCGGAGACGTGCATGCCGGGCGGCGTGCGCCGTCCGGTGTTCCCGCAATCCGGACCAGGAGTCGCCTGTGCGCCCGTCAATACCCGTTGCTTCCCTCGCGATGGCCGTCGCCGTCGCTGCCGATGCGCATGCCCAGCAGTCTGCTGCGCAGCCCGAGCCGCCGCGCATTCCCGTGATCGAGATCTATGCGCCGCGCATCGCCAATCCGGTGGAGCGCATCCCCGCCGACATCAGCGTGATCGACACCGCCGGGATCGAGAACGACTCCGACTCGACGCTGGAGGAGGGGCTGCGGGACCTGCCGGGCACCCACGTCGTCCGCGCCGGCGGGCCGGGCAACCAGACCTCGCTGTTCACCCGTGGCACCGAGAGCGACCATACGCTGGTGCTGTTCAATGGACTGCCGGTCAACGACCCCTCGGCGCCGGGCGGAGCCTACACTTTCGGCAGCGACCTGCTTGCCGGCTTCGACCGCGTGGAGTTCCTGCGCGGCCCGATGTCCAGCTACTACGGCTCCGGCGCCATCGGTGGCGTGATCAACCAGCAGCTACGCCCGGGCGGCCCCACCGAGTTCCAGCCCTCCGTCGACATCGCCGGCGGCAATCGCGACACGTGGCGCGGACGCGCCGGGGTTCGCGGAACGGTCGGCAGGATGGACTACGTCGCCAACGTGGCCGGACTGTCGACGGGAGGCGACAACGCCAGCCCGGACCGGATCACGTCCAACCGGGGTGAAGAAGACGGCTCGGAACTGCGCAACGCGACGGCCGCCGTCGATGTCGATCTCGGTGTTGCGCGGGTCGACTTCGCCGGTCGGCTGCGCCGCACGACCTTCGATCTCGACGACATCCCCAACGATGACCCGAACTACACCGGCAGCACCGACCACTACGCCTGGACGGCAGGCATCGAGCGCGACCTGTTCGATGATCAGGCGACGGTACGGCTCAGTGGCGGCGAAAGCTACTATGAGCGGGGGTTCGAAAACCTTCCCGATTCTGGTTCGGTGAAGCTGCAGCACGATGTCTTCGAGTCCAGGCGCCGCTTCGGCGAGGCGAGTGCGACCTGGCGCTTCGGCGGCGATTCGCGGGTCGTCGTCGGCGGAACGCTGACCGACGACACGGTCGAGACGCAGACCAGCCTCGACTCCGGTTCCGGTCCCTTCACTCAGGCCGCCGATGTCTCCGAACGCGACGGCGCCGTCTTCGCCAGCGCGGATATCGGCCTTACCGATCGGATCGACGTCTCCGCCGGGCTTCGGCGCGAGATTCCGGAAACCTACGAAGCTAGGACGACATGGCGGGTCGGCGGTGTGCTGCACGTTGACGAGTGGCGCTCGCGCTTCCATGTCGCGGCCGGTACCGCATTCAAGGCGCCGACGCTGTTCGACCGGTTCGGCGCCAACAACTTCGGCTTCCGCGGAAATCCCGATCTGCAGCCGGAAGAATCGCGTTCGTTCGAACTCGGAGTCGATACCGACTTCACGCTGTTCGGCCATCGCAACGGTGCCACGATCGGCGCCACGGCGTTCGTCACCGAGATCGAGAACCTGATCGAGACCGACTTCACCCTGAACACGACGGTCAACCGCGACGAGGCGGAGATTCGCGGCATCGAGACCGAGGCGACGCTGCGGCCGGTTTCCTGGGCGGTGCTGGCCGGTACCTACACCTTCGTGCTGGCGAAGGACGAGCGGTCGGGGAACGCCCTGAACCGCCGCCCGCGCCACAAGGTGGCGGTGGAAGCGCGGCTGCAGGCGACCGAGCGGCTGCGTATCGTGCCCGAGGTGATCTATGTCGGCGACCGCGCCGACGTCACCTATGCCGACAGCGGCACCTTTCTAAACCGCAACTACGTCGAGGGCTACGCGCTGGTGAATCTCGACGTGAGCTATTCGCTGAAGCCCGGTGTCTCCGTCTATGGCGAAGGGCGCAACCTGACCGACAAGGAGTATGAGCCACTCAACGGTGTCGCCGGCCGGGGCGCGACGGTCCTCGTGGGCGTCCGCGCCAGCTTCTGACGCTGTCGTTCAGCCGCCCGGCTTCCACAGCACGTCGGCCTTGCCTCCGTCGTTCTGCTGCCGGGCGGCGACGAACAGATAGTCGGAAAGGCGGTTGAGATAGACCGGGAGGGACGGGCTCAGCCCTTCCTTCTCGGCTGTCGTCAGGACGGCGAGCTCCGCCCGCCGCACCACGCAGCGGGCGAGATGGAGCTGCGCCGAGGCCGGCGACCCGCCCGGCAGGATGAATGAGGTGAGGGGCGCCAGTTCCGCCGACAGGAGGTCGATGGCCGCCTCGAGGCGCTCCACCTGCGCCGGGCTCGCACGCAGCCGCTCGCGCCTCTCCCCGCCCTCCTCCTGCAACGGCACGCACAGGTCGGCGCCGAGGTCGAAGAGGTCGTTCTGGATGCGCGCCAGGTCCTCGGCCACGGCGCCGTCGGCGTGCAGGCGGGCGACACCGAGCGCCGCATTGGCCTCCTCGACGGCGGCGAGCGCCGCGATGCGCGGGTGCGTCTTCGGCACCCGGGTTCCGTCGCCGAGGGACGTCTCGCCCTCGTCGCCGCCGCCGGTGTAGATGCGGTCGAGCCTGATCATCGCAAGTTCTCCGTGGATTTCGGGGCTTCTCCGGCGGGGGCGATCGCCTGGATCACGCGAGCGCCCCCGATTTCGCCGATCACGGCTTCGACGCCATAGACGACGCGCAATGTCTCGGCGGTGAGGATATCGCCGCCGGAGCCGCGCGCAGCGACCCGGCCGCCGTCGAGCATCACCACCTCGTCGGCGAATCGATCGGCAAGGGCGAGGTCATGCAGGACCGCGAGGACCGCACGGCCGGCGGAGGCTGACTCGCGCAACAGGCGCATCACCCGAAGCTGGTGCAGCGGGTCGAGACCGGCCGTCGGCTCGTCGGCGAGAAGGCAGGCGGGCTCACCCGCCAGCACGCGCGCCAGCATGGCTCGCATGAACTCGCCGCCCGACAGCGTCGACACGTGTCGGTCGGCGATCCCCACCAGTTCGCAGGCGGCGAGCGCCCCGTCTACCGCTCCGGTATTCTGCATGTAGCGACCGTCCCACGGCAGCCTGCCGATCTCCGCCACCTGTCGCACCGTAAGCGCCCATGCGCAGCAAGGCTGCTGCGGCAGATAGCCGATCAGCCTTGCCCGGCGTTGCCGCGGCATGCCGGCGAGCGGGATTTCGTCCAGCGTTACCACACCCGTCGAGGGCGTCAGCAGTCCGGCCAGCGTCTTCACCAGCGTCGACTTGCCCGCGCCGTTCGGTCCGAGAAGGACGGTGAGGCAGCCGGGACGCAGTTCGATGTCGACATCGTGCAGGATTACCCGCCGCCCGGCGGCGACCGTCAGGGCTGCGCCGCGCAGCACGGTCACGGCGTCACCTCGTGGCGGCGCCTGAGCACGAGGTGCAGGAAGAACGGTGCGCCGACCAGCGCGGTGGCCACGCCGAGCTTGATCTCCTGCGGCGCCGGCACCAGCCGCACCAGCACGTCGGCTGTCAGCACCAGCACGGCGCCGCCCACGGCGCTCGCCGCCAGCAGGGGCCCCGGCCGGTGCCCGACCAGCGGCCGCAGCAGGTGCGGCACGACCAGGCCGACGAACCCGACGGCGCCGGTCACCGCCACCGTGCCGCCGACCGCCAGCGCGCTGCCGGCGACCACGCGCCAACGCAGGGCGGTGGGCGAAACGCCCAGTGTCTCCGCCGCTTCCTCGCCGAGGCTGAGCGCATCCAGTCCCCGCGCGGTGCTCAGCAGCAGCCCGCAGCCGACCACCGCGAACGGCAGGGCCAGCAGCGCCTGGTCCATGCTGCGGTCCTGCAGCGAGCCCATCAGCCAGAACACGATCTCGGCGAGGGCGAACGGGTTGGGCGACAGGTTGAGGGCGAGCGCCGTGGCTGCGGCGGCGATGCTGCTGACCGCCAGGCCGGCGAGGATCAGCATCAGCGTCGAGGCGCCGCGCCCCGCCACCGTCACCAGGATCGTCATGCCGACAGCGGCGCCGGCGAGTCCGCCGAGCGGCACCGCCAGCGCGGTCGCGGCGCCGAGGCCGAAGTAGAAGGCGACCACGGCACCGAAGGCGGCGCTGCCGGAGATGCCGAGCAGCCCCGGATCGGCCAGCGGATTGCGCAGCAGGCCCTGCAGCGCCGCACCAGACAGCCCTAGCGACGCGCCGACCAGCAGGCCGAGCAACATGCGGGGCAGTCGTATCTCGGCGAGGATCAGCAGCGCTTGCGGCTCGACGTTTGAGGCCAGCAGCGTGAGCGGCGTCACGCCGCTCGGTCCGACGCTCGCCGACGCGGCGGCCAGGGCCGCACAAAGAACCGCCAGAAGCGGCAGGGCACGTCTCGAGCCGCTCACGGTCGTACCGTAGCCATGGTCTGCTGGCGTCGTATGGCCAGGCGCGCGGCTGCTTCCGCCGTGGCGGGCGTGCCGCAGGTGACGGCGGCGCGCTCGAGGTCGAGTCGCGTCGAGGGCACCGCCGCGACTGCAGGATGGCGCAGCAGGGCATGCGCCAGAGACGGATATCGCTGAGGTACGGTCTCGACGATAAGCGCGTCCGGCGGTCGCGCGGCGAGTTGCTCGAGCGGCACGAAGCCGTAGCCTCCGGCGACGCTTCCCGCCGCGTTGGCGAAGCCGGCAGAGCGCAACACCGCATCGGTCAGCGTGCCCGCGCCGG
>JBBDQX010000080.1:0-8358 GCA_040905765.1 Acetobacterales bacterium
GGACGCGCCGGAGGTGATGGCGGCGGAAACGGTGAAGGTCTGGTTCCCGATCAGGCGGGGCGTGTTGCGCCGCACGGTGGCGCACATCAAGGCGGTGGACGGCGTCTCGCTGACCGTACGGGAGGGGCAGACGGTCGGCCTTGTGGGGGAAAGCGGATCCGGCAAGACCACGCTCGGTCTCGCGCTGCTGCGCCTCGAGCAGAGCGAGGGCACCATCCGCTTCCGCGGCGACGAGATTCACGACCTGCGCGGACGGCGACTGCGAGCGTTGCGTCGCGAGATGCAGATCGTGTTCCAGGACCCGTACTCGTCGCTCAGCCCGCGCCTCAGCGTCGGACAGATCGTCGAAGAGGGGCTGAAGGTCCACCGGCTCGGCGGCCACGCGAACGAACGCCGCGAAATGATCGGCGAAGCCCTCCGGGAGGTCGGCCTCGACCCGGCCGTCCAGGACCGCTATCCGCACGAGTTTTCCGGCGGCCAGAGGCAGCGCGTCGCCATCGCGCGGGCGCTGGTACTGAAGCCGCGCTTCATCGTGCTCGACGAGCCGACCTCCGCGCTGGACATGTCGGTGCAGGCGCAGATCGTCGACCTGCTACGCGACCTGCAGAACCGCCACAAGCTGGCCTACCTGTTCATCAGCCACGACCTCAAGGTGGTGCGCGCCCTCGCTCATGACGTATTGGTCATGCGCGACGGCAAGGTGGTCGAACAGGGCCCCGCCGCCGACATCTTCGACCGTCCCCGCCAACCCTATACGCGGGCGCTGATGGCCGCCGCCTTCGATCTGCGCGCCGACGAGACCGGCGTCGTCTCCATCTGATCGCCTGCGAAGAAACCGAGGAGAGGAACCGCCATGGCGCTGGTCGTCATCGATCCGGGTCGCGACACCCATCGTTGGGAAGAAGTGCTGAAGCCGCTTGATCCCGAACTCGACATCCGCCACGAGCCGGACACCGGCGACCCCGCGGAGATCCTGTACGCCCTGACGTGGAACCATCCGCCAGGCGCGCTCACAGGCTACCCGAACCTCCGGTTCATCTGCTCGATGGGCGCGGGCATCGACCATTTCCTCAAGGACGACCGGATGCCCGAGGGCGTGCCCTGCGTGCGCCTTGTCGACCGCCTGCTGACCAGCGCGATGACCGAATACGTGCTGACCCATGTGCTGCGCTATCACCGTCAGGTGGAGGAATTCCGCGCCGCCCAGGCCGCGCGGGAGTGGGCGCACCTGCCGACGCCGGACACCGAGCTTACCCAGGTCGGCATCATGGGTCTCGGCATGCTCGGCGGCGACGCAGCCCGGCAGCTGGCGGACTTCGGATTCCGCGTGGCGGGCTGGAGCCGCACCCCGAAACACATCGAGGGCGTCGCCTGCTACCACGGGCGCGATCAGCTTGGCGAGTTCCTGAAGGAGACCCGCTACCTCGTCTGCCTGCTGCCGCTGACGCCGGAGACCGAGGACATCATCGACCGCGAGGTGCTCAAGGCTTTGCCGCAGGGTGCCTGCGTCATCAACTCGGCGCGCGGCCGCCACCTAGTCGACGAGGACCTGATCGAGGCGCTCGATTCCGGGCACATCGCCGGGGCCACGCTGGATGTCTTCCGCACCGAGCCGCTGCCTGCGGATCACCCGTTCTGGACGCATCCCAGGGTGTTCGTGACGCCGCACGCGGCGAGCCATACCGTCGCTCGGTCGGTGGCACCGCAGATCATCGAGAACATCCGCCGGGTTCGCGCCGGCGAGCCGCTGATCAACCAGGTCGACCTGAAGCGGGGTTACTGAGGGCTACCTGCGGGCTGAGATCTCGTTCGCGATCAGCCCGTAGAGCGCGCGCATGCCCATCGCCTCGCCGCCTTCGGGGCGGCCCGGACGGCTGCTGTCGTTCCACGCCATCAGGTCGAGGTGCACCCACGCGATGCCGTCGGGCACGAATTCCTGAAGGAACAGCGCCGCGGTGATCGCACCGCCCTGCGGCGCCGACCCGACGTTCGAAAGATCCGCGACGCGGCTTTCGAGCTGACGCCGGTAGGGCGACCACAGCGGCAGGCGCCACAGCGGATCGTCGGCCCTGCTGCCCTGCTCCAGCAGCGCGGCGGCGACGGCGCTGTCGTTGGTGAACATCGCCGGCAGGTCGGTTCCCAGCGCCACCCGCGCCGCACCGGTCAGCGTCGCGCAATCGACGATCAGGTCCGGCTTGTCCGCCGCGGCATCGGTGAGCAGGTCGCACAGCACCAGCCGGCCCTCCGCGTCGGTATGGCCGACCTCGACGGTCTTGCCGCTGCGGGTCCGGATGACGTCCAGAGGCCGCATCGCCTCGCCGGAGACGGCGTTCTCCACCGCGCCCACCAGCACGCGGAGCTTCAGCGGCAGCTTCGCCGCCATGATCATCCGGGCAAGGCCGAGCACCTGCGCGGCGCCGCCCATGTCCTTCTTCATGAACTTCATGCCCGCGGCCGGCTTGATGTCGAGCCCGCCAGTGTCGAAGCAGACGCCCTTGCCCACCAGCACTACCTTCGCGGCGTTCCGCGCGCCGCTTCCTTCCCAGCGGATATCGACCACGCGCGGCGCCCGCGGACTGCCTGCCCCGACCGCGGACACCGCCGGATAGTCGCGGGAAAGGTTGGCTCCCGAAACGACCCTGACCCTGGCCTTGTAGGCTTTCGCCAGATCGGTCGCCGCCCTGGCGAGTTCGGCCGGCCCCATGTCGGACGCCGGGGTATTGATCAGGTCCCGCACCAGCCATGTCGCGGCGATGGCGCTGTCGACCGCTGTCGCATCGGCCGCCTTCGGCAATACCAGCGCCGGGCGCTTGCCGCCGGACTTGCGGTATCGGTCGAAGCGATAGGCGCCGAGTCCCCAGCCGATAGCCGCGGCGGTGAAATCGTCAAACCCGGCATCCTCGTCGATGCCGTAGCGTCCGGCCGGCAGCCGGCCAGGCAATCCGCCGAACGCCCATATCACCGGTTCGTCGGGTCCGGCTGCCCCGCCCAGCCCGAGCAAGACGCGTTCGAGGCCGCCCTCGGCGTCCGCCAGCAGGCAGATGTCACCGTGGGCCGCCGCGAAGCCGGTAGCCTCGGTCCATCGGCGCGTCGCCTGCGGCGCTCCCGACAGCCAGGTCTCGAGCGCCTCACGACTCAGCGGGACGATTGGAATGGCGGAACGTGCGGCGGTGGCGAAGCAGGAAAGCGGCACGGCGAAATCTCCCAGTCGGCACGTGCGGGACAGTGTGGCGGCATACACTCCCGGTTGGAAGGGCGAGGGATACGCCGCAGCGAGTTGACGCAGGTCGCCCGGCGGCGACAGTCTGGCGCATTCGCAAGGAGAGGACACGCCATGGACCGCCCAATGCTGGTCATGGGCAACCGCAACTATTCGGGCTGGTCGCTCGCGGCCTGGCTCGGCCTGCGATATGCGGGGATCGCCTTCGACGAGAAGGTGATACCGCTGAAGCGGGCGGATACCGGCGCTGCGCTCGCCGCACAGTCGCCCTCCGGGCGCGTGCCGGTACTGCGCAGCGATGCCTTCGTGCTCTGGGACAGCCTTGCCGTTCTCGAATACGTGGCCGCAATGCGTCCGGCCGCCGGCCTGCTGCCCGAGGAGGCGACCGCCCGGGCAGTATGCCGGGCCGCCGCCGCGGAGATGCACTCGGGCTTCCAGGCCATGCGCAAGGCGATGCCGTTCAACGCCCGCGCCAGCCTGCCCGGCCGCGGATTCGGTCCCGATGGTGCAGACGATGCCGCCAGAGCGGACGTCGCGCGCCTGGAGTCGCTGTGGACCGACTGCCGCGAGCGGTTCGGGGCCGACGGCGACTTCCTGTTCGGCAGCTTCTCCATCGCCGACGCCATACACGCGCAGAACGCCTCGCGCATGCGTACCTATGCGGTGCCGCTGCACCCCACCGCCGCCGCATGGGTGGACGCCGTGCTGGCGATGCCGGATATGGCCGCGTGGATCGCGCTCGCGCGCGAGGAGCCCTGGATCATCGCCCAGCAGGAACGGTGAGCGGGAACCGGCCCGCGACCGGCGTGACGCGACGCGTCGGTCCCGCCCTCGCCTACGCGATGCTTGTCGCGTCGACGCTGATCTGGTCGGGCAACTTCGTGGTCGGACGGGCGGTGCGGCTGGACATCCCGCCGATCGGGCTGAGCTTCTGGCGCTGGACGCTGGCACTGGTGTTGCTGCTGCCTTTCGGCCTCCCGGAATTGCGCCGCCGGCTGCCGTTCATCCGCCATCACTGGCGGATCTTCACCCTGCTTGCGCTGACCGGAGTGGCCACGTTCAACACCGCCGCCTACCTGGCTCTCAGTGCCACCGAGGCCGTCAACGCGGTGCTGATGATATCGATCACCCCCGTGCTGATCGTCGCGTTGTCATGGCTGATGTTTCGCGACCCGGTATCTCCGGCGCAGGGAATTGGCATCGTCATATCCTTGTGCGGGGTGGTGACGATCATCGCCCGCGGCGACATCGCGGTACTGCTCGACCTCCGCCTCAACCCGGGCGACCTGTGGATGGTGGTCGCCGTATCGGCCTGGGCCTGGTACTCCACGCTGCTGAAGCGCCGGCCGGAGGGCCTCTCGCCGGTCGGCCAGCTCACGCTGCTCGTCGGCATCGGATGGGCGGCGCTGATACCGCTGTACATCGCCGAGGCGGCCTCCGGCCGGCCCATGCCCGTCGACGCCGCCGCGGTCGCCGTCGTCTTCTATGTAGCGGTACTCGCCTCGATCGCCGCATACTTCTGCTGGAACGGCGCGGTCGCCGCCGTCGGGCCGAATCGGTCCGGTCTGTTCCTGCACCTGATGCCGGTATTCAGCACCGTGCTCGCCATCCTTTTCCTGGGTGAACGCTTCCACGCGTTCCACGCCCTTGGCATCGCACTCATCCTCTGTGGCCTCGTGCTGACGACGCGCAGCGGGGCCGCAGGGCAATGAACTGGCTTCGCACGCGCCACGCTGCAGCCGATCGGGCACTGGCGGCACTGACGCCGCAAACACAGGCGCTGGTCTGGTTGATGATGTCGATCGTCGCCTTCACGGCGATGGGGGCGATCCTCAAACACATCGCCAACGACCTTCCGATCTTCGTGCTGCTGTTCCTGCGCATGGCCATGACGGTGCTGCCGTTCATCCCGTGGATCGTGCGCAACGGACGCGCCGGGCTGCGCACCCCGCGCATCGGAGCGCATGCCTCCCGCGCCTTCATCAGCACCTCGGGCCTGTGCCTGAACATCACGGCGCTGAGCCTGCTGACGCTTGCCGAAGTCACCGCCATCAGCTTCACGAAGGTGCTTTGGGTCCTGATCATCGCCTTCCTGTTTCTCGGCGAGCGAGTCGGCGTCCGTCGCGGAATAGCCACGCTGGTGGGCTTCCTCGGCGTGCTGATCATGGTGCGCCCGGGCGGCGACTTCGATCCCGCGATGCTGGTCGCCCTCGCCGCCGCGCTGACCGGCGCGATGGCGATGGTGGCGGTAAAGGGTCTTGTGGGGACGGAGCCGCCGGCCCGGATCGTCATCTATTATTCGCTGTTCGGCACTGCCTATGCCGCGCTGCCGGCCCTGATCACGTGGCAAGCGCCCACGCTTCCCCAGCTCGGCTGGATCGCCGCGTCCGCCGCCGTCGCGGCTACGGGGCAGTTCTGCTTCACGCGGGCGCTGGTGACCGGCGAGGCCTCCGTGCTTGCCGGATACGAATACCTCAAGCTGCCACTGGCGACGGTGGTCGGGCTCGTGCTGTTCAATGAGCTGCCGAACGTCTGGACCTTCGCCGGCGCGGCGGTCATCATTGGTTCCACCTGGTACATCACCTGGCGCGAGGCACAACTCAGGGCTGGCGGACACGACGTTCGCGGCCCGAATCCGCCCGCTCCTTAGCGGAAGAAGCCACGGCCATGTCTCTCTCCCGGCCCGTCGCCGCGGTTCGGGGGACCCTCGTCAACATGCCGCCCAACCTGCGCGGCATGTTCTGGATGTTCTTCGCCACGTCCGGACTGGTGACGATGGGTGCCTCGCTGAAGTTCGTCTCCGGCGACCTGCCGCTGGCGACGGTCATCTTGTGGCGCATGATGTTCACGATGATCGCGCTGGCGCCGTGGCTGATCCGTCACGGGCGAGCCGCCGTCGCGACCAGCCGCTTCGGCACGCATCTCGTCCGGTCCGTCCTGGGTTTCCTATCGCTCGCGGGCTACGTAGTGGCCCTGACGCTGCTGCCGCTCGCCGACGTCACGGCCATCGGCTTCACCAAGCCCCTGTGGGTCGTGGTGATAGCGGTGCTGATGCTGGGCGAACGGATCGGCTGGCCTCGCGGAATCGCCACGATGGTCGGCTTCTGCGGTGTGCTCGTGATCGCAAGGCCGAGCGGCGGGTTCGACCCCTACCTGCTGGTCGCGGTCTCCTATGCGTTCTTCGGCGCCCTCTCGCTGATCTGGATCAAGCGACTCGCGAATACGGAACCGTCGACGCGAATCCTGTTCTACTACGCCCTCTTCTCAATCCTCGTCACCATGGGTCCGGCGCTGTACGACTGGCACCAGCCGACGCCCGTACATCTGGCCTGGCTGGCCTTCGGCGCCATGGCCGGCAGCATCGGCCAGTATTGTTTCGGCCGTGCCCTGGCGATCGCCGACGCATCGGTCGTCGCGCCGGTCGACTACTCTCGCATCCTCGTGGCCAGCATTATCGGATTCGTGCTGTTCCACGAGGTTCCGACGGTCTGGACCTTCGCCGGTGCGCTGGTGATCTTTGCCTCGACGTTCTACATCGGTCGCCGGGAGGCCCTGAAGCGCAAGGCTTCAGCCGCGGAGCCCGGCGCGTGATCGACGCCGCGACGCGCCTCCTGCGCCCACCGGCGTGGGCGGCGGCCCTGCCGCCGAACGCTCAGGGCATGCTGCTGATGATCGCCGCCGTCTCCGGCTTCGCAGGCATGACGGCAGCGCTCAAGTACGTCTCGCAGGAACTGCCCTTCCTTGTCGTCATCCTGGTCCGGATGGCCTTCGGAATCGTGCCGCTGCTGCCGTGGATCGCCCGCAACGGGATCGGCACCCTCCGCACGCACCGCTTCCCGCTGCATGTGGCCCGTGCACTCAACGGCTATCTCGCGCTCGCCTGCTTCGTCTATGCGCTGACCCAGCTCTCCCTCGCCGACGTCACGGCCATCGGTTTCGCGCGGCCGCTGTGGGTGATCGTGATTGCGGCCCTGTTCCTGGGCGAGACCGTGGGCTGGCGGCGCGGCACCGCGACGGTGGTGGGCTTCCTCGGTGTGCTGGTGATCCTGCGGCCGGGAGGCCACCTGGATCCGGCGATGCTGGTGGCGCTGCTCGGCTCGTTCGGCGCCTGCATGACGCTGATCCTCATCAAGATGCTGTCGACCACGGAGCCCGGCGGACGGATCGTGTTCTACCATCAGGGCCTGTCGTTCCTGATCGGCCTGGCTCCGGCCGTCTGGTTCTGGGAGACGCCGACCCCGACCCAGTGCGTGTGGATCGCCGTCAGCGCCTTTTGCGGCACATTCGGGCATTTGTGCTTCGCGCGCGCCTGCAAGCTCGCCGAGGCGACGGTGATCGCCCCGATGGAGTACACCCGGCTCGTCGCCGCCACCGCGCTTGGCTTCGCCCTGTTCGGCGAGCTCCCGAGCATCTGGGTCGTCCCCGGCACGGCTCTCATCGCCGGGGCCTCGCTCTACATCGCGCGGCGGGAAGCGCGCCTTAAGGCCGCCGGAGCGACGGGCAAGGCCGTGCTGTGAATTCGTTAGCCGACAATGTCCAAGCCATGCTGTGGATGGCCGCCGCCGTCCTGTGCCTCACGCTGATGGAGGCGCTGCTCAAGCTCGCCGCCCTGGGCCTTCCTCCCTTGCTGGCGATCACCATCCGCATGGTGATCGGCGTGCTGATGCTGACCCCCTGGATTCTCCGCGCGGGCGTCCGGTCGCTGAAGACGGAACGGTTCGCCACCCATTTCTGGCGCGGACTGGTCGGTTACCTGGGGCTTGCGACATTCATCCTGGCGGTCACGCAGCTGCCGCTCGCCGACGTCACCGCGATCAGCTTCAGCCGGCCGCTGTGGGCGATCCTGATCGCGGCCATCGTCCTCGGCGAGGCGTTCAACATGCGTCGCGGGGTTGCGACACTGATTGGGTTTGCAGGCGTGCTGATCATGGTGCGCCCCGGCGGCGCGATCGAGACAGCAACGCTACTGGCGTTGGCGCACTCGGTGCTGTCCGCCCTGACGATCATCTACGTCCGGCTGCTGTCGTCGACCGAACCGCCGCTGCGCATCATGGTCTACCACCAGAGCCTTTCGGTGCTGTTCGGACTTGGCCCCTCTATGTACTACTGGCTGACGCCCGGTCTGGAGTCGCTGCTCT
>JBBDQX010000081.1:0-8303 GCA_040905765.1 Acetobacterales bacterium
CCAACCGTGTGGAGGTCGACCTTGCGGCCATCCGGCACAACGTCCGCGAACTGCGGCGGCTGATTGGGCCCGAGCGCAAGCTGTTCGCCACGCTGAAGGCCAATGCCTACGGCTTCGGTCTCGAAGCCGTCGCGCCGGTGGTCCTCGCGGCGGGCGCCGACGCGATCTCCCTCGCCGAGCCGCGCGACGCGCTGCGCCTGCGTGAAGGGGGCGTGACCGCGCCGATCCTGCTCTATGGCGGCTGCCTGATCGACGCGGCGGCCGTGGATGCCGCCTGCCGCCACGGCCTCGCGATGACCGTGCACGACGGCTCCAGCCTCGCCGGATGCCTCGATCATGCCGACCGGCCCCTCGATGTGTTCGTCAAGGTAAACGTCGGGCTGGAGAGGCTGGGCCTCGAACCCGAAGCCGTACCGGATGCGGCCCGACGGATCGTCGGACACGGCAAGCTGCGGTTCGGCGGCCTCTATACCCACCTGACGATGTCGGGCGAGGGGGCGGACCTGGGCTACCTGCGCTGGCAGTTCGACCGCTTCGTCGCCGTCGCCGACGCGCTCCATGCACAGGGCACGCCGGCCCCCGTGCGGCTGGCGGCGAGTTCCGCCGCGCTGCGCGAGACGTCGGAGATGTGCCTGAATGCCATCGACCCCGGCGCCATGCTGTTCAATCTCAATCCTCCCGATCCGGGCAAGGTGGACCTGCACCTGCGCCCGGCGTTGTCGCGCATCGTCAGCCGGCTGGTCGCGGTGCGGGATCTCGCCCGGCCTGGCCGCACGGAACAGGCGCCGTTCCCGGTCCGCGCCGGCATGCGTGTCGGTGTCATCCCGATCGGCAGGCGCGACGGTTTCCCCGGCCTGCATGCGGGCGCCGTGCTGGTCCGCGGCAGGCGGGCGCCGCTGCTCGGCGCACCGTCGCTGGAGCACAGCAGGGTCGATCTCTCCGACGTACCCGATGCCGTCCCGGGGGATGAGGTCGTGATCGTCGGCTTCCAGGACGACGACCAGATTCCGCTCGCCGAGGTGATGAGGTTCCAGAAGTACGGCCGGCCGAGCGACCTGGCGATGAACCTGTCGCCCTGGCTGCCGCGCCGCTATCTCGATACCGACCGCTAAAATCGGTTTCCGCTACCGCGACTTCCGGAAGAGGATGATCGCGGCGGTGGCGAGGGCCGGCAGTCCCAGCAGCCAGAAGCCCGGCCGGTAGCTTCCCGTGGTTGCCAGCAACGCGCTGAACAGCAGCGGCAGGACCATCTGGCCCATCGACGTGAAGCCCAGCACGCCGCCCGTGACCGGTCCCACCTGCCCGGGCGGGGCGAGGCGCGCGACCTCGGACAGCAGCACGCCGTGCCAGCTGATGGCCGTTGCGCTGAAGACGATCGAGACCGCGATCACCGCCCAGACCGGCCAGTCCGCGCCGTACATGCCGATGGCGGCCGAGGCGCCGGCCATGATGACGCCGAGCGCCGCGAGCACGATCTGCGGGCTGACCAGCCGGCCGGCCAGCCAGCCCCAGAAGATGCGCGCCGGCACCGACACGGCGAGCGCCGTCGACAGGACCAGGCCCGCCGTCGAGAGGTCGTAGCCCAGGCCCTTGGTCAGGAACAGCACCAGGAACGCCGTGTACACCGCCTGCAGGCCGGAATAGCTGAACCCGGCCAGCGCCATGACCTTCAGCGCCGGCGAGCGGCCGACCGAGGCCAAGGTGGTGCGGAAGTCGCGGAACGACAGCTTCTGCGTCGGCTGGCGGTCGGTGTCGAAGGTGGCGCGCAGGGGCTGCAGCAGCAGGGCGAGCAGGACGGCAAGGCCGATCGCCGTGCCCAGGGCGCCGCGCCACCCCCAGACGGCGACGAGCGCCGGCACGGCGAGGCCCAGCACGACGTAGGCCGCGGGTACGGCCGTCTGCTTCAGCGAGAACACCAGCGGCGCGACCTTCGGCGAGGCGAAGCGCGACAGCAGGTGGGAACTGGCCGGAGTCGAGGTGGACGACCCGGTGCCGACGATGATCGCGCCGAGTGCCATCAGCCCGAGCCAGCCGCTGCTGACCACCGCCAGACCGATGGCGATCAGCACCAGCGCGATCTGCGAGATGCGCAGCGCGCCGAAGCGGACGATGAAGCCGCCGCATCCCATCGCGCTGACCATGCCGGCGGCGGCCACGGTGCCGCTGTAGACCCCGACGAGAGCGGCGTCGATGGCGAGATCGTCGATCACCGCGGGCGCGATGATAGGCCCTATGACACGGCCGATCGTCGCAACGGTTTGCTGGACGAACATCGCCGCGAGGGCGACGAGCAGAAGGCGCAAGAGGAATTCGTCCCTGACAGGCGGGGAAGGACGACAGCTTAGGACGGGAAGGGCGTCCGCGTCAGCCTTCAGGATCCTCCACGAGGCTCTGCATGGCGCGATCCCGGCTGCTCATGACGTTGTCCCGCAGCGCGCGCTCGAGCGTCTGCCGGTCGCGGCTGCGCAGCGCCGCGAGGATCTCGCGGTGGCTCTCGTGCGAACCGCGCAGCCCCTCGGCCGACATGAACGCGATCCGGCGAAGGAAGCGGAGTTCCTTCAGCAGGTTCATGTAGAGACGCGCCAGCCGCCTGTTGCCGCTCTGTTCGACGAGGATGGTGTGGAACTCGATATTCTTTTCGTAATAGGTGTTTACATCGAATTCCTTAACCGCTTTCTCCATCGCGTCGATGAGCGACTGCATCTTCGAGAGGAAGGCGTCGGTGATCCGGTCAACGACGAGGCCGCCGGCGGTCGCCAGCAACGCGGCCCGCACGGTGTAGATCTCGTCGACCTCGGAACCCGGCAGCCGGCGGACGTACATGCCGCGGTTGACGACGTTGTCGAGCAGGCCGTCGTGCTCCAGCGACCGCAGCGCCTCGCGCACGGGGCCCCGGCTGGTGCCGAAGCTGCGCGCCAGTATGGCCTCGTTGATGCGGTCTCCCGCCTTTAGCTTGCCTTCGGCGATCATGCGCTCGACGGCTTCGGCGATCAGCAGGGGAAGGGTTCGGACCCGGCGCGCGAGGGTGACTTCGGCGCGGGGCTCCTCGGGGTAGATCAGTCCCGTGTCGACGGGCATCGCTCTCAAAACTCCGATGGTGGGGTGGCCCCGAGCAGATTCCGGACATCCCACGCGTACGGCCCGCAGGGAAGCACGCCCCGTTGCCCCCGAAGGGGCGATGGACGATACGATAGTGTCGACTGTCTCGGCTTGAAAGTGCTCGTTTGTTCGGCAGGGGGCCCAGTGACGGGAATGTTGGCCGGGTGCTCAATAGGCCTCGTTTTTCGGCTCTGGCGGGACCGTCGGCGCGGCTGCTCCGATGATGTGCACGTCGCGCTGCGGGAACGGAATGGTGAGGCCGGCGGCCTCGAAGGCCTGCTTCGCATTCTTGTTCAGGTCGAACAGGAAGGACCAGTAGTCGCCGCTGTTGGTCCAGCACCGCAGCCGGATGTCGACCGAACTGTCGCCCAGCGCCGTCACCATGGTCTGCGGCGCGGGATCCTTCAGCACGCGCGAATCGGCCGCCAGCAGGTCCGCGCCGACCCTGAGGGCCGTGTCGATGTCGTCGTCGTAGCTGATGCCGACATCGAGGTCGACGCGGCGGGTCGGAAGGCGGGAATAGTTGTGGATCGCCCGGTTCCATATCTGCGAGTTAGGTGCCACGAGGTAGACGCCGTCCGCGGTCTTCAGCTCGCAGGTGAACAGGCCGATCTCGGTCACGGTGCCGCCGAGACCCTGGGCGTCGATGTAGTCGCCGACCTGGAAGGGGCGAAGGAAGAGGATCATGGTGCCGGCCGCGATGTTCGACAGCGTGCCCTGGAGGGCGAGGCCGATGGCGATGCCGGCGGCGCCGAGGATGGCGATGACGCTTGTCGTCTGCACGCCGAACTGGGCCAGCACGGCGATCAGCACCAGCACGAGGATGGCGTAGCGCACCAGGCTGGAGATCAGCGGCTTCAGGGTCGCGTCGACACGCAGCGAGCGGTCGATGGAGCGCCGGACGGCACGGCTGGCCCAGCCGGCTACGAGCCAGCCCACGACCAGCAGCAGCACCGCACCGGCGACGCTCAACACCCATTCGGCGGCCACGTCGGCAACCGCCCCCACGACGATCAGCGATTCTTCATCCATCGGCCCGAAATCTCTCTGCTCGCTGCGGGGCGGGAAAATTAGCACGGCCTCCGTGCTCGGACAGCCGCTTGTCTTCCGACTCAACAGTCGGATGCAGATCGTCGACATTATACAAAATTTGACAGCCTTGCCGGGGGCGGCTTTGATTGATGCTAAGGGGCGCGGAGCCGGCCTTCGGGATCTCGCGCTCTTTGTGCCGGTTGCAGGGCGTCCGTCGCCCTGGCGAGAGCAGGGAGGATTTGTTCTGGCCAAGATGCTGCGATACGGACACGATGCAAACTCAAATCTGAAGCGCGTCGGACGCCATCATCGGGGCTGCCGGGAACCGCGGCTTTTTACTGGGAGGAAATCTAGGATGTTCAAGCGAACGATAACCGGCCTCGCCATCGCGGCGCTGGCTGCGGCGGGGTGCGTCACGTCAGCGTCGGCCGCCTATCCGGAACGGCCGATCACCGTGCTGATCGGATTCCCGCCCGGCGGCAATGTGGACATCGCCGCCCGACAGGCGCAGCCGTTCATGGAGAAGTATCTCGGCGGTTCCATCGCCGTCGTGAACAAGCCGGGTGCGGCGGGCGCGCTCGCCTATACCGAAGCGGCGAATGCGAAGCCGGACGGCTACACGCTCGTGATGCTGTCGCTACCGGGCGTGTTCACGGTGCTGTTCGGCGGCGAGCCCCGCTACAGCGTCGACAGCTTCGATTACATCGGACTGCTGACCGACGAGCCCTATTCGATCTTCGTCAACGCGAACTCGCGTTTCAAGACGCTGAAGGACCTGATCGACGCCTCGAAGGCCGACCCGGGCAGCGTGACCATCGCCGGCGCGGGAACGGGCTCCGCGCCGCACATCGGCGCGCTGGCGTTCGAGAAGGCTGCAGGAATCAAGCTGACCTGGGTGCCGATGCAGGGCGCCGCCAACATGCGAACGGGTGTGCTCGGCGGGCATGTGGACGGCGGGCTGACATCGGTCAGCGTGTCCGTGCCGCTGCATACAGAGGGGCAGGCGCGTACACTCGGTCTGATGGGGGCGGAGCGCTGGTCGGAGGCGCCGAATATCCCGACAATGGCGGAGCAGGGCGCGGCGGTCGAGTGGAGCGCCAGCCGCGGTTTCGGCGCGCCGAAGGGAACGCCCGAGGACATCCTGGTGAAACTTGAGGATGCCGTCCGCAAGACTTACAACGATCCCGAGTTCCAGCGTCTGGCCAAGCGCGACAAGATGATCCTGCGTCATCTCGACCGGGCAGGATTCAAGAAGTTCGCGGAGAGCCAGTACAACCTCCTCGACAGCATGTGGAAGGAAGATCCGTGGCGCTGATCCGGGTCTGACTCGAGCATTTCGGGACTACCGCCCGGCGCCTCTGCGGCGCCGGGCGGAACGTCGCCGGAGAGCCACATGGTAAACGTAGCGGACACCATCGCCGCTCTGGTGCTGCTCGCGCTGGCTGCGGCGGCCTGGTTCGGCAGCGGGCCTCTGCCCGCCGAGGCCGCGAGTTTTCCGCGCCTCGTCGCGGTGCTCATGGGGCTTCTGGCTGCGGCAATGCTGGCGCGAAGCCTGGCGCCGGTGATCACGGGGCGGGGAAGGCGAGAGGAACAGCCTTTCTTCAAGCACTTCCCGACGTTCCTGGCATGCCTCGCCCTGATTCTCAGCTATATCTTCACCGTCTCGCAGATTGGCTACTTCTCGGCAACGGTCGTGTTCGTTCCGCTGTTCGCGGTGGTGCTCGGCCTGAGACGGCCGGTGCTGATCGCGCTGACCACCGCCTGCTTCATCGCCGCGGTGTATCTGGTGTTCGTAGAGTCCTTCAGCCGGCCGTTGCCAGTCGAGTTTTTCAACCGCTACTGACCTGATACGGGGCGACGTGCAGTGATCGAACCTCTGCTCCATGCACTGCCGGTGGTGCTGTCCTGGCAGAACGTCCTCGCGATGGTGATCGGCACGCTTTGCGGTGTGGTGATCGGCGCTTTGCCGGGTCTGAGCGCCTCCATCGCCATCGCCGTGCTGATCCCGCTGACCTTCGGCATGGACCCGCTGGTCGCCCTCGGCATGATGGCCGGAATCTATAACGGCTCGATGTACGGCGGCGCGATTCCGGCGGTGCTGCTCAGGATTCCGGGGACACCCTCGGCGATCGTCACTACCTTCGATGGGTTCCCGATGTCCCAGCAGGGCAAGTCGGGGGCTGCCCTGCGCATCGCCAGCTTGTCCTCGGCGCTGGGCGGCATGGTCAGTGCCATAGCCCTGATGACCCTGGCACCGCCGCTTTCGCTGATCACGCTGGCGTTCGGGCCGGCCGAGTATTTCTGGGTCGCCGTTTTCGGGCTCGCCTCGATCTCGGTGCTGCTGGGCGACGATGCCATCAAGGGCGCCCTGAGTTGCACCTTCGGGCTCCTGGTGGGCACTGTCGGCACCGATCTCGTCACCGGTCACGAGCGCTTCGCGTTCAACACACTCGAACTGATCAGCGGATTTCACATCGTCGTCGTGCTTGTCGGCCTCTACGCCGTGCCGCGGGTGCTGATCATGGCCGAGGACCGGATCCGCGAGGGCGTCGCTGCGGAGGCCCTCAAGCTCTCGGGGGCCAGCCTCGGCTACAACCCGTTCGCGCGATTCTGGAAGGTGTGGACGCGGGCCTGCATCATCGGGATCATCGTCGGAATCCTTCCCGGTGCCGGCGGCAATATCGCAGCCTTCCTCAGCTACAACGAGGTCAAGCGCGCCTCCTCCGATCCCGACAGCTTCGGCACCGGCAACCCCGAGGGCGTCGCCGCCGCCGAGTGCGCGAACAACGCCGACAATTCGGCGGCGATGATTCCCGCCTTGACGCTGGGGGTGCCCGGCAACTCGATCGCCGCGCTGATCCTCGGTGGCCTTCTGGTGCACGGGTTGCAGCCCGGCCCGGCGTTGTTCCGCGAGCACGCGGATATCGTCTACGGCTTCATGATCCAGATGTTCCTGACGTCGGTGCTGGTGTTCGTGTTCGGCGGCATCATCGCGTCGCGCATCTTCGCGCAGGCGCTGCGGCTGCCGCAGGTCATGCTCGCGCCGCTGATCGTCGGCCTGATGATCGTCGGCGTCTACTCGGTCAACAACAGCATGTTCGACCTTTACATCATGGTCTGCTTCGGGCTCATCGGCTACGCCATGGAGAAGCTGCGCTTTCCGCTGGCGCCGGCAGTGCTTGGCCTGATCCTCGGCAGCATGGCGGAGATCAACCTGCGCCTGGCGCTGGTCATCTCGCGCGGCGACTACAGCATCCTTTTCCGGAATACGATCTCGCAGATCGTCATCGCGCTGGTCGTGCTGGTGCTGCTCTATCCGCTGTACCGTGCCTGGCAGGACCGGCGTAAGCAGACGGCCGACTCCGGCGAAGCGGACAGGACCGCGTGACTGCAACCGATTGTGCGGTGCAGCGATTCCGCATTGACAGAGTCGTGCATCCTGCGCCTAACATTTTCCGTTCCGACAACAGAACTGCCCCGGCCAACGGGGCTTTCCCGGCCTCCCCGGGCAAACAGGACGGCGGCGGCGTACCGCCCGGCCAAGCTTCCCCAAGTCGGTCACGTCTGTATTCGATCAGGAGCCGATAAATGAAATTCATTCGCGGGACGGCGCTCGCCGTCGCAGCGGCAATGCTGGGGCTGGGCGGTAGTGCCCATGCCGCATACCCGGACAAACCCATCACCCTGCTCGTCGGCTTTTCGGCCGGCGGCAACCTCGACATCCTCGCCCGCACACTGCAGCCGTTCCTGGAAAAGGAACTCGGCGGCAAGATCGTGGTGCAGAACATGCCCGGCGCGAACAGCGCGGTGATGTACCAGCACCTCTCGCAGCAGAAGCCCGACGGCTACACTGCCGCGATCAATTCGGCGCCGTCATTGCTGGCACCGCTGGTCGCGAGCGACCGGCGCTATGCCGTCGACAGCTTCGTCTATGTCGCGACACTGACCGACGAGCCCTACACGCTGTTCGTCAACCACAAGACGCCGCGGCTGCAGCCATTCGCGACGACCAGGGAGTTCGTGGAGTACGCCAAGGCCAATCCCGGCAAGGTGCTGATTTCCGGTACCGAGATCGGCTCGGCGCCGCACATCACCTCCCTGATGATCACCCGAGCGACCGGCGCGAAGTTCTCCTGGGTGCCTTTCAACGGTTCAGCGCCGGCGGTGGCGGC
>JBBDQX010000082.1:0-8071 GCA_040905765.1 Acetobacterales bacterium
CGGCCGCCGGTCAAAGACGCCGCCTGATCGTGTCCGGTCCGAGGGGCCCACTCCAAAGCTGAAGGAGCGGTGGTGGGCTCTCTGTCGACCAATGGCTACCACGGGTCATCGTTCCGACGCGGACGTAACCCGCGCGCGGCGTCGCGGGTGCGCCGGTGGCACACATACCCTGATCGCGGGATTGCATTCCCTGATCCGCCATTTGCGTTCCCTGATACTCGGTTCAGGGAATTTCGCTCCCAGGGCCGCAGAAACTGCTGCTTCAGAGTCAGTCCATCGGCATAAAACTGGACGGCCGCCGCGATATTCGCTGTATTTTCTCGTAGTATCAGGGAACGCCTTGCGGAGACTGGTTCGCACCAGACTGCGCGCACCACCACCGGCCTTGCCGGGCGGGGACGGTGCTCATGCCGCGCTTGCCGTAGGCGTCTGAGACCCGACCCGGACCGGGAGATACTGCCGCTTCGAACGCATGAGGCCCGACGGTGAAATGGCTCGAGCGAGGCTCCCGCGGCTTGTGGCTCTTTTCCTTGACGGGCCCGCTCGCGCTCCAGACGCTGATCCTTCTGGCAATGGGGCTCCCCGCGATCTGCACATGCGGCCACGTCGAACTGTGGCACGGAAACCCGTCGGGCCCGGAGACTTCCCAGCATGTCGCCGACTGGTACACGTTCACCCATGTGCTCCACGGGATCGGCTTCTACTTCCTCCTGTGGCTGATCGCTCCGCGGATGCCGTTCGCCTGGCGGTTCGCATTGGCGATAGGACTGGAAGCCGCATGGGAGGTGCTCGAGAACACGCCATTGATCGTGGAGCGCTATCGCCAGGGGGCGCTGGCGCGCGGTTATTCCGGCGACAGCATCGTCAACTCCGTCTCCGATACGCTGGCAACGGCGCTCGGCGTCGTCATGGCGCGGTTCCTGCCGACACGGCCGGTCATCGCACTCGTCATCGCGAGCGAGCTGTTCCTCGGCTACACGATCCGGGACAACCTCACGCTCAACATCGTTCAGCTCGTTTATCCGAGCGAAGCCATCTCGCAATGGCAGACGGGTCGGTGAGTCATCCTCGCGCAGGACGCCCCCGACCCGCCGGGCGGCGCGGCCCGGCGGATGCGGCTGAGGGGGCATATCCCTTCATGAAGACTATGCGGCGTTCGAAATCCGCCGCTAAAGAGGGTCCGGAGCCGGTCTACGCCTAGCCCGCGACGCCGCCAGTCTGGACAGCGGCAGTACCGGCATATATCCTCCCGTTAAAATTATAACATTATACTGGGAGAGTCCGTTGAGTGCCCTGAACTCGAGGGAGATACTTGCCGGCGCCATCTTGATCGGTATCGGCGGATATACCATCGCATCATTGCGGTCAGGTTATGGACCGACTAGGTATATTGTTATGTAAAATCAGCTTTGCCAAGCACCCGAAGCGTTCCGGCACGGGCGACCGAGCGGTCCACCCGCGCCACGCCGGTTCGGTGCGCGAGCCCGCACGGGCGTCGCAGCCGGTGCGCGGTGCCGAGAACCATGATAGTAATGCGCCCAGCGGCGCCCGAGCCCCTCGCTGACGCATGGCCGCGATCGCGTTCGCGGGCGCGCCGTCGCACGTCGCTCTCCTGCCGCTGCACGCTGCCATCGCGGCGAGCCGTCCTCGCGGCCGCTGCCGGCGGAAGCGGGGAAGGCTATCGTTCGCGCGGTCCGGCTGGCGAAGCGGGAAAAGGGTTCCCCTGTACATGCGCTTGATCGAGGAATGAAATAGCCGATGGCGCCCCGGGGTTTGGCAATCGGCGCGAGCAACCTGAGTTTGCACGATCAGGTCCGTCAGGACCTTCTGAAGCGCATCGGCAGCGGCGAGTTCTCGGCCGGCGACATGCTTCCGTCGGAGGACGCGCTCTGCAAGCAATACGCCGTCAGCCGGATCACGATCCGGCGGGCGGTGACCGACCTCGTGAACCATTTCATCGTGATGCGCAAGCGCGGGATCGGCACGATTATCACGCGCCGCGCCAACAATCGCCGGCAATTCCGGCTGACCGGCTACTACCACGAAGATCCCAGGATCGAGTCGACGCAGCTGCTCGACAAGTCGGTGCCCGCCAGCGCCGAGGTGGCGGCGGCGCTGTGTGCGGAGCCGGGCACGCCGGTGCACTACATTCGCGCCATCAACCACAAGGAGGGGCTGCCCTACGCCTACGTCGAGGCATACACGGCGGAGCCGGTGACCGAGTCTACGGAGGGCGAGACCGTCTATTCCGGCGCCGAGATCGACCGGCTGGGATGGCGTATTTCCCGGGCAGAGCAGGAACTGGACGCGATCAAGGTAAGCGCCACGATGGCGCGGTTGTTTGGCCTCCGCGCTGGCCAGCCCATCATGCGTGCGCGCCGCGTATTCTTCAGCGCCGACGACGAGCCGGTGCGCTATTCGATCACGCGCTACCATCCGGAGCGTTACCGCTTCACCATGGATTTGCGGCCGGGTTCCGATCTCGGCGCGGTCTGATCGGTCACCTGCAGCCCTGCCCGCCGCGGGCCGCGCCTCCGGTCGTGAGCCGATGCGGGAGGCTTCCAGCGCGGCCGGGCAGTTATGGTGGCGCTGGTCGAACAGAAGGCGCGGACGCTGGGGCTGTACCGTGGTTAGATCGTCCCCTCCTCCGCCACCGGATATCCGGCCTGGCGCGGCAGGGACCGCCGCATCCCTCGCGACGGCGCCGCGCCCGCGGCCGTCGCTATCCCATCGACATTTTCGGGGGACTGCCTTTTACTGCCGGTGGGGTGGAGGCGCGGCGGGTGACCCGCCTCCTGTTCGGAAGCCTTGAGCCTGCGCGCCCTGAACCACGGATACATATGACGGACTTTCTGTCGGCGGCTTTGGCGCCAGACGTTCTCCTCGCTCTGGCGCAGGTGATTGCCATCGACCTGGTTCTGGCCGGGGACAACGCCATCGTGATCGGACTCGCTGCCGCCGGCCTGCCGGCCGAGCAGCGAAACAAGGCTATTCTGATCGGCATCATCGCGGCCACGGTGCTGCGAATCGCGTTCGCCAGCGTGACGACCCAGCTGCTGGCAATCGTCGGGCTGCTGCTGGCGGGCGGCGTCCTTCTGCTTTGGGTCTGCTGGAAGATGTGGCGGGAACTGCGCGCAACCCACGCGGAAAGCCTCGCTGCCGCCGAAGCCCTGGCCGACGCGGACCTGAACGCCGACGGTGTCGTCGCCGGGACGGTGCCCCGGAAGTCGTTCCGGCAGGCCGCATGGCAGATCGTGATCGCCGACGTCTCAATGTCGCTCGACAACGTGCTGGCTGTCGCCGGGGCGGCGCGGGATCATCCCTACGTACTGGTTTTCGGCCTCATGCTCTCGATCGCGCTGATGGGCCTTGCCGCGACGTTCATCGCACGGCTCCTCGAACGCTATCGCTGGATCGCCTATGTGGGCCTCGCGATCATCTTCTACGTCTCATGCGAGATGATCTACCGCGGGGCCCTGAAGATCTGGAGTCTGTAGCGGTTGCGCGTTCGCGGGGCCGATCCGCTTCCCGCCGTTCTTCCCGGGCCTCGCACCGGGCCGCCCTCCGGGGGGCCTGATCGTCCAGTCAACTGCGGAGATTGCAGCGATGCGCGTGAAAAGCGACACCCTGAAACGTCTTGTCGTCGAGATATTCAAGGGGGCCGGCAGCGAGCCGGCTGAAGCGGAGATCGTCGCCGACCATCTCGTCACCTGCAACCTCGTCGGGCACGACTCCCATGGCGTGATCCGCGTGCTGCCCTACGTCACGGCGGTACACGACAAGCGCGTGTTTCCCAACCGGCACGTCAAGGTGGTCGCGGACTTCGGCGCTCTCAGCATCCTCGACGCGGACGACGGCTACGGCCAGGTGGCGGGCCGCGAAGCCCTCGATCATGCCGCCGACCGATCGGAGAAGTTCGGCGTCGGCGTCGTCGCGATGCGGGCCTGCGGCCACATCGGTCGGGTCGGCGCCTATGCCGAGCAGGCGGCGGAGCGCGGCAAGCTGTCGCTGCTGATGGTCAATGCGCCGAAGGTCGGCGGCGGCGAGATCGCGCCTTTCGGCGGCGTCGAGGCGCGTCTGGGCTCGACCCCCTACGCGATGAGCATGCCGCGCCGGGGCAAGCCGCCGCTGCTGCTCGACTTCGCCACGGCGAGCGTCGCGATGGGCAAGATCCGCGTCGCGCGCAATCGCGGCGAGCGGCTGCCGATGAAGTGCATTATCACCAGGGACGGCGAGTACACCGACGACCCGAACGCCGTCTACGACGAGCGGCACGGCTCGGTCATGCCGTTCGGGGCGCACAAGGGCTATGCCCTGAACGTGTTCGGCGAGGTGTTCGCCGGCCTTCTCAGCGACGGCGGCACGAAGAAGCCCGGCAAGGCCGACCGCATCCAGCAGTCCAAGAACAACGCCTTCATCATGGTGATCGACCCGTCCACGGTGGGCGACATGGAGCATTTCCAGGACGAGTTCCGGACCTTCGCCGACTTCGTGACCGACGCGAAGCGCGCACCCGGGCAGGAGATCCTGATGCCCGGTGACGTCGAGGACCGGACACGCAGGCAGCGCCTGCGCGACGGCATACAGCTCGACGACAACACGCGCGACCAGTTGCTGAAGGCGGCGGAGAGCGTTGGATTCGCCAGGGCGGAGGCTGAACGTCTTCTCCACGAAAGCGCGTGACGGTCCCCAAGACCGTCTGGAGGCGGTGTTATTCCCGTGCAACTAGCGGGGCTGAAAAAAATCTTAATTCAGGTTGAAGCGGTGTTGACGGTCCGCTCCGGAGTGCTGCACTGTTTGTGACGCGCGCCGGCTGGAGTTCCGTGGTCCCGTCGTCGTGGCGGAGCCTGAAAAACCCGCTCCAGGGCGGAAGTATCGGCTCGTAACAAAATCAACCGGGAGAGAACGAGTATGCGTTTCGCTGCGCTTGGTTCCGCCTGCGCCGCAGTCGCGATCGCGATTGCGCCGATGGCCACCGCCTCCGCCCAGAGCGGCACATCAATTCCCAACCTGCCCGAATCGACCTGGAAGCCCGAGAAGCCGGTCGAGTTCGTGGTGCAGGCCGGCGCCGGCGGCGGCAGCGACATCTTCGCCCGCACAATGGCCGAGATCATGCGCAAGGAGGGGATCGTCGAGTCCCCTATCAACGTGGTGAACAAGCCCGGCGGCAGCGGCGCGATCGCCTACGCCTACGTCAGCACCAAGAAGGCCGATCCGCATGTCATCGCCACGGCCACCAGCAGCTACCTGACCACGCCGATCCAGGGCCAGTCCCCGGTCAGCCACAAGGACTTCGAGGACATCGCGATCGTCGCCGTCGAGGACTTCGTCGGTGTCGTGCGGACCGAGTCGCCCTACAAGACGCTGACCGAAATGATTGATGCGGCCAAGAAGAGCCCGAACAGCATCCGCGTCGGCGGCAGCAGCGTCGGCTCCTCCGACAACATCATCGAGACACTGCTGGAGAAGGCGACCGGCGCGAAGCTGAACTTCATCGTCTTCCTCAGCGGCGGCCAGGCGAACGCCGCCCTGCTCGGCGGCAACGTCGACTTCGCCGGGCCCAACCCGAGCGAGGCACAGCAGCTCATCGAGGCCGGCCGCCTGCGGCCGATCGCGATGTTCTCGCCGGAGCGGCTCGACAACTGGCCGGACGTGCCGACCGCGCGCGAGCAGGGCATCGACGTCACGCTCGAGCAACACCGCGGCGTGATCGCGCCCTCCGGGCTCACCGACCAGCAGTCGCTGTTCTGGCAGAACGCCTTCGTGAAGCTGTTTCAGACCGAGGACTTCAAGAAGTACATGCAGAACAACGGCCTGCGTCCGCTGCTGAGGGCCGGCGACGATGCCGAGGCGTATATCGCCGAACGCAGCAAATTCTACGAGGAAATCCTCACCGAGCTCGGCCTGGCGAAGAAGGGCTAGACCGGCCATGACCGCAGGGGTGCCCGACGGGGACCGTCGCATATGACCCGCGAGGATTTCTACGTCGGGCTGCTCCTGGCCGCCGGCTTCGGAGCCACGCTGTGGGGGGCGCTGTCCTTTCAGTACGGCTCCGAACTGGCGCCGGGACCGGGCTTCGCGCCGGTCTGGCTCAGCGTACTCGGCATCGCGCTCGCGCTGACGATCGCCGTCACCGCCCGGCGCGGCGCGGCCGCCGGCGGTGAGGCGGCGGAACGGATCGAGGTCGACAGGGGCGGCCTGTACCGGGTCGCGGTGACCCTCGCCGGGCTTGCGGCGATGCTTTTCCTCGTGACCTACCTCGGGCTGGCCCTGTCGGTCCTCGTGTTCCTGCTGTTCCTGACGCTGGCCGTGCAGCGGCTGCCGGCCTTGACGGCGATCGGTGCGAGCGTTGCGACGGTCTGCGTCATCTACCTCCTTTTCGTCCGTTTCCTCGGCGTGCCCGCCCCGGCCGGACCGCTGGGATTCTGAGAGAGCCATGGAAATCAGCGATCTGCTTCTCGGCTTCTCGATAGCGCTGGAGCCGCAAAACCTCTTTTTCGCCTTTCTCGGCGTCTTCCTGGGAACGATCATCGGCGCCCTGCCGGGCATCGGCCCCTCCGCCGGGGTCGCGATCCTGCTGCCGCTGACCTTCGGCATGGCGCCGGCGACGGCGATGATCATGCTGGCGGGCATCTACTACGGCGCGATGTACGGCGGCACCATCACCTCGGTGCTGATCAACACGCCAGGAGAATCGGCGTCGGTGATGACGACGCTGGACGGATACCAGATGGCGCTGAAGGGCCGCGCCGGGGCGGCGCTTGGGATCGCGGCGATCGGATCCTTCATAGCCGGAACCATCGGAACGCTGCTGCTGATGCTGGCCGCCCCGCCGCTCGCCGAACTGGCGATCAGGTTCGGGCCGCCGGAATATTTCGCGCTGATGGTGCTCGGCCTTACCACCCTGGCCAGCCTGACCGGCACGTCGATGCTGAAGGGCCTGGCGATGGCGATGGTGGGGCTGATGCTGGGCACCATCGGAATCGACGTGCTTCTGGGCGCGCCGCGTTACACCTTCAACAACATCAACCTGCTGGACGGGCTGGATTTCCTGCCGGTCGCCGTCGGCCTGTTCGCCATCGGCGAACTGCTGTTCAATATCTACCGGCCGGTCCGGGCCGAGCCGATCAAGGCGAAGCTGCGCGGGCTGCTGCCGACGCGGCAGGACTGGCGCGACTCGCGTGGCGGCATTTTGCGGGGCACCGCGATCGGGTTCTTCGTCGGCATGCTGCCCGGCGCCGGTGCGACGATCTCCTCATTCCTGGCCTACGCCACGGAGAAGAAGGTCTCGAAGCATCCCGAGCGGTTCGGCACGGGTGCCATCGAGGGCGTCGCCGCGCCTGAATCGGCGAACAACGCGGCGTCGAGCGGCGCCCTGGTGCCGCTGATGGCGCTCGGCATCCCCGGCTCCGGCACCACGGCGGTGATGCTGGGCGCGCTGACGCTCTACGGCATGCAGCCGGGCCCGCTGCTGCTGAGCACCCATCCGGAGGTGTTCTGGGGGCTGGTGGCCAGCATGTACATCGGCAACGTCATGCTGCTCATCCTCAACCTGCCGCTGGCGCCGGTATTCGCCAGCATCCTGCGCATCCCTTACTCGATACTGATTCCCGTCATCATGGGGATCGCCCTGTTCGGCGTTTACAGCGTCGAGAACAGCCTGTTCAACGTGGGCGTCACCATCGTCTTCGGCGGTATCGGCTTCGTCATGCGGATCTACGGTTACCCGCCGGCGCCGCTGGTGCTGGCCCTGGTGCTGGGACCGATGCTCGAGCGGGCGCTGCGACAGTCGCTGCAGATGTCGCTCGGCAGTGTGGATATCTTCTTCACCCGGCCGGCCAGTGCGATCATCCTCGCCCTCGCTATCCTCGCCGTCCTGCTGCCGCTGCTGTCGTGGATGCGGAGCCGGCGCCCGTCGGAGATCGTCGCCGACTAGGAAAGGACGGACCGGGTGCCGCCGGCTCAGCTGCCGAGCTGGCGCGCCATCTGCCCGCGGCCGCGCGGCAACGCGCCCAGAGCCCCGGCCGCGCCGGCGGCGGTCGCACCGACGAGGCCGAGCAGCAACGGCAGC
>JBBDQX010000083.1:0-2736 GCA_040905765.1 Acetobacterales bacterium
GGGCGAGCTGGCTGCCGTTGGTGGTGACGGTGAGCTCGTCCAGCCCGCCGCCGTCTAAATGCCGGCCGAGGTTGCGGAACAGGCTCATGACGTTCTTGCGCACCAGCGGCTCGCCGCCGGTGATGCGCAGCTTGCGCACGCCCAGCCGCACGAAGGCACCGCACAGCCGGTCCATCTCCTCCAGCGTCAGCAGCTCGGCCTTCGGCAGGAAGGTCATGTCCTCGGCCATGCAGTAGACGCAGCGGAAGTCGCAGCGGTCGGTCACCGAGACGCGCAGGTAGGTGATCGCGCGCGCGAACGGGTCGACCAGCGGCGCGCCATCGCGGTCCCGCGGGGAAGTATCGGGTCTGTCGAGTACCTCGGCCATAACCGTAAATCTAGGAACTCGCGGGCCGCTTGTCGCCCCCAGACCCTATGTGGGTATTTCACAGCAGCAGGGTGCCGATGCCGACGACGAGCAGCACGCCGAGCGCGATGCGGCGGTAGAGCCGGTCGTTGGCGCCGACGAACAGCCGCGCGCCGAGCCAGGCGGAGCCCATCAGGAACGGCCACAGCAGCAGCGCGAGCCACAGCGTCTGCGCGGTCAGCACGTCGGCCAGCCACATCGAGGGCAGGGCGACGGCGTTCATCAGCGCGATGTAGAGGATCAGGTTGGAACGGTGGGTCATCGCCGATTCCGGCCCCGAGAACAGGTACAGCAGCACCGGCGGCCCGCCGAAGCTGGTCGAGCCCTTGAACAGGCCGCTGAGGATGCCGACGATGCCGGTCGCCCACCACGGCCGCGGCCCGCGATAGCGCCAGCCGGCGAGCAGCAGCGCGACCACCCCGGTCATCACGCCGGCGATGAAGTCCTTGAGGAAGTCGGGCGAGAACCAGATCAGCAGGTACGCGCCGAACGGCGTGAAGGCGAGGCCGCCGGCGGCCATCGGCAGGATCAGCGACCAGTCGACGGCGCGGACGATCTTCGGGGTGACCATCTGGAACGAGACCGGCGTCTCCATCAGCACGATCACCGGCACCGCGACCAGCGGCCCGTACAGCACCGACAGCACCGGCGCCAGCAGCAGCGGCGCGCCGAAGCCGGTGAATCCGCGCATCAGCCCGGCGGCGAGCGTCGTCGCGATCGCGCCGGCGAGGGCGGGGGTCAGCAGCCCGTTCAGCGTGTCCAAATCAGTTACTGGCCTCGTCGACGATCTCCAGGTCGACCCGACGCGCGTCGATCAGTACCTTGCCGGCGTTCTCGAAGTTGACGGTGATGCGCTCGCCGATCGCCGACTGCACCTGGCCGAGGCCCCAGTCGGGCCTCTCCGGGTGGCGGACGATGCAGCCGGGGGTCGGGCCGAAGCTCATGAATCAGCGGAAGGGCCGTGGGAAAAGGACGGCCGCGGGCTGCGGCCGGGCTGCCGCTTGCAGTATAGTCCGCGGGCACGCCGGCACAACGTTCCCTCCCCCCGGCCGGCCCGAGCCTTTCCCCGGATGACCCGTAGCGACACCGACATCCGCCTCGCCGAAATGATCGCCACCCGCCTGTGCCACGAGCTGGCGGCGCCGTCCGGCGCGCTGAACAACGGCATCGAGCTGCTGTCGCTCGCGCCGGGCAGTCCGGACCCCGAGGTGCTGTCGCTGATCGGCGACGGCGGCGCCCGGCTGGTCGCGCTGCTGAAGTTCTGGCGCTTCGTCTACGGCGTTTCCGCCGAGGGCACCGTGCCGCTGGCGGAGGTGAAGGCGCTGGCCGAAGGCTTCGCCGCTAGGGGGCGCGTGGCGCTTGCATGGGACGGGGCCGCACCGGCGGCGCTGCCGCGCGGGGGGGCGCGGCTGCTGCTGGCGCTGGCGGCGATGGCGGCGCAGGCCGCGCCGCGCGGCGGCACGGTGACGCTGGCGCCGTCGGAGGCCGGCCCGGTGGTGACGCTCGAGGCGGAGGCCATCGACCCGGCGAAGGGGCACTGGCAGGTGGCGGAGGCGGCGTTCGCCGGCGCGCTCGACGTGGCCGGGCTCGATTCGCGCAGCGTCCACGCCGCCTACACCGGGCGCCTCGCGGCGGAACTGGCGCTGACGCTGGTCGCCGAGCGGGACGGACCCGGGCGGCTGACGATCGGCGCGACGCTGAAGGGGTAGGGGCGCTCAGCCGACCCGGTTTCAGCCGACCCGGGCGAGGTCCTTCTCGGGCTCGCGCAGCACATAGCCGCGGCCCCAGACGGTGTGGATGTAGTTGTCGCAGCCGACGGCCGACAGCTTCTTGCGCAGCTTGCAGATGAAGACGTCGATGATCTTCAGCTCGGGCTCGTCCATGCCGCCATAGAGATGGTTGAGGAACATCTCCTTCGACAGCGTATTGCCCTGGCGCATCGCCAGCAGCTCGAGGATGCCGTATTCCTTGCCGGTCAGGTGGACCGACTGGTCGTCGAACGCCACCGCCCGTTCGCCGAGATCCACCGACAGCCTGCCGACCTGGATGTGCGAGCGCGAGTGGCCCTTGGAGCGGCGGATGATCGCCTGCATCCGGGCGAGCAGCTCGCGCCGGTCGAACGGCTTGGTCAGGTAGTCGTCGGCACCGAAGCCGAGCCCCTTGATCTTGTCGTCCATCTCCGACAGGCCCGACAGGATCAGCACCGGCGTGGTGACGCGCGAATCGCGCAGCCGCCGCAGCACCTCGTAGCCGTTCATGTCCGGCAGCATCAGGTCGAGGATGATCAGGTCGTAGTCGTAGAGACGCCCGATCTCGAGGCCGTCCAAGCC
>JBBDQX010000083.1:2746-8060 GCA_040905765.1 Acetobacterales bacterium
AGGTCGACGACCATGTTCTCGGCCTTGAGCATCATCTCGACGCTGCGGGCGACCGTGGCGTCGTCTTCCACGAGCAGAACGCGCATGGCTTTCCCCCTAAACGACCCCCCCACGGAGCCGGACGCTCACATAGATTAATATCTGGCGGGAGTGTGTGCAAGAAATGCACAAATCCGCCATTTTCATAGATTCGTAAAGGCGGCGCCGGCGCCTCGTTTACGGGGCGTTAAGCGTTCGCCGTCAGGTTGATCTACGGACAACAGCGGAGAGCGGATCGCGACGTGAGCGTCCTGGTCGATCATCTGGTGAGCGAGATCGGGCGGCTGCCCGACTACCGCATCTACGGCGAGGTCACCGCGATCCTCGGCCTGCTGGTCGAGGTCGGCGGCGTGCAGGACCGGATGTCGATCGGCGACCGCTGCCACCTGCTGGCGCGCAGCGGCCACGAGGTGGTGTGCGAGGTGGTCGGCTTCCGCAACGACCGCGCGCTGGTGATGCCGTTCGGCTCGCTCGACGGCATCGGCATCGGCTGCCACGCGCTGATCGGCCAGGCGCAGCCGGTGATCCGGCCGAACGCCGGCTGGCTCGGCCGCGTCATCGACGCGATGGGCCGGCCGATCGACGGCAAGGGGCCGCTGCCGGAGGGCAACAGCCCCTACCTGATCCGCGGCGCCCCGCCGCGCGCGCACCAGCGCCGCCGGCTCGGCGGCAAGGTCGACCTCGGTATCCGCGGCATCAACACCTTCCTGACCTGCTGCCAGGGCCAGCGCATGGGCATCTTCGCCGGCTCCGGCGTCGGCAAGTCGACCGTGCTGTCGATGATGGCGCGGCACACCACCTGCGACGTCAGCGTGATCGGCCTGATCGGCGAGCGCGGCCGCGAGGCGCGCGAGTTCATCGAGGACGACCTCGGCGAGGAGGGAATGGAGCGCAGCGTCGTCATCGTCTCGACCTCCGACGAGCCGCCGCTGATGCGCCGCCAGGCCGCCTACCTGACGATGGCCGTGACCGAATATTTCCGCGACCTCGGCCAGAACGTGCTGCTGCTGATGGACAGCGTCACCCGCTTCGCCATGGCGCAGCGCGAGATCAGCCTGGCGATCGGCGAGCCGCCGGCGAGCAAGGGCTACACCCCCTCGGTGTTCGCCGAGCTGCCGCGGCTGCTGGAGCGCGCCGGGCCGGGCACCGACGAGGGCACCGTCACCGGGCTGTTCACCGTGCTGGTCGAGGGCGACGACCACAACGAGCCGATCTCCGACGCCGTGCGCGGCATCCTCGACGGCCATATCGTGCTCGACCGCACCATCGCCGAACGCGGCCGCTATCCCGCCGTCAACATCCTGCGCAGCGTCTCGCGCACCATGCCCGACTGTAACACGGCCGAGCAGAACACGCTGGTCGACCATGCGCGGCGCATCATCGCCACCTACGAGGACATGGCCGAGCTGATCCGCCTCGGCGCCTACCGGCAGGGCAGCGACGCGGCGGTCGACGAGGCGATCCGCTACTACGACCGGCTGGAAGGCTTCCTGTCGCAGAAGAAGGACGAGCCGAGCCGGTTCGAGGAATGCTACCGCAGCCTGGCGCAGATCTTCGCGGCGTCAGGCGCCGAATGACCCGAACGCGCTGAATGACCCGGACGCCCTGAATGACGAAGACGCTGCACGCATTGATCCGGCTGCGCCGCCATCAGGTCGACGAGAAGCGGCGCGAGCTGGCGGCGCTGTACGGCGAGGCGGCGCGGCTCGAGGCGAAGCGCGAGGCGCTGCAGGACGAACTGGCGCGCGAGCAGGACGCCGCCGCCGGCGAGGCGCTGCTCGGCTTCACCTACGCCGCCTACGGCACGCGGACGATCCAGCGCCGGAAGGCGCTGCAGCGCGAGGTGGCGGCGCTGGAGGGGCGCATCGAGCAGGCGCAGGTCCGCGTCGCCGACGCCTTCCGCGACGCCAAGAGCCTCGAGCAGGTGCAGGAGGCGCGCGACCGCGAGGCGGCGCAGGAGCGCAAGCGGCTGGAGCAGGCCGAACTGGACGAACTCGCCGCCCAGAAGCACGCCCGCGGCGGCGGATTCTGAAGGCAAGCCACCAAGGGGCATCGCGGGTTGATCTATCGCAATGAGCGCGCCGTAAAAGCGTTGGCATATTAACACTCGTTAATATATTAACGGCGCGGTTGCGTGGCCTGCGGGGGGCGGGGTCGTGCCCTTTTCGAGGAATGCCGATGATTCCGGATGCGAGTATCGCGCCCGACCTCCTTGCGCCGACCTATCTCGATCTCACGGACGAGATCCTTGTCGGGATAGCCCCTGACGGGCGGGTTCTGCACATAAACAAGGCAGGGGCCGAGATCCTGGGCCGCCGCGAGGCCGAGATCGTCGGCAAGGACTGGTTCCGCGATTTCCTGCCGGAAAGGCACCGGCAGGCCGCGCGGGACATCTTCCGTAAACTTGTGAACGGCGAGGCCGATGCGACGCAGAGGGCGGAGAACCCCGTGCTGCGCGCCGACGGCACGGAGAGGATCATCGCGTGGCACAACCGGGCCGTCCGCGATGCCGCGGGCCGGTTGGTGGCTGTCTTGGCCTCGGGCGAGGACGTCACCGAGCAGCGGGCTTCGGAGGCGGCGCTTCGGGAGAGCGAGCGGCGTTTCCGGGCCACCTTCGAGCAGACGCCGGTCGGCATCGCACACGTCGGACGCAACGGCCGCTTTCTGCGCCTGAACGACAAGCTCTGCGAGATCACCGGCTATGGCCGCGCCGAACTGGAGAAGCTGACCTTCCAGGACATCACCGTGCCGGCGGACCTGGAGGCCGACCTCTCGCTCGCCCGTGCGCTGTGGGCCGGAGAGATCCCGGACTACCGCCTGGAGAAGCGCTACGTCCGGAAGGACGGTTCCGTCGTCTGGATTGCGCTGACCGCCTCGCTGGTGCGGGACGAGAGCGGCCTGCCGGAGTACGGCGTCGCCGTGGTGGAGGATATCGACCGGCGCAAGCAGGCCGAGAGCGTCCGCGCGAACGAGGAATTGCAGCGGATGGCGCTTTCGGCGGCGGGGGCCGGCGCATGGGAATGGGATGCGGCGGCGGGACGACAGATGTGGTCCCCGGAGCTGTACGAGCTGTTCGGCGCGGAGGCAGCGGAAGGGCCGCCGGATATCCCGAGCTTTCTGCTGCGCCACGTCCATCCCGACGACCGCGGGCCGCTTGAGAGGAGCTTCCGCAAGGCGGCGGCCAGCGGCCGTGACTGCTTCCGGGCCGAGTACCGGGCGCAGCACCCCGAGCTCGGTATACGGCGCATCGAGACTATAGGGCGCCTGTTCCACGACTCCGGGGGGAAGCTGCTCCGCGCCTATGGCATCAGTCTCGACGTCACCGAGAACTGGCACATAAAGCAGGCGCTGCGCGAAAGCGAGGAGCGCCTGCGGCTGGCCATGGCGGCGGGGCAGATCGGCGTGTGGGACTGGGACATCCTCTCCGGCCGCGTCAACTGGTCGGACGACCAGGCCAGACTCGCGGGCATGCGGCCGGGCGAGTTCGCCGGCACCGTCGATGCCTTTCGCGCTCTCGTGCATCCCGAGGACCGGGAAGCCGTCGAGGAGGCGATCCGCGCGGCGCTCGCGGGGGAAGTCGGCGACTACGCCCTTGCCTTCCGCATGATCCTGCCGGACGGCGGCATCCGCTGGAGCGAAACCCGCGCCACGGTGATGCGCGACGAAGCCGGGCAGCCGGTGCGGATGATCGGCATCGACATGGACGTCACCGAGCGCGCGGCGGCTGCGGAACTGCAGCAGCGCCTGATCGGCGAACTCGACCATCGTGTGCACAACATCATCGCCGTCATTCGTGCGGTGGCCGCCCGGACGCTCGACGCCGGACCGCAGCTGGACGCCTTCGCGGGGCGTCTGACGGCACTGTCCCGCGCGCACGCCCTGCTCGCCGGCGCGGGGTGGGGCAGCGCCGATCTCGGCGATCTCCTGGGGCAGGTGCTGGCGGCACATGCGCCCGACCGCATTACCGTGGCCGGGCCCGTCCTGCCGCTGTCGCCGAAGGGAGCGCAGACCATGGCGCTGACGCTGCACGAACTGGCGACCAACGCCGCCAAGTACGGGGCGCTGTCAGGGGACGCCGGTCAGCTCCGCGTCGCATGGTGCCTCTCCGGGAACGCCGCGGACGGTGACGCGGACCGCATGCTGCACATCGACTGGATCGAGACCGGCGGCCCGTCGGTGTCGCCGCCGGAGCGGCAAGGGTTCGGCACGCGGCTGATCCGCCAGACCCTGCAGTTCGAGGGGGGCGAAGCGGAATTGCGCTTCCTGCCGGGAGGCCTGGAGGCGCGCCTTCGCGTGCCGACCGACCGGCTCGTCTGCGGGCCGGGGCGGTAGTCCGGTACGATCCGTAGTCTGCTGTCGGAGGTCAGGCAGGTCCGCACGGGTTCCCGGATATGCTTCCTGTATGTCATAGAGAGGACGGATCGCATTCCGGGGACAATTCCCGTATCGATCGATTGACCTCCGGTGTGTCTCGCTGTTAATCGTTTTTCGATAGCGAAAGCCGATAACGAGAGACGGAGGCCGGAGTGACCGGAGCAGCTCGAACCGATGGAGCATCAGGACCTTCTCAGCGGACTGGTTCGCCTGCATGTCCTTCATCATGCGGTGGAGGACGAGGTCTACGGTCAGTGGATGATCGACGAGCTCGCCCGGCACGGCTACCGGCTCAGTCCCGGCACGCTCTATCCGATGCTGCGCTCCATGGAGAACAGGGGCTATCTGGTGTCGGAGGAGCGGCACATGGGCCGCACCCGTCGCAAGGTCTACCGCGCCACGCCGCTGGGGCGCGAGGCGCTGGAGATGGCGCGGGCGAAGGTGCGCGAGCTGTTCGGCGAGATGACCGGACCGGAGCCGGGCGCGACCTGAACCGGGGAGCCGCGGCATGAGCGCGCCGGCGGAGACCGAGACGGCGGAGACCGAGACGGCGGCGCGGCCGCGCGGCACGGTGGCGGAGGTCTTCCGGGTCTTCCTCGCGCTCGGCCTCACCTCCTTCGGCGGGCCGGTCGCCCATCTGGGGTACTTCCGCGAGGCATTCGTCGTCCGGCGCCAGTGGCTGAGCGACCGTGCCTACGCCGATCTCGTCGCGCTGTGCCAGTTCCTGCCCGGTCCGGCCTCCAGCCAGGTCGGCATGGCGGTCGGCCTGATGCGCGCCGGCTACGGCGGGATGCTCGCCGCATGGACGGCGTTCACGCTGCCGTCGGCCATCGTGCTCGTCGCCTTCGCCTACGGCGCGGCGTCGCTGGAGGCGACGGCGGGGACGGGATGGATACAGGGC
>JBBDQX010000084.1:0-8005 GCA_040905765.1 Acetobacterales bacterium
GCACGCGCTTAAGGTGTTGCCCGTCGGGGTGGCCTACGCGATCTGGTCCGGCATCGGCACGGTGGCGGTGGCGCTGATCGGAATTCTCTGGTTTCGCGAGGCGGCCTCCGTGCTCAAGCTGATGTTCATAGCGATGATCGTGGTCGGGGCCGTCGGCCTCAACCTGATCTCCGAGCGCGGCTAGTCGGCCGCGAGCTTCCCGCTGTCGGGCCGGTGTCCACGCCGCCTGGCCCGCGTTACGGCACGCGCGAGGTCGCTGCCGGTTGCCCGGCCGTCGACGGTTTCGATGCCATGTGCCCGGTAGGCTTCATGCTGCCGTCCGTCGAAGGCGAAGCCGACGAGAGGGCCGTCGAATGCCTCCAGATACATGCGCAGATGCGGTGCCCAATCCTCCTGCGGATCGATGCCGAGGATGACAACGTCAGGCTGGACGCGCCTCACATAGGCCGCCCCTTCCTCGCCTTCCGGCCGGTCGCCGAGCAACGCGATCTCCGGCAACTGCTCGGCGATGGCCGCAATCGACTTCCGGTAGGTCGGCTTGTCGCAGGCGACGGCAACCCTGGCGCGGTGGCTGGGAACGGTCATGACGTTACTTCGGTCGTTTCTCCGGGTGCTTCTCGTAGAATGCCTCGACGCTCATGCGCGGAATATCGACCATATCGGTCGTCTTTGTGTACCAGCCGCGCCCGTGCATGCGCCCGACGAGCTTGAGCGCAGGGGTGTCGACATAGCGCTTCTCCACGTCGAGCATCATCTCGTCCTTGATGGCAACGTGCAGCACCTCACCGATCAGCAGCTGGCGAAGCGGTCCGAACTCCAGGATGACGTGGCGGCGGCACTCGAGGGACACCGGGCTCTCGGCGATGCGCGGGGGCTTCACCTTCACGGACGGCGCGGCGGTCAGGCCGACCATGGCCAGTTCGTCCACCTCCGGGGGGAAGTCGGTCGACGCCTCGACCATCTTCTCGGCGATATCCTCGCTGACCATGTTGACGACGAATTCCCCGGACCGGCGCGTCCATTCGGACGTGTCCTTGACCGTGCCGTCGTCTCGCGCGTTGACGCCGACCGCCACCATCGGCGGGTCGTGGGTCAGCACATTGAAGAAGCTGTAGGGCGCGGCGTTGACGTTGCCCTGCGGGCTGAGCGTGGTGACGAAGGCGATCGGCCGCGGGACGACAACGCTGACCAACAGCTTGTAGCGATCGGCGAAGCTCAGCGTTTCGAGATCGAATTCCATGGAGCGTCCGTGCACGGTTGGGCGAGACGGGCAGACTGTCTTTATCGTCGCCATCGCGCAAGTCCGCCGCTGCACAACCATTGGCACCCGCAGGGGCCACCGGTAATCTGCGTCGGTTCCAGGGTCGACGGTCCCGGGCAGGGGAGCCCGTCCGTCCAGCGCCGCCTTTTCGCGCGGCGTCCCGCCAGCATTTCCGGGAGATACTCGCCATGCGCATCGACCGCGTTCCCTATACCGAAGTCCAGAAGTACCTGAAGAAGAACGACACGGTGCTGATCCCGCTCGGCTCCTGCGAGCAGCAGGGGCCGCACCTGCCGATGGGTATCGAGACGGTGATCGTGGAATCCGTCGCGACCGAGGTCGGTCGCAAGACCGGCTTCGCGGTGGCGCCGCCGATGCCGGTGAACTACGCCAAGCTGTTCCTCGACTATCCGGGCGCGTTGTCGGTCGAGCTCAATACCTACAACAGCTACATCGCCGACCTCGCAGCCGGCCTGGCGCATCAGGGCTTCAAGCACCTGTTCTTCGTCAACATCCACTTCGGCAGCCTGCCCGCCATCGAATCGGCCGCGCGGACTCTCCGGGCGAAGTACGGCGACGTCTACACCGCGCACTGCGACTGCTTCCAGCAGATGCAGGAGGCCGCCGTGCCGGTGTCGACCGACAACTTCCCCTACGGTCATGGCTCGGAGCGCACCACCTCCATGGCGCTGCACCTGTGCCCCGACCTCGTGCAGATGAACAAGGTGAAGGTCTGGAAGCCCAAGCCGCTCGATCAGGGTTTCCATGTCGTGGGCGCGGCCCGGGCCAGGTTCGGCAAGTCGAGCTTCGGCTTGTATATCAACCAGGCCGACTACAATCCCGACGGCGGCACCGGCGACCCGCGCGGCGCCACCGAGGAGAAGGGCAAGAAGATCTTCGCCCATGTCGTCAATTCGGTGTCCGAGGCGGCGACGGCGTTCTCGAAGCTGCAGCTCGGCAAGTCGAAGGGCAAGAAGTCCAGCAAATGAGTTACTGCCTGATCCTCCAGCCGATCCATCCGGTCGGTTTCGAGAAGCTTAAGGAGTACGGCATCGAGCCGCGGATGGCATCGGCGCCGGACATGGACACGGTGGCGAAGGAGATCGGCGGCGCCATCGCCTGCATCAGCCGCAACGCCGGGCTGAACCGCAAGGCGATGGAGGCCGCCGGCAAGCTGCTGGTGCATGGCAACCACGGCATCGGCGTCGACCCGGTCGACGTCGACTACGCCAACGAGATCGGCTTGCCGATCATCTACACGCCCTACAGCAATATCCAGTCGGTGGCGGAACACACCATCGCCCTGATGTTCGCGGTCTACCGCCAGTGCGTGAACCTCGACAAGGCGATCCGCGGCGGCGACTGGAACGCGCGGCTGACCACCCTGCAGCATGAGCTGTTCGGCAAGACGCTCGGCATCATAGGCTTCGGGCGCATAGGCAGGCTGACCGCCGAGATGTGCATGAAGGGCTTCGACATGAAGGTCCTGGTCTATTCGCGCTCGCACGGCGCGGAGGAGATCGCCAAGGCCGGCATGACCAGGGCCGATAGCCTGTCGGAGCTGATGTCGCAGTCCGACATCGTCTCGCTGCACACGGTGCTGACGCCTCAGACCAGGGGGCTGATCGACCGCGAGGCCATCGAGGCGATGAAGGAGGAGGCGATCCTGGTCAACACCGGGCGGGGCGCCACCGTCGACCAGAAGGCGCTCGGCGAGGCGCTCGCCGAGAAGCGGATCTTCGGCGCCGGGCTCGACGTCTTCGACAACGAACCGGTGAAGGCGGACGACCCGCTGTGCCAGCTCGACAACGTCGTGCTGACGCCGCATGCGGCCGGGTCGACGCGGGAGTGCCTCGCCCGTACCGCGACCGAACTGGCCGACATGATACGTGACGTGCGCGACGGCAAGCGGCCGCAGCACATGATCAATCCCGACGTGTGGGACCGGCGACGGATTCCCGCCTGAAAGCGATTCCCCTTCCGGAGGAGACGATGAAGGACAACCCCTGCAAGAAGATCATTGCCGATGGCAAGCCGATCTTCGGAACCTGGGTGCTGATCACCAAGCACCCGCGGATCATGAAGATCCTGGCCGCCTGCGGCTTCGACTTCGTGCTGATCGAGATGGAGCACTCCGACTTCGACATGGAGACGGTCGGCGTGCTGACGATGGCGGCGCGTGATAACGGGCTGTGCCCGATCGTGCGGCCGGCGGGGCTGAAGGCGCACGACATGACCCGGCCGCTCGACGCCGGCGCGATGGGCCTGCTGCTGCCTAACGTGCAGACGGCGGAAGAGGCGAAGCGGATCGTCCGCGACACCAAATATACGCCGCTAGGCCACCGGCCGATGAACCTGAAGCTGCCGTCGACCGATTACCAGCCGTTCCCCGATCCGCAAAAGACCGCCGACCACCTCAACTCGCATACCATCCTGGTGGCGATGATCGAGACACAGGAAGGCCTGGACAACTGCGAGGAGATCGCCGCGGTCGAGGGCATCGACGGCCTGATGGTCGGCCCCGACGATTACACCCAGGACATCGGCGCGCCGGGAAAGATGGACGATCCGCGGCTCGAGGAGGCGCATCTGCGGGTGCTCAAGGCGGCCAAGGCCAACGGCAAGTTCGCCGGATGCTCCGTCCAGAATGAGGAGGCGGCGCGCAAGTGGGCCGAGCGCGGCTGGCAGTGGATGCCCTATGCCAACGACGTTGCCATGCTGCTCAACCACGGCATCGCGATGGTCAAGACACTGCGCAGCATCGCTGGCCGGTAGACCGTCCACATGAAGCCGTCGGAGTCGCAGAAGGCGGTTTCCCGCTTCGGCGGCAGCTATGGCTGGCGGGCACGGATCGGCCTGATCGTGCCCGCCACCAACACCAACATGGAGCCGGAATGCCACCGGCTCGCGCCGCCCGGCGTGCTGGTGGCGACGACGCGCCTGATGCTGCCGGGGAAGCAGACGATGACGCCGCCCGACGCGATGGCGGCGAATCTCGACGCCGCGGCGGCCCAACTCGCAACCTGCAACCTCGACATGGTGGCCTATGGCCACACCGCAGGCTCCTTCGTCATGCCGTGCGACGAGATCGTCGCGCGCGTCGCCGGCCAGACCGGTACTCCGGCCATAACCGCCTTCCAGGCGGTATGCGCGGCGGTGGCCGCCTTCGGCGCGCGGCGGATCGCGGTCGGCACGCCCTACATGGCGTTTACCAATGAGATGGAGGTGAAGCATCTCGCGGCGCATGCCATCGAGGTGTCGGCAATCCGCGGCCTCGGTCTCGGCGAGACCATGGACGAGCGGTCCGCCGTGGGGCAGGTGCCGGCGGAGTCGGCGGTACGGCTGGCGCGGTCGGTGGATTCGCCGGACGCCGACCTGCTGTTCCTGAGCGGCACCAACTTCGCCTGCCTCGACACTGTGCCGCTGCTGGAGTCGCTGTTGGGCAAGCCGGTAATCACCAGCACCCAGGCGACGTTCTGGCATGCGCTCCGCACGCTCGGACTGAAGACGCCGATCCACGGTGCGGGGCGCCTGCTCGAAGAGCATTGAGGATGGCATGTCCCGCGCCCTGACGCTCGGCGCTATCGCCGGCGCATTGTGCTTCGCCAACATGCTGGGGCAGTTCTACCGCACGGCCATGGCGGTAGTGGCGCCGGAGCTGACGCGCGACGTCGGCATCAGGCCGGACGAGCTCGGCTTCCTCACCGGCGCCTTCTTCCTGATGGTCGCGGCGATGCAGGTGCCGGTCGGCATCCTGCTCGACCGCATCGGGCCGCGCCTGACGATGTCCGGCCTGCTGACCCTGGCGGTGGCGGGAACACTGATCTTCGCGGCTGCCGGCTCGATGGCGGTGCTGGCGCTCGGGCGGGGGCTGATCGGCGTCGGCTTTTCCGCGGTGATGATGGGATCGCTGGTGACGTTCGCCCGCTGGGTCAGCCCGGCGAAGTTCGCCATGGCGGCGTCCCTGGTGATGGGGCTTGGCTTCCTGGGCGGCATCGCCGCGACGATCCCGCTCGGCCTGGCCACGGTGGCGCTCGGCTGGCGCGGTGCCTTCGTCGGGATGTCCGGGATCTGCGGCCTGGGGGCGGTGCTGGTGTTCCTGCTGGTGCGCGACGCACCGCCGGGCCACCCGTTCCACGCGCGGGTGCCGGAGCCGGTGCACAAGGTGCTGCGCGGCTACCTAGAGGTGCTGCGCATCCGTGACGTGCGCTTCGTGGCGGCGATGTCCTTCACCACCTTCGCGTCGCTGCTGACGGTGCTCGGCTTGTGGGCCGGGCCCTATCTCTACGACGTGCACGGGCTCGACACGGTTCCGCGTGGCAAGGTGCTGATGGCGATGGCCGTGGCCGGCATGGTCGGCAGCTTCGCCTACGGCCCGGCCGACCGGCTGCTGAACAGCCGCAAACGGGTGATCCAGATGGCCTCCGGGCTGTCGATCGCGCTGCTGGTGACGTTGGGGCTGCTACCACATCCGGGGCTGCCGACGGCGGCCGTGCTGCTGACGTTGTTCTGCCTGCTGGTGCCGTTCAGCCCGGTGGTGGTGTCCCACAGCCGCAGCCTGTTCCCCGACCGGCTGGTCGGTCGTGGGATGACGACCCTGAACATGGTGGTATTCGCCGGCATCTTCCTGATCCAGTGGGCGACCGGGTTCCTGGTGGATGCCTTCGACAAGTCGCCTGCCGGTCAAGTGCCTGAGATTGCTTACAGATCCGTCTTTCTGTTTCTGGCTTGCGCGATGTCGGCGTCTCTGTTGGTGTACAGCCGTGCCGAGGACGTGCGCCCCGGCGAGGAACTCGCTACCCGCGAAGGCGCGGACAGGCAGGATCGGGTATAAATGAAGGTTGGCGGCGTTTCCTACCGCAGCATCTGGGTCGAGGACGATGGCTGGTCCGTCGGCATCATCGACCAGACGACCCTTCCTCATGACTTCCATAGGACGCGGCTGACCACGCTGGACGAGGCGGCGGACGCCATCCGCGGCATGAAGGTCCGCGGCGCTCCGCTGATCGGTGCCACCGCGGCCTACGGCATCTGCCTGGCGGCACGGGAGGACGCCTCCGACGACGCGATCGACCGGGCCTGCGACACGCTGATGGCGACGCGCCCGACCGCCGTGAACCTGCGCTGGGCGGTCGATGCGATGCGGCGCGCGTTGCAGAACCTGCCCCGGGACGAGCGCGCCGCCGCCGCCTATGCACGCGCCGCCGCAATCTGCGATGAGGACGTCGCCATCAACAGGGCGATCGGCGAGCATGGCCTCGTCCTGATAGAGCAGGTGGCGCGGGAGCGGGAGGGAACGGTGAACGTCCTGACCCACTGCAACGCCGGTTGGCTCGCCACCGTCGACCATGGTACCGCGCTGGCGCCGATCTACCTCGCGCATGACCGCGGCATCGACGTGCATGTCTGGGTCGACGAGACGCGTCCCCGCAACCAAGGCGCCCTGACCGCCTGGGAACTGGGGCAGCACGGAGTGCGTCATACGCTGATTCCGGACAATGCCGGCGGCCACCTGATGCAGCATGGAATGGTCGACCTCTGCATCACCGGCACCGACCGCACGACCCGGATCGGCGACGTCTGCAACAAGATCGGCACCTACCTGAAGGCGCTGGCGGCGAAGGACAACGGCGTGCCGTTCTACGTCGCGCTACCGGGGCCGACGCTGGACTGGACCGTCCGCAACGGCCTGACCGACATTCCGATCGAGGAGCGGAGCGGCGACGAGGTCTCGCACGTGCGCGGCATGGGGCCGGACGGCATGCCGGCACACGTCAACATCGTCCCCGCGGGCACGGCGGTCGCCAACCATGCCTTCGACGTCACACCGGCGCGGCTGGTCACCGGACTGATCACGGAGCGCGGCATCTGCGCGGCGACGGAGAAAGGGCTGGGCGACCTGTATCCGGAGCACGCGGAAACGTGACCGAGCGACGGCTGCGGCGCGCCTTGCTGGCGACGGCGCGCCGGATGGGCGCGCTGGGATTGAATACCGGCACCTCGGGGAACGTCAGCGTCCGCTTCGGCGACGGACTGCTGATCACGCCAAGCGGCCGCCCCTACGATCGCTGCACGCCGGGCGACATGGTGGAACTGGGACGGGACGGTACCCCGCGCGGGAGCGGACGCCCGTCGAGCGAATGGCGCTTCCACCGCGACATCCTCGCCGCGCGCGTCGATGCGGGTGCCGTGGTGCACGCGCATTCGCCGTTCTGCACGGCACTCTCCTGTCTGGAGCGTGGCCTCCCGGCGTTTCACTACATGGTGGCGGTGGCAGGGGGGGCGGACATCCGCTGCGCCGGCTATGCCACCTTTGGAACGCAGGCGCTGTCCGACGCTGCCCTGGCGGCGCTCGACGGTCGCCGGGCTTGCCTGCTCGCCCATCACGGGATGATCGCAATCGGTCGCGACCTCGAGGCGGCGCTCGCGCTGGCGGTGGAGGTCGAAGGGCTTGCGGCACAGTACATGCGCTGCCTGCAGGTCGGAGAGCCGTCGGTACTCGCTGCCGACGAGATGACGCGGGTGCTCGGGGCGTTCAGCGGCTACGGCAAGCCGCGCTGAGCGCCCGCCCGGCTTGCCACCCGGCTTCTCGCCGCGTAGACGAATAGGGGGTGGCATTGCCGCCCCGTCCTGCCTGCTGTCCCAGCACAACAACCGAACCGGGGAACGACCATGAAAGGTACCGCCGCGCAATTGCTTGCCGCCACCCTCGACGCGCACGGCGTCGACCTCGCCTTCTGCGTG
>JBBDQX010000085.1:0-43299 GCA_040905765.1 Acetobacterales bacterium
CTGCTGCTCGGCGGTCTCGCCGGCCTCGCGACCGGTCGCGGCGACGTCGGTGCGGCCATCGCCGGCGCCGGTGCCAACATCGCCCAGCAGCAGTTCTTCGGCTACACGCGCGGCAACGAGGAATCAGCCGACCAGGCGGCGATGGAGTATCTCGACCGCACCGGCATCTCCGCACGCGGCCTGCTGACGGTGCTGGATACGCTGAGCGGCCAGGAATTGCTGGTGAGCGAGCGGCAGGACGTCTACATGCGCACCCACCCGCTCAGCCGCGACCGCATGTCCTTCGTACGCCAGCACGTCCAGGACTCCCCCTACTCGGACGAGCCGCCCGATCCGGAGAGGGAACGGCAGCTGGCCAGGGTGCAGGCGAAACTGCGCGCCTTTACGCTGCCGAAGGGGCGGCTGCCCCGCCTGTTCGACGAGTCGGACGACTCGGTGCCCTCACGTTACGGTCGCGCCATCGTCGCGCACCGCAATGCCGAGCTGGAGAAGGCGATCGGGCTGATGGACTCGCTGCTCGCCGAGGCGCCGCAGGACCCCTATTTCCACGAGCTCCGCGGCCAGATCCTGTTCGAGAGCCAGCGCGGACGCGATGCGCTCGACGACTACCGGCGCGCCGTGGAAATCGCGCCGGACGAACCGCAGATCCGCATCGGCCTCGCCCAGGTGGAGATCGAGCTCAACGAGCCGGAACTGCTGCGCGATGCCGTGGTGCACCTCAATCGCGTATTGCACGAGGAAACGCGCAACACCTTCGCATGGCGCCAGCTCGCCATCGCCTACGGACGGCTCGGCGAGGAAGGCCTGAGCGCCCTTTGCCTGGCGGAGGAGGCCGCCATCCAAGGCCGCGGCGAAGAGGCGCTCCGCCTCGCGAAGCGGGCGGCCGGCAATCTCGAGGACGGGTCTCCGGCGCAGCTCCGCGCACGCGATCTGCAGGCGACGGTGGAGCGGGCACGCAAGCAGTGATTCGCCGCCGCGGCGCCATGCTGCTCGCGGCACTGGCGCTCGCCGGCTGCACGGTGCCCGTCGCGACCACGCCGCCAAGCGGCGAGCTTCTGGTGCTCGGACCTTCCGGCGGCTTTTCGGCGACCAGCCTTCCCCCCGACTGGATCGGCATCGGCCCCGCCGGCGACGCGCCCGTCGACGTTGCTCTCGTAGACGGCGTACTGGCCCTGCGCGCCGCAAGCGGACCGTCCGCACCCCCTGCTCCGGTGACTCTGGCCCGGCGGGTGCAGGGCCCGCTCCTCACGACACCGTACCTGCGCTGGGGCTGGTGGCAGCGGCAAGGCAGCCCGGCCATGCCGCTGCGGCTCGTCGTCGGCTTCCACGGCGGCGACCCGGCGCGCCCGAGCTACACCGCCGAGGCGCCTCGATGGCTCGGCTCGGAGTTGCCGCCGTTCGACCGCGTCATCGAGCTGGTCTGGTCCAACGGAGGCGCGATGCCCCCCGGGACGGGCGGCGGGATGGTTCGCCAGCATGCCGTGCGGACGGGCATCGTCGGGGCCGGCGGCTGGCAGCTCGAAACGATCGACCTCGCCGCGGTCTACCGGTCGCTCTGGCCCGACGACGACGCAGGCCGTGCCCGGTTCATGTTCATCGGCGTGAGGCTGGAGCCAAGCGTGCGGCCGACCACCGCCGCGGTGGCGGAAATCATGCTCGGGCGCTAGGCTGTCGCCGCCCTTCCCGCACACCGATTCCGGACCGCCATGGCATTCCCGTCACGCAGGTTGCACCTCGTCCTCTTCACGGCACTGGCGATGCTGGCCTGGCCGGGCACGTCGGCACATGCCGATGCCGGCTTCACGCCCGAGCAGGAAAACCGGATCAAGGAACTGGTGCGGAGCTACCTGTTGGAGCATCCGCAGATCCTCGAGGAGGCGTTCACCCGCCTGCAGCAGACGCGCCAGGAAGAGGCCCGGCAGCAGGCGCAGGCCGCGCTGCAGCAGAATCAAGAGCAGCTCTACCGCGACCCGACCTCGCCGGTGCTGGGCAACCCCAAGGGGGATGTGACGGTGGTGGAGTTCTTCGACTACCGCTGCGGCTACTGCAAGCGGGCATTCCCGCGCGTCGGGCAGTTGCTGGAGGAGGACGGCAACATCCGGCTGGTGCTTAAGGAATTGCCGATCCTCGGCCCCGCTTCGGTCTACGCCTCGCGCGCCGCCCTCGCCGCCCGCGAACAGAAACTGTACGAGCCTTTCCACGATGCGCTGATGGGCTGGCGCGGCGACCTGACGCGCGAGGACGTGCTGCAGGTGGCTCGTGAGGTCGGGCTGGACGTGGAGCGCCTGCAGCGCGACATGGCGGACCCCGGCGTGAGCGAGGCGATCGAGCGCAACATGGCGCTCGCGGAAGCTCTCGGCATCAACGGCACGCCGGCCTTCGTCATCGGTGACACGCTGGTGCCGGGGGCGGTCGAAGTCGACGCCCTGCGCGAACTGGTCAAGCGGGCGCGGGCGAGCTGACGATGGCGGATATCTCCTTCGACGACATCCGCGCCGCCCTGTCGGTCGACAACGTCCGGCGTCACGTCGAGCACATCACCGGGAACATCCCGTCCCGCCTCGCCGGCAGCGAGAACGCGCGGCGGATGGCGGCCTACAGCCTGAACCAGATGGAGGCTGCCGGGCTCGACGCCACGGCGCATGTGATCCCGGGCATGGTCAGCTTCCCCGAGGCCGGCCGTGTCGACCTGCTGTCGCCGGAGACCGGCGCCATCGAGGCCAACACGCTCGGCCACAGCCCGAACACGCCGGAGGGCGGCCTGGAGGGCCAGCTCGTCTACGTCGGCGCGGGCGGCTACGAGCACTACGACGGCAAGGACGTGCGCGGCAGGATCATCCTCTGCGAGCTGTCCTACGTCCCGGGGCGCCATGAGAAGCAGCGCATCGCCGCCGAGAAGGGCGCGATCGGCTGCGTGATGATGAACTGGGGTCCACCCGACAACCACTGCCTGCCGTTCGGCTCGGTCAAGCCCGCCTGGGGCAATCCCACGGTGGAGACGGTCGAGAAGGAGATGCCGGTGCTGCCCTGCGTCGGCATCGCCCGCACCGACGGTCTCAGGCTCAAGGCGATGTGCGAGAACGGCACCCTCCGCGCGCGGATGCACGCGAAGGCCGGCAGCGAATGGCGCAACGTCGAGTTCACCACCGGATTCCTGCGCGGGCGCAGCGATGACTTCGCCGTCGTCGGCGGCCATCAGGACTCCTGGCCGGGACCGCAGGCCACCGACAACGCCGCGGGCAACGCCGTGATCTACGAGCTGGCCCGCGTCTTCGCCGGTCATGCGGAGCATCTCCGGCGCGGGCTGCTGTGTGGCCTGTGGATCGGCCACGAGACCGGGACGATGATCGGCTCGAGCTGGTACGTCGACCGCAACTGGGACCGGCTGCGCGACCATGCCGTCGGCTACGTGCAGATCGACCAGCCGGCCTGTGTCGGCACGTCGATCTGGGGCTCGGGTTCGGCGAAGGAGATGAAGCGCTTCCACGAGGAAGTGGAAAGGCGCGAATGCGGCGACATCCCGGTGCACTGGAACCGGGTCCGCAAGACCGGCGACTCCTCGTTCTTCGGCATCGGCGTGCCGATGATCTACGCGCACACCCATTTCACGAAGGAGGAGCTGGAGCGCACCGCCGTCGCGACGCTCGGCTGGTGGCACCATTCGGTCGAGAACACCATCGACAAGCTCGACTGGGACCTGATGGACGTGCATCTGCGCGTCTATGCCGGCTACCTGTGGGAATTGTGCACGGCGCCGATCATTCCCTACGAGTTCGTGAGCGTCGCCGACCAGGTGACCGAGCGCCTCCAGGAGCTCCAGCAGGCCGGCCGCGGCATCGGCCTCGACGCGACCGCAGCGCAGGCCACCGCGCTACGTGCCTCGGCGGAAAGGCTGGATGCCGTCGTGCGCGACTGGCAGCGCCACTACCGTGCCGGCGAGGTGACGGACGAAGCGCCGGCGGCACTGCTCAACGAGTGCATCAAGGGACTCAGCCGGCGGCTTCTCGCCATCGCCAGCACGGCGCGCGGACCTTACAGGCAGGACCCCTACAGCTTCACGCCGCAGAACTCGATGCTGCCCGGCCTGTACGACGTGCCGAAGCTCGACGGCATGCCGGAGGGTGAGGCGCGCTGGATGCTGGAGGCGTGGCTGGTGCAGCAGCGCAACCGGATCACCGATGCGCTGGCCGACTCCCGCCGGCTCATAGAGGCGACGCTGGAGCGGCTGTAGCGATACCGCCGCAGCCCCTCCGGAACCGCTACCTCACACGCAGTAGGTCTGCAGCGGGGGGAAGCCGTTGAAACCGACCGACGAGTACGTCGTCGTGTATGCGCCCGCGCTCATGAATCGAAGCCGGTCTCCCGCATCGAGGTCGAGCGGCAGCCGGTAGTCGACCTGCTCGTACATGATGTCTGTGCCGTCGCAGGTCGGGCCGGCCAGCACGACCGGGCCCGTCTCGAGCGGCGCGACGCCATCGTGGCGCGGCGAGGAGACACGGTACTTGATGCGCTCGCAGTCGGTCTCGGCGAGGCCGCCGAACTTGCCGACGTCGAGATACACCCATCGGGTGTTGTCCTCGTAGGACTTGCGGGAAACCAGGACCACCGCGCTGTCCAGCACGCCGGCATCGGCGACGATCGCGCGGCCGGGCTCCAGCACCATCTCGGGCAGCGCATTGCCGAACGCCCGGGTCATCGCCTGGGTGATGGCGACCGCATAGGCCTCGATCTCGGGCACCGGATCGCGGTACCGCGCGGGGAACCCGCCGCCGAGGTTGATCATGCCGAGTTCGATGCCGGCGTCGCGCAGGTCCGAGAACAGCATCGCGGTGCGCGAGATGGCCGCATCCCAGCGGCTGGGATCGGTCTGCTGCGAGCCGAGGTGGAACGATATGCCCCAGGGCTCCAGGCCCTTGCGGGCGGCGTCGATCATCAGGTCGCGCGCCATCTCGACCGAGCAGCCGAACTTGCGGGCCATGGGCCACTCCGCGCCCTCGCTCGGCACCTGGATGCGGCAGAACACGCGCGAACCCGGTGCGGCCTCGGCGAGCTTGTCCAACTCGGCCTGGCTGTCGAACGCGAACAGGCGGACGCCGCGCCCGTAGGCATGGGCGATGTCAGCCTTCTTCTTGACGGTGTTGCCGAAGGAGATCACCTCCGGAGCCGCGCCGGCCTCGAGGCACTGATCCACCTCGTAGCGGCTGGCGGCGTCGAACCGGGAGCCGAGGTCGACCAGCAGCCGCAGGATATCCGTGGCCGGATTGGCCTTGACGGCGTAATAGATATGAGCCGTCGGAAGAGCGGCGGCCAGCCGGCGATAGTTCGCCCCGACCTCGTCGAGATCGACGACCAGGCAGGGCAGGTCGTCGGTGCGCTGTTCCAGAAAGCGTGCGATCTTCGGCGTCACTCTAATACTCCCTGCGCCCCGAAAGGCGCGCGGTTCCGGGCAACGAAGCGCGCGTGTATATAGTTTCCGACCCTGCAATGAAAGTGAAATTTGGGTCCGTGGCCGCGAAAATTCCGGCCGCTCAGATCAGACCGGCCAGCGGCGACGAGGGGTCGGCGTACATCTTCTTCGGCATGCGTCCCGCGAGATAGGCGAGGCGTCCGGCCTCGATCGCGAGGCGCATCGCGCGCGCCATCTTCACCGGGTCCTTTGCCCCGGCGATCGCGGTGTTCATCAGCACGCCGTCGCAGCCTAGTTCCATGGCGATGGCCGCGTCCGATGCCGTGCCGACACCGGCGTCCACCAGCACCGGCACCGAACTCTGCTCGACGATGATGCGGATATTGACGGGATTCTGGATGCCGAGGCCGGAGCCGATCGGTGCCGCGAGCGGCATGATCGCGACGCAGCCCATTTCTTCCAGACGCCTGGCGAGGATCGGATCGTCGCTGCAGTAGACCATGACGTCGAAACCGTCCCCGACCAGCACCTCGGCCGCCCGCAACGTCTCAGGCATGTCGGGATAGAGGGTCTTCTCGTCGCCCAGCACCTCGAGCTTGACCAGCTTCCAGCCGCCGGCTTCGCGAGCCAGCCGCAAGGTGCGCACCGCCTCCTCCGCAGTGTGGCAGCCTGCCGTATTGGGCAGGAAAGTGTAGCGTTCGGGTGAGACGTGGTCGATCAGCATCGGCTGCGACGGATCGCTGAGGTTCACGCGCCGCACCGCGACCGTGACGATCTCCGCCCCCGACGCCTCGATGGCCCGGGCGGTCTCCTCGAAATCCCTGTACTTGCCGGTGCCGACCAGCAGACGCGACCGGAAGGTGCGGCCGCCGACGGTGAACGCATCCTCCATCGGTGCGCCGCCCTCGGCACCGCCGCCTATGAAATGGACGATCTCCAGCCGGTCGCCGTCGGCCAGCGCGATCTCGCCGTAGCGGGACTTCGGCACGATCTCGAGGTTGCGTTCCACCGCGACCTTCGCGGGATCGATGCCGATGGCGTACAGCATCTGCGCCACGGTCAGGGGCGTGTCGAAACGGTGCTCTTCGCCATTGACGGTGAGTCGCATGAGGATTGCCGGCGGTCTCCAGAATTCGGGACCGAGAGTATGGTGACGGCGCCGTCGCGATTCAACCGGCTTGCCATGCCCTGCGCGGCCCGCGCCGCCGCGTTGCGGCGCGGGCGGTCCATGTTATAACGCTGGGCATCCGCAATCCCGCAATGCGGTCGCGCGCACGGCGTCGCGGCCGGGAGCCCTGAACGAGCTTGGCTACCCGCATCCTGATCCTCAACGGCCCGAACCTCAACATGCTGGGACAGCGCCAGCCCGAGGTGTACGGGCGGGATACCCTGGCCGACATCGAGCGCTTCTGCGCCGAGCACGCGGCCGGCCTCGGCATCGAGGTCGACTTCCGCCAGAGCAACCACGAAGGCGAGCTGGTGACGTGGATCCAGCAGGCCCGGAACAGCCACAGCGGCATCGTGATCAATCCGGGCGCCTATTCGCACACCTCCGTCGCCCTGCTCGACGCACTGCTGGCAGCGAACCTGCCGGTGATCGAGGTTCACCTGTCGAACGTCCACCGGCGCGAATCATTCCGGCACCATTCCTACGTGTCGCGCGCCGCGGTCGGCGTCATCTGCGGGCTCGGGCCGCGCGGTTACCTGATGGCACTCGACGGCATGATGCCGCTGATCAACACGGACAATTGAGAGATGGCCAGCACCGATTTCGACGAAGACTTCATCCGCCGACTTGCCGACCTGCTCGATGAGAAGGGCCTGACCGAGATCGAGGTCGAGGCAGAGGATCGGAGAGTTCGCGTCGCGCGCGAACCGGCGCCGGTGACGATGGCGGGCGGTCGCGCCACCGCGGCTGCCCCCTCCGCGGCTCCGGCGACAGATATCCCGAGACCGACGGACTCCAGCCATCCCGGCGCGGTGACATCGCCGATGGTCGGCCTCGCCTATATCCGGGAGGAGCCCACCGCTCCCGCTTATGTCGAGGTCGGATCGACGGTGCGCGAGGGCCAGACCCTGTGCCTGATCGAGGCCATGAAGACGTTCAACCCGGTGCGCAGCCCGCGCAGCGGAACAGTGACGCAGATCTTCATCAGCGACCAGTCGCCCGTCGAGTACGACGAGGTGCTGATGATCATCGAATGACCCCGGTCGACTGACTGCGGACGCAGGCACGATGTTCGAGAAGGTCCTGATCGCCAACCGCGGCGAGATCGCGTTGCGCATCCACCGTGCCTGCCACGAGATGGGCATCCGCACCGTGGCGGTGCACTCCACGGCCGATGCCGATGCGATGCATGTGCGCCTCGCCGATGAATGCCTGTGCATCGGCCCGCCAGCGGCGCGCGACAGCTACCTGAACGCTGCGGCGCTGCTTTCCGCCGCCACGATCACCAACGCCGACGCCATCCATCCCGGCTACGGCTTCCTGTCGGAGAACGCGGACTTCGCCCAGATGGTGCAGGAGTGCGGCTTCGTCTTCATCGGGCCGAGCCCGGAGCACATCCGCCTGATGGGCGACAAGATCGCCGCCAAGAAGACCATGCAGGCGCTCGGCGTGCCCGTGGTACCGGGGTCAGATGGCCCCGTCGACAGTGCCGACCAGGCGATGGCGGTGGCGCGCGACATCGGTTTTCCCGTGCTGATCAAGGCCGCCGCGGGCGGCGGCGGGCGCGGCATGCAGGTGGTGCGGAGCGAGGACGAACTGGCCTCCGCGCTGCGGCTCGCCCGCGGCGAGGCGCAGGCCGCCTTCGGCAGCGGTGCCGTCTATCTCGAGAAGTATCTCGCCACGCCGCGGCACATCGAATTCCAGGTGCTGGCCGACCACTACGGCAACACGGTCCATTTCGGCGAGCGCGACTGCTCGCTGCAACGCCGCCACCAGAAGCTGATCGAGGAGGCGCCCTCGCCCGCGCTCAACGCCGCGCAGCGGCAGCGGATGGGCGAGACGGTAAGCGAGGCAATCCGCGGCCTCGGCTACCGCGGCGTCGGTACGCTGGAGTTTCTCTATGAGGACGACGAGTTCTACTTCATCGAGATGAACACCCGGCTGCAGGTCGAGCATCCGGTGACCGAGATGGTGTGCGGCATCGACCTGGTGCGCGAACAGATTCGCGTCGCCGCCGGCACGCCCCTCGGCTACGACCAGTCCGACATCGGCTTTGCCGGGCACGCCATCGAGTGCCGCGTGACCGCGGAGGATCCGGATACCTTCGCCGCCTCGCCGGGACGTATCGAGACTTATCATCCGCCGGGCGGCCCGGGCGTCCGCAACGACTCCGCTCTGTACGCGGGCTACGCCGTGCCGCCGCACTACGACAGCATGATCGCCAAGCTGATCGTGCATGGCACCAGCCGTAACGAGGCACTGATGCGGCTGCGGCGGGCGTTGAACGAGTATGTCATCGGCGGCCTGAAGACGACGCTGCCGCTGCACCAGCGGGTACTGGACACGCGCGACTTCGTCGACGGCACCTATGACATCCACTGGCTGGAACGTTTCGTCGCTGCAGGGGCGGACGAGAAGAAGTGATCCCCCCGGCGCCATGCAGGTAACCGCCGACATCCTGCTGCGTGCCTATGCGATCGGCCTGTTTCCCATGGCCGAACGCCACGACGACGAGGAACTGTTCTGGGTCGACCCCCAACGCCGCGGGGTGCTGCCGCTCGATGGCTTCCACCTGCCGAAACGGCTGTACAGGACGATCCGCAGCGGTCGCTTCGAGGTCCGATGCGACACGGCGTTCAGCACGGTGGTGCGGGCCTGTGCCGAGCCGACTCCGGAGCGCCCCGAAACCTGGATCAACGAGGAGATCCTGCGCCTCTACGCGGAGGTGCACGAGATGGGATTCGGCCACAGCATCGAATGCTGGCGCGAGGGCCGGCTGGTCGGCGGCCTCTACGGGGTCTCGCTCGGCGCCGTGTTCTTCGGGGAAAGCATGTTCACCCGCGAATCCGACGCCAGCAAGGTGGCACTGGCACATCTGGTGGCGCGTTTGCGGCTGGGCGTGTTCGCCATTCTGGATACGCAGTTCCTGACCGAGCATCTGGCCCAGTTCGGCACCATCGAGATCGACCGGGAGAACTACCGCCAACAGCTCGCACTGGGAATTCGCCGGCAGGCGACGTTCGTCGCCAATCCTCCGGACGAGCGGCTCGCTGCGGAACTGGCCCTGATGCGCGAGGAGTCGCGGTTACGCGGGGGCCAGAGCTGATTCACCGGTCAGGTTGCTTCAACCTGATCGGATCGCGCTTTGGGGCGAAAGGCATGATGACCTAGCGCCCGACGGGCAACTCCGGCAGCGTCTGCTGCGCGATCGGCGCCTGCTGCGGGGACGGCGTGCTCTCGGACGCCTCCTGCTGCGCGCTGCCCTCGACCACCCCGGGACCGGCGCAGTCGATCACCCAGATGTCGTAGACCGGATGTTCCAGCGCATTGAGCGCCGGGCTGGATGCGAACATCCAGCCGCGGAACAGGTTGGAGGTCGGCTCCTCGGGGCGCGCGTCCCATACTTCCAGGAAGGCGGCGCTCTCGGGCGTTTCCCATGGAGGCCGCTTGCGGCAGGTGCGAACCCGTATCTCCAGCGTACCGAAATGGGCGATACCGTCGAGCGGCGCGGCGATCTCGGTGACGCGGGCGGTGACCTTGTCCAGCCCCCGCAGCACGGCGCGCGGCTGGCCGGTGGTGTCGGTGCCGACTTCCGCCGCGCCGTCCGCCCTGACTGCCGTGATCGTCAGGGCGAGGGCGAACAGCGTGTATGCCAGTTTCCTCATGCCCTCAACATGGCCCCCCGGCTGCCGGGCTCAAGCGCAGAGACACGCCCCCGCGGGGCATCACGGCGCAGGCTTCTGCTCTTCGGCGCCGCTGTTGCTGAAGATGAACTTGCCGAGCAACTGCTCGAGGCTGATCGCGGACTGGGTGAACTCCAGCTGGTCGCCGGGCCGCAGCATGCCCGGAGCACCGCCGGGCACCAGCGCCAGATACTGGCCGCCGAGCAGACCCTCGCTGACGATCTCGGCCGATGTGTCGAGCGGCAGTTCCAGACCGTTGCGCACCGTGAAGGTGACGACCGCCAGGTAGCTCTTCGGATCGAGGTCCTGTCCGACGACCGAGCCGACCTTGACGCCGCCCAACCGCACGTCGGAGCCAACCTTGAGCGCACCGACGCGGTCGAAGTGCGCGGTCAGGGCATAGCCATCGACGCGGCCGGCCTCGGTGGTGGAATAGGCGAAGAACAGGAACAGCCCGGCAACCAGCAGAACGACCGCCCCCATCACGGTCTCGACGGCGTTACGCGTCATCGTGTCCGTGGTCCTCCTTCAGGTCGAAGCGTGTCAGGCCGGCCGCCATGGCTCGTATTCCCCTTTGCCGCGGCTTTCCACCCCTCGGCGTGAATCGTGCCCCGGCGGGACGTACGCCGCCTCCGTGCCGGTCAGATTGGGGACATGCTCCTTCTGCCACGTGCGGCGCTTGGCCACACGCTCGGTCAGCGGCTTGTCGGTGATGCGATGGAGCCAGGCATGCCATTCCGGTGGCACCTTGGATGCCTCGGGCATGCCGTTGTACAGCACCCAGCGACGCTCCTGCCCCCACCGGTTGGGTTTCCTGCCCCGATAGTAGCGATTGCCGTGCACGTCGACTCCGACATAGTCGCCGTGCAGCCAGGTAAAAATGCGTGTGCCGAGACTCATTCGCCGAGGTTCCGCAGGTCGCCAACCCGTTGAGGTCGGGGACTATTACACTTGGCGGCGGCGAGGTCCAGTGCATGTCGGGGACTCGCCGCCGCCCGGTCGAGAAGCTATCCTGCGGCCCCTTTCCACGGCGCCTTCCGCGCGCCAGCCAGCCAACAGCATGGAGATAGCGACATGGCCGCAGATGTCGAGAAGCGTCTTGCCGAAGCCGGGATCACTCTCCCGGAGGCGCCCAAGCCGGTGGCGAACTACGTCGCCTATACGATCAGCGGCAACCTCGTGTTCGTCTCCGGGCAGGTACCGCTGGAGGACGGCAAGGTCGCCGTCACCGGCAAACTCGGCGACCTGCCGCTCGAGGAGGGGCAACGCGCCGCCAGGGTCTGCGCCATCAACATCCTGTCCCAGCTCAAGGCGGCCTGCGGCGGCGACCTCGGCAAGGTGCGACGGATCGTCCGTCTCGGCGGCTTCGTCGCCTGCAAGCCCGACTTCACCAAGCATCCGCTGGTGATCAATGCTGCGTCCGACCTGATGGTCGCGGCTTTCGGAGACGCCGGACGCCATGCGCGGGCCGCGGTCGGCGTGCCAAGCCTGCCGCTGGACGCCGCGGTCGAGATCGACGCGATCGCCGAAATCGGCTGACCCTCGACATCCGCATCCGCCGGACAATCTACGAAAGACAGGAGATGAACGGCGGCTTCGGCCGCGGCAGGCGAGCAACGGAACCACCATGCCAGACGGCGCCGATTCGGTCTCGGTAGAGGTCCACGGCCGGGTCGCGGACATCCCGGCCGTGGAGTGGGACGCCTGCGCCGGCACCGCCAATCCCTTCGTCCGCCACGCCTTCCTGCTCGCCTGCGAGGAAAGCGGGTCGGCGGCCCGCGATACCGGCTGGCTGCCGCAGCATCTCGCGCTGAGCGACGCAAAGGGACGCGTCCAGGGGGTGGTCCCGGTCTACGTGAAGGGGCACTCCTTCGGTGAGTATGTCTTCGACCACGGCTGGGCGGACGCGTTCGAACGTGCCGGCGGGCAGTACTATCCGAAGCTGCTGTGCGGTGCACCCTTCAGCCCGGTCACCGGGCCGCGCTTGCTCGTACGGCCAGGCACCGATACGGGCAACGTCCAGGCGCTGCTGATCGAGGGGTTGCTTGAGTTGACGCGGCGGCACGGCGTCTCGTCGGTCCATGTCAACTTCTGCACCGAGGCCGAAGCCCGGATGCTGGCCGATGCCGGCTTCCTGTGCCGGGTCGGCAAGCAGTTCCACTGGCACAACCGGGACTACGGCAGCTTCGGCGACTTCCTCGGCGATCTCGCCTCGCGCAAGCGCAAGACCATCCGCAAGGAACGCGAGCGTGCCGCGGAGTCGGGGCTGAAAATCCGCACGCTGTGCGGCGAGGACATCGAAGCGCGCCACTGGGACGCGTTCTATCGCTTTTACCTCGACACGGTCGACCGGAAGTGGGCGCACGCCTATCTCAACCGGGCGTTCTTCCGCCGGCTCGGGGAGACGCTGGGCGACCGTGTCGTGCTGATCGTCGCCGAGGATGCCGGGGAGCCGGTGGCGGCGGCGCTGAACCTGCGCGGCGACGACGCGCTGTACGGCCGCAACTGGGGCTGCAAGCGGGAATACCCGTTCCTGCATTTCGAGTGCTGCTACTACCGCGCCATCGACTACGCGATCGAACACGGTCTGCCGCGCGTCGAGGCCGGCGCCGGCGGCGCCCACAAGCTGCAGCGCGGCTATCTTCCCCACCAGACCTTTTCGGCCCACTGGATCGCCCATCCGGGCTTCCGCGACGCCGTGGCCCGCTTCCTCGTCCACGAGAGCAGCATGGTCGACGAGGAGGTCCGGTTCCTCAACGCCGCCGGCCCCTTCCGCGCCGACCGCAGGAACGAATGAAAACGGCCGGCCCCGCGAAGGGACCGGCCGTCTTTCGATAAACGCCCCGATAAGCGCTGTGGCCGCGGTCAGGCCAGTTCGGGAACCTTCTTGCGGGTCGCCGGCGGCTTGCGACCGCCATTCCGACCGCCGTCTTTGCCCTTCGGCTTCGACGGATCCTGGAAGGTGAAGTCGATCTTGTCGTCGGTGACGACGACCCGGACCTTGCCGCCATTGGCGAGCCTGCCGAACAGCAGTTCGTCGGCCAGCGGCTTCTTGATGTGCTCCTGGATGACGCGGCCGAGCGGGCGGGCGCCGTAGAGACGATCGTAGCCGCGCGTAGACAGCCAGTCGCGGGCCTCCTCCGACAGCTCGATCGCGACGTTGCGGTCGGCCATCTGGTCGCTGAGTTCGCGGACGAATTTGTCGACCACCCTGCCGACCACCTCCTGGCCGAGGTAGCTGAAGCGGACCACCGCATCCAGGCGGTTGCGGAATTCCGGCGTGAACATCCGGTTGATCGCCTCCTCGTCCTCGCCTTCCCGGCCGGTCCGCTCGAAGCCGATGGCGGGCTTCGCCATGTCCGCCGCTCCGGCATTGGTGGTCATGATCAGGACGATGTTGCGGAAATCGACCGTCTTGCCGTTGTGGTCGGTCAGCTTCCCGTAATCCATGATCTGCAGGAGGATGTTGAACAGGTCCGGATGGGCCTTCTCGATCTCGTCCAGCAGCAGGATGCCGTGCGGGTGCTGATCGACGGCGTCGGTCAGCAGGCCGCCCTGGTCGAAGCCGACATAGCCCGGCGGGGCGCCGATCAGACGCGAGACGCTGTGCCGCTCCATGTACTCCGACATGTCGAAGCGGGTCATCTCGACGCCCATGACGCGGGCGAGCTGGCGGGCGACCTCGGTCTTGCCGACGCCCGTCGGGCCCGAGAACAGATAGGAGCCGATCGGCTTCTCCGGCTCGCGCAGTCCTGCGCGCGAAAGCTTGATGGCGCTGGCCAGCGCGTCGATCGCCAGTTCCTGGCCGTAGACGACGCGCTTCAGCTCCTCCTCCAGGTTCCGCATCACCTCCTTGTCGTCCTTCGAGACGCTCTTCGGCGGGATGCGGGCGATCTTGGCCACCACCGCCTCGACATCCTTCACGGTGACGGTCTTGCGGCGCCGGCTCTCGGGCAGCAGCATCCGCGACGCCCCGACCTCGTCGATCACGTCGATCGCCTTGTCCGGCAGCTTGCGGTCGTTGATGTAGCGCGACGACAGCTCGACGGCCGAGCGGATGGCGTCGGCCGTATAGCGCACCTTGTGGTGGCGCTCGTAGTACGGCTTCAGGCCGCGCAGTATCTTCACCGTGTCCTCGACCGAGGGCTCCTTGATGTCGATCTTCTGGAAGCGGCGGACCAGCGCACGGTCCTTCTCGAAGTAGTTACGGTATTCCTTGTAGGTCGTCGATCCGACGCAGCGGATGTTGCCGCTCTGCAGCGCCGGCTTGAGCAGGTTGGACGCATCCATCGCGCCGCCGCTCGTTGCGCCGGCGCCGATCACCGTGTGGATCTCGTCGATGAACAGCACCGCACCGTCGTACTCCTCGAGTTCGGAAACGACCGCCTTCAGCCGCTCCTCGAAATCGCCGCGGTACCGCGTGCCGGCGAGCAGCGCGCCCATGTCGAGCGCGAAGATCGTCGCGTCCTCGAGCACGTCGGGCACCTCGCCGCGCACGATGCGGCGCGCCAGACCCTCCGCGATGGCGGTCTTGCCGACGCCCGGATCGCCCACGTAGAGCGGGTTGTTCTTGGTCCGGCGGCACAGCACCTGGATCGTCCGCTCGATCTCGGAGTCGCGACCGATCAGCGGGTCGATCTTGCCGTCGCGCGCCTTCTTGTTGAGGTTGACGCAGTAATTGTCGAGCGCTTCCTGCCCGCGCTTGGCGACCTTCTCGCCCTGCGCGTCCTCGTCGGCGCCGCTCACGTTCCGCGCCTGGCTGCGGCCCGGCACCTTGGCGATTCCGTGCGAGATGTAGTTGACCGCGTCGAGCCGCGACATGTCCTGAAGCTGCAGGAAATAGACCGCGTGGCTCTCGCGCTCGGAGAACAGCGCGACCAGCACGTTGGCGCCTGTCACCTCTTCGCGCCCCGAGGACTGGACGTGGATGGCGGCGCGCTGGATGACGCGCTGGAAACCGGCTGTCGGTTTGGGCTCGTCGACCGCCTCGTTGACCAGCGCCGACAGGTCGTTGTCGACGAATTCGGTGAGGTCGGAGCCGAGACGCTCGAGGTCGACGCCGCAGGCCTTGAGAACGGCGCGGGAGTCCTGGTCCTCGGTCAGCGCGAGCAGCAGGTGCTCGAGCGTCGCGTACTCGTGATGACGCTCGCTGGCGAGGGCCAAGGCGCGGTGCAGGGTCTGTTCCAGGTTGCGAGATAGCATCGGCTACTCTTTCTCGATGGTGCACTGCAGCGGGTGCTGGTGCTGTCGGGCGCAATCCATGACCTGCTGAACCTTGGCTTCGGCGACCTCGTAGGTGAACACGCCGCACACCCCGACGCCACGCCGGTGGACGTGCAGCATGATGCGGGTCGCCTCCTCCCGGCTTTTCGCGAAAAAGCGCTCCAGGACGTGAACCACGAACTCCATAGGCGTGTAGTCGTCGTTCAGCATCAGGACCTTGTACATCGACGGCTTCTTGGTCTTCGGCCGGGTCTGGACAACCGTCCCCGACTGCGGACCTCTCTCGTCGTTTTTGTCGCGGTCACTCATTGGACGTTGGATCTTTGGATATCTTGGTTAAGAAAGGCTCAACCACCGCATGGTCGGTCGTCAATCATATTGGATGTGCGCGCGCACGGAAAAGGGGCATCTGCCCACGACGCCCGACCGGCAGGTACGGATGTCATGGAAATCCACGGGTCCGGCTACCGGATGGCCAGCGCATTTGCGGCAATGCCGTCCCCGGTCACACTGACGTTGAAGCGGTTGTCCGGGTCGTCGTCGTCGACATTGAGATTATAGGGATACATCTCCATCCGTCTCGGATCGGGCCAGGCGACGCCGGTCCGGTCGATCTCCCGCAGCACGTCGGGGAAGGACAGTCGCGGATCGTCGCCGACACCGGCGGGCCAGGCGTTGTAGTGGAAACGCCCGTCCAGACACAGGTCGGCAATCCAGAAGACCGTATCGGAGGCCAATTCCTTCCCGATCGGCGGCCGTCCCGTTGCACCGTCGGCGACCAGCGCCTCGCGCAGCCGGTCCACCGTCTCCGGCGGCACCGGTTGCCGGACCACGACGCCCCTCCACGGCCCCATCGGATCCGATGCCGAAAGCGTGCCGCCGGGCACGTCATCGCCAAAGGCCCGGATAACCGCCTCACCGCCATCCGGACGGCCGATCAGGTCGTAGGCCCGGACGTGGACGCCGTAGCCGGAATTGAGCACGAACCGATAGTAGTCGGGGCCACCTTCCACGCATTTCGCGCGGATGTCGCCCGCATTGAGATAGTTGAACCACGTCAGGTTGCGCTGGACAGGATTGGTGATGTCGCTGCCGCCGGTGAAGGCGCATCCCGCGACCGCCAAAGCGGCGATCGCAGGGAAGAGCCGGGGAGCGCGAGCAGTCAGCATTCCGACGAGCCGGCGTGTTACTGAGTTCATACGGTCATCTCTATGTGAGTCCTGCGATTCGATGAATTCGTTCCTTTCGCTGAGGCCGGTATTTCTTGAGTCCCGGAAGCGGCGAGAGACAAGGGATAGACAAACATCGCGATAATTCTTAACATGGGTTGCTCAGCGGGCGGATCGGGCCTTGGACGGCCCGAGGACGAGGCAACCAGGGGGATCCATGCAGCGGCGAGCGTTCCGCGAGCGTAGCATTTGGACCGGATTTAACGGGGTCGGCAGGTACCTCTCTCTGTCCGTCGGGATTGTCGGCCTTGCCCTGGCGATCCTCGCCGGTATGCCATCCGCCGCCGAGGCACGCTACGCTTCCTTCGTCATGGATGCCGACACCGGCCGCATCTACCACTCGGTCAATGCCGACACGCGGAACTATCCCGCGTCGCTGACCAAGATGATGACGCTATACATGGTGTTCGACGCCCTGAAAGCCAGAAAGCTGACGCTCGGTCAGAAGCTTACCGCCTCGGCGCGCGCCGCTGGACAGCCCCCCTCCCGGATCGGCCTCAACCAGGGTGACCGCATCGCCGTGGAGGACGCCATCCTCGCGCTGGTGACGAAGTCCGGGAACGACGTGGCGACGGTGCTGGCCGAAGCGCTGGCGCCGACCGAGTCGGCCTTCGCCCGGGACATGACCGAGCAGGCGCACCGGCTCGGCATGACCCGCACCAGCTTCCGCAACGCCTCGGGACTGCCCAACCGTCACCAGCTGTCGACCGCACGCGACATGGCGACGCTCGTGCGGGCGCTGCTGCGGGACCACCCTGACTACTACCGCTACTTCTCCACCGCCGACTTCACCTACAAGGGCCACCGCTACCGCAGCCACAACAACCTGCTCGGCGACTACGACGGCACGGACGGCGTCAAGACCGGCTACATCCGGGCGTCGGGCTTCAACCTCGCCGCCTCGGTACGGCGGCAGGGCGTGCGGCTGATCGGCGTGGTCTTCGGCGGCCGCTCGGCAGCGTCGCGCGATGTTCACATGACGAAGCTGCTCGACAAGGCATTCGAGGCGAGCAACCGCGTGCTGGTCGCAGAGTCGTCCGCGCGGGATGCGCTGGTGCTGCCCCGGCGCAAGCCGGATTCCGTCGTCGAGACCGACACCGCCGGCTCCCGACTGGTCGCCGCCGCACAGCCGCCGCGGCCCGTCCCGCGGCCGGAACTGGCGTCGGCACCGACAGAGAGCGGCTCGGCCGATGGCGGCACCTGGGCGGTCCAGGTCGGTGCGTACCGCCATCCGGCCCATGCCCAGGGGGCCATCACCAAGGTCCAGACGACGATCCCCGAGATCGTCGGCGCCGCCGAAGGCCTCATCGTCCCGCGTGAGGGCAGCCGGGGTGCGCTGTTCCGGGCACGGCTGATCGGCCTGAGCAAGGACGCGGCGAACGACGCATGCCGTGCCCTCGCCCGCCGCGATCATCCCTGCATGACGCTGCGCTACAGCGTCGAGGACGAGAACCCGGCCCTGCGGCTGTCCCTGTCGGGCGATCAGTCGTCGGAGATCGGCGGCAGCCTGGAGACGGCACCGCCCGCGCGATAACAACGGCGCAGCCCGGACGCTACGGCTCCCAGGGCCCGTCCGACGCCAGTCCGACAGGCGCCACGAACACCCGCACCCGTCGCGTGCGGCCGTCCTGCAGCATCACGCCGAACAACCGGATGCTGTACGACGGGCCTTCGTACTCCGCCAGCCTGCGAGCCCCCGCCGCGTCGATCCGGCCGACGACGATACCGTCGACGCTGCCGTCTTCCGCCGGCACGACCGTCGGATACGGCTGGCCGCGCAGGCGCACGCGACGGAAACCGACAAGCCGGGCCGGCTCGACCGTGGCTGCGGCCGCGCCAACGAGACGCGCCAGCAGCGCCGGATCCATCAGCGTTCCGTAGAAGAAGTAGTCCACCGACCGACCGCCCAGGCGGCTAGAACGAAGGCGGCGCTTCCACCCCGGTGTCGGCGAGCACCTTGCGAACCTCTGCCTTCAGCCGTTCCAGGCCTGCCTCGTCGCGCCCCTCGCAGCGGGCGACCAGCACGGCCTGCGTATTGGATGCACGCAGCAGCCACCAACCGTCCGCGGTGGTGACACGGACGCCGTCGACGTCGTTGACGTCGGCCCCTTCCGCCTTCAGCCGCTGCTTGACCGAATCGATCACCCTGAACTTGCGGTCCTCCGCGCAGTCGAAGCGCACCTCCGGGGTGTTCAGGACCTGCGGCAGCGCGCGGCGCTGCTCAGCCAGGCTGCGGCCGCTCCGCGACAGCAGCCCGAGCAGCCGGATCGCCGCATAGGGCGCGTCGTCGAAGCCATAGTAGCGATCGGCGAAGAAGATATGGCCGCTCATCTCGCCGGCCAGCGGCGAGCCGGTCTCCGCCATCTTGCTCTTGATCAGCGAATGGCCGGTGCGCCACATCAGCGGCTTGCCCCCGGCGGCGGCGATCTCGTCGAACAGCACCTTGCTCGCCTTGACGTCCGCGATGATCGTGGCGCCGGGCCGCTGCGCGAGCACATCGCGCGCCAGCAGAATCAGGAGCTGGTCGCCCCAGATGATGACGCCCTCGCCGTCTACGACGCCGATGCGGTCGCCGTCGCCGTCGAAGGCGATGCCGAGGTCGGCTCCCAGCCTCGCGACCTCCTCGCGGAGGTCCTCGAGGTTCTCCTGCACGGTCGGGTCGGGATGGTGGTTCGGGAAGCGGCCGTCGATCTCGTCGAACAGCAGGTGGTGGTCGCCCGGCAGCTTCGCCGTCAGCGCCCGCACCACGTCCCCGGTGACGCCGTTGCCGCAGTCCCAGACGACCTTGAGGCCACCGTCGCCGTCGTAGTCCTGCAGCAGCCGGTCCACGTAGTCGTCGGCGACGGCACGTTGGGTGGCGCTGCCCTTGCCTGCCGCGCCTGCGGCGCCCTCTGCCGCGACCTGGCCAAGGCGGACGATGTCCTTGCCGAAGAACGGGCGACCTCCGATCACCATCTTGAAGCCGTTGTATTCCGGCGGGTTGTGGGACCCGGTGATCATCATTCCGCCCCCCGCCTGCAGCGTCTTGGCGGCGTAGTAGAGCATGGGGGTCGGTCCCTGCCCGATGCGCCAGGCATCGACGCCCGCAGACACGATGCCATCGACTGCCGCCGCCTCAAGTTCGGGGGAACTCAGCCGCCCGTCGTAGCCGATGCAGACGCTGTCTCCGCCCTCCGCCGCCACGAGCATGGCGAAGGCGCGCCCGATAGCGCGGGCGTCGTCCGCCGTCAGGGACTCCCCGACGATGCCGCGGATGTCGTACTCGCGCAGGATCGTCGGATCGAGGCGCCGGCCCTCAGTCACCCGCTGAAGCCTTCTTCTGCGGCATCGCCTGGACGGGGACACCCACCGGCGTACGGCCGATGGAATGATAGGTAAAGCCGGCCTGCTCCATCTCTTCCGGTACGTAGATGTTGCGCAAGTCGACGATCAGCGGCCGCCGCATCAGGGTCTTCAGGCGATCGAGATCCAACGCACGGAACGCGTTCCACTCCGTCAGGATGACGACGCAGTCGGCGCCTTCCGCCGCCTCGTAGGCATCGGTGCACCACCCGACGCCGTCGAGCAGCTTCCGTGCCTCCGGCATGCCCTCCGGATCATGTGCCCGGATCGTCGCGCCCGCCTGCTGCAGGCCCGGCACGATGACGAGGCTCGGCGAATCCCGCATGTCGTCCGTGTTCGGCTTGAAGGTCAGGCCGAGCACGGCGATCGTCTTGCCTGCGACGTCGCCACCGCATGCCGCGACGATCTTTTCCGTCATCCGCTGCTTACGCGACTCGTTGACCTCGACAACCGCGTCGACGATCTTCTGTGGTGCCCCGAAGCGCTCGCCGATGCGCGAGAATGCGAGCGTGTCCTTGGGGAAGCAGGAACCGCCGAAGCCGGGGCCGGCGTGAAGGAACTTCGACCCGATACGTCCGTCGAGGCCGAGCGCGCGGGCGACGTGCTGGACGTTGCCGTCGGCGACCTCGCAGAGGTCAGCAACCTGGTTGATGAAGGTGATCTTGGTCGCGAGGAAGGCGTTGGCCGCGTACTTGATGATTTCCGCCGTTTCCAGCGTGGTCGCCACAATCGGCGTCTCGTTGAGGTAGAGCGGCCGGTAGAGCCCGCGCATCACCTGCATCGCGCGGTCGCTCTCGACCCCGATGACGATGCGGTCGGGCCGCACGAAGTCCTCGATCGCCGAGCCCTCGCGCAGGAATTCGGGGTTTGAGACCATGTCGAAGTCCACACCCGGTCGCTCGGCGGCGATGATCCGCTCGACCTCGCGGCCGGTACCGACGGGGACCGTCGACTTGGTGACGACGACGGTATAACCCTCCATCGCCCCCGCCACTTCCCGTGCCGCGGCATAGACGTAGCTGAGGTCGGCGTAGCCGTCGCCGCGCCGGGTCGGGGTGCCGACCGCGATGAACACGGCGTCGGCGTCCTTCACCGCCGAGGGGAGGTCCGTCGAGAAGTGCAGCCGTCCGGCCGCGACGTTGCGCTGCACGTAATCGTCGAGGCCCGGTTCGTAGATTGGAATCTCGCCGCGGCAAAGGCGGTCGATCTTCTCGACGTCCTTGTCGACGCAGATCACGTCGACACCAAATTCGGAGAAACAGGCGCCGGATACGAGCCCGACATATCCTGTTCCGATCATAGCGATACGCATACATGCCTCCGGTCGACGCCGAGGGCCGGTGGTCCCTCAGCCGATGTTTTCCTTCAGGAAGGCCAGTACGTCGTCGCGCAGGTCGTCGCGCTGCAACGCGAATGCGACGTTCGCCTTCACGTAGCCGGCCTTGTTGCCGCAATCGAAACGCTGTCCCTCGAAGCGCAGCCCGTGGAACGGGATGCGCCCGATGGTGCGCGCGATCGCGTCGGTCAACTGGATTTCGCCGCCTGCTCCCTGCTCCTGTTCCTCCAGCATCCTGAAGATCTCAGGTTGCAGGATATAACGGCCTATAATCGACAAGGTTGAAGGCGCCTCGTCCGGCGCCGGCTTCTCGACCAAGCCCTTGACCCCGACCAGCGGGCCGTCCTCGCTGGCGATGTCGAGGATGCCGTAGCGGTCGGTATGCTCGCGTGGAACATCCATCACCGCGACAATGTTCCCGCCATACTTGTTATAGACGTCGACCATCTGCTTGAGGCAGGGGGTCTTGGACAGCACGAGGTCGTCGGGCAGGATCACCGCGAAGGGCTCGTCGTCGATCAACGGACCGGCGCAGGCGACGGCGTGTCCCAGCCCGAGCGCCTGCTGCTGACGGGTGAAGAAGGCCGCGCCCGGCTCCAGCAGCGCCCCTTCGAGCTGGCGCAGCGCGTCGTCTTTCGCGCCCTCCCTGAGCACGCGTTCCAGTTCGAACGCGTGATCGAAATAGTTCTCCATCGCCCCCTTGCCGCGCCCCGTAATGAACACGAAACGCTCCATCCCGGCCTGACGCGCCTCCTCCACCGCATAGTGGATCAGCGGCGTGTCGACGACCGGCAGCATCTCCTTCGGTACTGTCTTGGTAGCGGGAAGGAACCGGGTACCGAACCCGGCGACGGGAAACACAACCGTACGGAGGGGCTTGGACACGAACACTCCCTGTCGGTGACATGTCGAAAGGCGCGCCGCTGCGGCCGAGCCGCCCCGCGCAGCGGCCACGCAAGGGTGCTTTTCGCACATCGGCGGGGGCAGCGGCAAGATGCCAGCCGCGACGAGGCCCTACCCGGGCCTGCGGAGCAGCACGTCCTTCGCCTGGTTGATCTTCGCGGCAAGGTAGTCCGAGCCGCCCTGGTCGGGATGAAAGCGCGCGATCAGGGCCCGGTGCGCGCGCTTGATTTCCGCCTCGGACGCCCCCGGTTCCAGCCCGAGCACGCGGCAGGCCTCCTCGGCGTCCATCGCGCCACCGGGAGGTCGGCCGGCTTCACGGCGGGTGCCCTCCGCATCCCCTCCGCGCCAGTCCGGCCCGCGGTTCCGGTCCAGCCAGGATTCCAGCAACGCGGCACCCTGCGGGTCGTCGCGGCGGCATTCCTCGAGCAACGCCAGCAGATCCTCCTCCGAGAGCTCCGACAGTGCCCGTCCGGCATAGGAGCCGCGCAGCACGTAACCGGCCAGCCCGCCGCTGTCGTGATCCAGGGTCATCGCCAGCATCGCCGTCTCGACGCGGGATTTCCGCCCCTCCGAGGCCCGCCCGCCTCGCATGAAGGACCGTGTCGTGCGGTATACCTGGAACCACCGCGCTATGGCGGGAATCATCCCGATCAGCGCAATCAGGGCGTATCCCAGCTTGCCCGTGACGAGCAGGCCGATGGCGATCGCCAGAACGACCGAGAACAGGACCCAACGCAAAGCCCGCACCAGGCTCGCCGGGCTCGCGGAGACGTACCAGCGGGTGAGCAGGATGCCGCCGATCAGCAGCGCGATCCCGAGGAAGAAGAGCGGCACCATGGGCGGTGCGTCAGCCGCCCCGCCGTCGATCGGAAAGCTGGTCGGTCAACTGCCGCACCGGCCCGCCGGCCTGTCGCGTGTAGTCCTCCAGCGCACGCCTGCCGCCGGCGGCATAGACCGCGGCCGCCGTGAGCAGGTCGCGCAGCACGTCGGCGCTGCTGGAATCGAAGGGGCACCACGCTCCGTTGGCGAGCGTGGCGAAGTGCCGGAAGGCCCGCGTCGCGATGGGATCATGCCCTTCCTGGAACAGGAACGCCGGAACCCCGAGGATGCCGAGTTGGCCGGCATGCTCGCTGAGTTCGTCGACATCCTCCTCCATCGCGTCGCCGACGAAAACCAGGGCCGCGACGGGCTTCTTCCGGTGCTCTCGAATCGCATGTTGCAGTACCCGGCCGATCTGGGTCTGGCCGCCGCGGCAGCGCACGGCCGTCATCTTGCGCAGAAGGTCACCCGATTCGCTCAGCCACGGCGTGGCCCTGAACTCACGAAAGCCGCGGTAGAAGGCGACCTGCATCTCAAGCCCGCCGATCATGGCCGTCGCCGCGAACATCTCGGCCTGCAGATGCGACGCGCGGTCCCATGTCGGCTCCCGGCTGGCGGTGGCATCGAGCGCGAACAGCAGCCTGCCACGGGAGCCCTCGCCACGTGGCGGCGCCGCCGCCACCTTCCGCAGGAAGGCATCGACCTCGGCGGGACTCGATCGGCTGGGTATGTTGCGGTCTTCTCCGGTCATCGCGCTCTTGCCTTCGACCGGCTACAGTTAGTGCTGATCGACGGTGGGGTCCAGAGGCCGTGCCGGCGCCGGTTCCGGATTCGTTCGGCCTAACAGTTTGTTAACGCATCCGCTGTCTACTGCGGACAGAAGCCCGAAACCGAGTATCGGACGATGGCGGCCTGGCACGACTGCGTCTTTCCCTGCGTCTGCACGCTGCTGACCTGCACGTTCGCGGAGCCCGACACCGGTGCCCTCGACGCGGCGCGGCAGGGACAGCAGCCGGACCAGCCCGGCATGACCGAACGGACGCCGGGCGCCGAGGCCGGCCGCGCCCTGGGAGGGCGCGCGTCGCAGCCGCAGGAAGTGGTGGAGCCGCCGAACCCCTACCGCATATTCGGCGAGAACCAGCGTGTGCCCTTCGCCGACCGGATGCGCGAACTGATCATCGCGATCAGCGCCTACACCGAACAGCGGCGGCCGGGATTCGCCATCATCGTAGAAAACGGACTCGATCTGGTCACTGCCGACGGCACGCTGAAGACCGACCCGGTCGACAGCTTCATCGCCGCCATCGACGGCGTGATCGTCGACGGCCTCTACGCGCCCGGCACCACTATCGCCGATCGTGGCGAGAAGATGGAACTGGTCCGTCGCGGCCGCGGCGACCACTGGGCCGTGCTGGCGATGGAGCGACTGCCTCCGGGCGCCGACCCTGCACCGGTCGTCCGTCAGCTCCAGGAACTGGACATGATCCCGCTGATCGCGCCGTTCGAGGTGTCGCCGGAGGCGCCGCTGCCCGATCTGCGCAACAGGCCGATCAACGAGAGCGCGGACAACATCACGCGTCTGACCGGCGTCCGGAACTATCTCAACCTGACGGACGCCTCGGGCTTCATGTCGCAGGGTGCGATGGTGGAGCTGCTGACCAGGACGAACTACGACATGCTGGTGCTGCCGCTGCACCATCCACAGGGCCGCTATATCTCGCAGGACGACGTCAGGGACCTGCGCCTGAAGCGTCTCGGCTCGCGCCGGGCCCTCGTGGGACGTCTGTCGGTGGCCGAGGCGGAGGCAGGGTCCTATTACTGGCGGCCCGAATGGTCGGTGCGCCGACCGCGCTGGGTACAGGAGGCGGGACGGCGCGACGGCACATTCTTCACGCGCTTCTGGCAGCGCGAATGGCAGCAGATTCTTTTCGGAGACAGTCGCTCGGTGATCGACGGTGTCCTGGCGGTCGGGCTCGACGGCATCGTGCTCGATGTCGCCAATGTCCACCGGATCTACGACCTCGAGCAGGATGCCTCGGAGGACGCGGCCGGCGTCAAGCGCCGCACGATCAGTTCCGACCGCACGCTGGAGATGATCCAGCAACTGCGCGGCACGCGCTAGAACTTGTCCACCCGCACCGATTCGACCACGAAGCCCTGATCCTCGGGATAGCGTCGGCGCAGCTTAGCGTACACGTCGTCCTCGCTCTCGGCCTTGATCTCGATGTAGCGCACGTCGGCCCAGGAATCGTCGAGGAAGCTGTGACGGCGGTCGGCGTTAACCCGCTCGCGCACATCCTTGTTGTAGAGGGCGACCTCATATCTGCGGAGGAGTCGCGGAACCATCGCGCCTGGCACCTCATGACTGGACTGTTACGGCGATGCTGTCTCCCCACGGTTTATAAAAGGTTACCGTCTTGCTCAAGGAAGCCGCGCGATCCTCTGGAACAACAGTTCGAAGAAGCCCTCCGGATCGGCCCTGTGCGCGACCATCGCGTTGGGCGGCCGGCGGCTGATGCCGTGCCAGTCCACAACCGTCTGGCCGGTGGTGAATCGTCGTTCCGTCTCGACCTCGACGTTGGCAGGGCGCAAGCCGAAGAGGTCGGGCTGCAGCAGCCATGCCACCACGCAGGGATCGTGCAACGGCCCGCCCTTCCAGCCGTACCGCCGGCGGTCGAAGCGCGTATAGAAGTCGAGCATGCGCGCCATCGTCGCGCCGGTACGGTTGCCGATCGCCCGCAACGCCTCGACATGCTGCGGCGTCACCAGGACCCGGTGCGTCACATCGAGGCCGAACATCACGATCGGAACGCCGGAGCCGAAAACCTCGGCGGCCGCCTCGGGATCGACATGGATGTTGAACTCCGCGACCGGCGTCGTGTTGCCGCCCGCCGCGGCGCCGCCCATCAGGCAGATTCTGGCGATCCGCGCCCTCATTGCAGGATGGCGCCGCAGCGCCAGCGCGATATTGGTGAGCGGACCGAGGGCAACGAGGGTCGCTAACGCACCCTCCGACATCACTGCCTCGGCCAGGAAATCCGCGGCGTGCATGGCCTGCAGCGGCATCCGCGGTTCTGGCAGGTCGGCGCCGTCCATCCCGCTCTTGCCGTGCACGACCTCGGCGGTATCGAGCACCCGCACGAGCGGACACTCGGCGCCCGCGAACACCGGGACGTCGGTCCGTCCCGCAAGTTCGCAGACCTGCCGGGCATTGCGGGCCGTCAGCGCAAGCGGCACGTTGCCGGCGACGACGGTGATGCCAAGCAAATCGACATCCTCGGGCGACGCCATCGCCAGCAGCAGGGCGACGGCATCGTCCTGGCCGGGGTCGCAGTCTATGACGACGCGGTGTACCGCCATCGTGCCGCGGCTCAGCCGCCGTGCGAATCGATGCCGGCCCGGAAGCGCGTGATCGTGCGGCTGAGCAGAATCACCGGCACGACGCCGGCCACGACGATGGCGAGGGCCGCGAGCCCGGTCTGCTCGATAAGTTCGTCCTTGGCATACTGGTAGACATAGGTGGCCAGGGTGTCGAAGTTGAACGGGCGCAGCAGCAACGTCGCCGGCAGTTCCTTCATGCTGTCGACGAACACCAGAAGCGCCCCGGTCAGCACGCTGCCACGCACCAGCGGCAACTGCACCCGCATCAGCGTCGCGGCGGGTCCGTGGCCAAGCACCCGGGCCGCCTGGTCCATGGAGGCCGGCACCTTGCCGAACCCCGCTTCTATCGCGCCGTACCCCAGCGCAAAGAAGCGCGCCACATAGGCATAGACCAGGGCGAAGATGGTGCCGCTCAGCAGCAGGCCGGTGGATACGCCGAAGCGGTCGCGCATGAAGCCGTCGATAGCGTTGTCGAGCGCCCCGAACGGAACGAGGATGCCGATGGCCAGCACGGCGCCGGGCACCGCATAACCGACGCTGGCGACCCGGGCAAGGCCGCGCAGTAGCGGATCGTCGCGCAACCGGCAGCCATAGGCGACCAGCAGTCCCAGCACGGCCGTCACGCTCGCCGCGATTCCCGCCAGCATCAGGCTGTTGCCGGCGTAGGTGAGGAACTCCGCCCCCTCGTGCCGCAACCACGTAAGGGCGGCGTAGTACACGAGGATACCCGCAGGCAGGACGAAGCCCAGCACTACCGGCACGGCGCAGGCCAGCGCCGCGAGCCAGGCGCGGGTACCGCGCAGTTCCATCCGGAGTTGCGGGCGCATCCTGGTCGTCAGGTTGTGGAAGCGGCGGCCGGCGCGGGCACGGCGCTCGACCCACAGCAATCCGAGCACGATGGCGAGCAGGACGAGCGAGAGCTGGGAGGCCGCGGCGGCGCTGTTCATCGTCAGCCAGACGCTGAAGATGCCGACGGTGAAGGAGTTGACGGCGAACAGGCTTACGGTGCCGAAATCGCTGATCGTCTCCATCATCACCAGCGCCAGGCCGATGACGATCGATGGACGCGCCATCGGCACGGCCACCGAAAAGAACGTGCGCCACGGCCCGCGGCCGAGCGTGCGGCTCACCTCCAGGGCGCACACTGACTGCTCGATGAAGGCCGCGCGCGCCAGCAGGAACACGTAGGGATACAGCACCAGGGTCAGCATGCAGATGGCGCCGCCGAGACTCCGGATCTCGGGGAACCAGTAGTCGCTGACGAGATGCCAGCCGAACACGGCGCGCAGCGCGCGCTGGACCGGGCCGGCGAACTCCAGCAGTTCGATGTACAGGAAGGCGATGATGTAGCCCGGCATCGCCATCGGCAGCAGCAGGGCCCATTCGAAGACGCGGCGCCCGGGAAAGCGGCAGACGGTCACGAGCCAGGCCGTAGCGACGCCGATCACAAGCGTCCCCACCCCCACGCCAGCGGCCAGCCTGACCGTGGTCCAGGCATAGCCCGGAAGCACAGTCGAGAGGAGATGCGCCCAGATCGCTGCCGGCGTCTCGAGCGCGAAGGCGGGATCGGTGGCCGTGACCGCAAGCCACAGCACGGCGAGCGGCGGCACCGCGACCGCGATCGCGACGGGCGCGGCCGCCAGCAGCCAGGGATCGATACGAAATCCCCGCCGCCGAAAGCCGGCGACGGGGGACTCGGAAATTACCGCCATGGACAGTCGGGTCGCCCCGCAGGCACGGGCACGCGGGGCGCTTCCGTCAGATCAGGTTCCGGGACCTTCGTCGTAGCCGACCTTGTTGAAGATTTTCAAGGCGTCGGCCCGATGCTCGGCGATCGCGGCGAGCGAAGTCTCGTCGGGCTTGAAATCGCCCCAGGACTTCACTTCCTCCGGCCACTCGACGCCATCGACGATCGGATACTCCATATTGTCCGAAGCGTAAATGTGCTGCGCCTTGTCGCCGGCGAGGAATTCGATCAGCTTGATCGCGTTCTCCGGATTCTTCGCATGCTTCGCCACGCCGGCGCCGCTGATGTTGACGTGGGCGCCGCGGCCTTCCTGATTCGGGAAGTAGATCTTCACCGCGTCCGCCCAGGGCTGCTGCTCCGGGTTCTGCTTCATCTTGCCGTAGTAGTAGGTGTTGGCGAGGGCGATGTCGCAGACGCCCTCCATGATGGCGCGGGACTGCGCGCGGTCATTGCCCTGCGGCTTGCGCGCCAGGTTCTGCTTGACGCCCTGCGCCCACTGCTCCGCCTTCTCCATGCCGTCGGCCTCGATGATCGAGGCCAGCAGCGACACCATGTAGACATGCGAGCCCTGCCGCGTGCAGATGCGACCCTTCCACTTGGGATCGGCCAGCGCCTCATAGGTCGAGAGCTCCGACGGGTTGACCCGGTCCTTGGAGTGGTAGATTACCCGCGAGCGGATCGACAGGCCGTACCAGTAGCCCTCAGGGTGGCGGTAGGCTGCAGGAATCCGCTTCTCCAGATACTCCGACTTCACCGGCTGCAGCGTATCGGCCTTGTAGTGGTCGTGCAGGCGGCCGATGTCGACCGTCAGCACTGCGTCGGCCGGGCTGTTCTGCCCTTCCGCCAGCATGCGGTTGAGCACGCCGCCGTCGACGTAGACGACATTCGTCTTGATGCCGGTTTCCTTCTGGAACGCCTCGAGCAGCGGAGCGAGAAGGAACTCCTGGCGGTAAGAATAGAGATTCACTTCCTCGGCGGCCTTCACGGCCGTCGGCGTCGTGGATACCGCCACGGCCAGGCCGGTAGCGGCGATCAGCATTCGTCCAAACATCGTCCCCTCCTCAGGAATTCGTGCAGTGGCGACCGACACGGCGGCCGCTATGCAATTGCTAACCATTCGCATCACGCGAGGGGAGTTAACGGGTTTTACCCCGGACCGCAACCAGAAATTTCGTGATCGACCTTTCCGGCGGCGTCCGGTGGTCAGTTGGCCTCGCCCTCGGGCGTGCTCTCGGCATCGCGCGGGGCGGGGCCGATCTTCTTGATCACCATGCCGAGCCCGCCAAGCAACTGCCTGCCGACCTTGCCGCCGTCTCCGGTCAGCCGCTTGCCGAGCACGAGCCGCAGGGCGTCGACGTGCAGCTTCGCGGTCGCCGTCTCCTTGGCGCCGAACTTCTCGACGCTTTCGAGGAACTCGCAGAGCTGTTTGGCGATGGCGGTGACCAGCATGTAGTTGAAGCTGCCGCCCTGCCCCTTCATGTCGTGGGCGACGTGGAATGCGTCGTCGACGTGACTGCGCCATGCTTCCGGCTCGGACGCGGCACTCTCGATGGCTTTCTGGAGGTTGGTCAGGTCGCCTTTCACCCACTCCAGATAATCCTCGGCCATATCCTCGACGACCTTTTCCGCCCTCTGCAGGACAAGGTCGTCGACGGCACCCGGCCCGCCGACGCGGACCTTGCGCTTCAGGTCTTCGGACGGCTCGAGCACGTCGCCCGTCTTCACCGTCGCGTTCTGACTTGCCAAACCGCTTCTCTCCCTCGGATCCTGTCCACCCGCCATGCCACCCGCTACAGCCGGCACCCAACCGGCAAGGACGGCATCAAGGACTGTCAAGACCAGCTTGAACAACCCCCATCACAGCACCAGTAAAACTGTAACATAACCGAATATGTCTGTCAGACAGTATTTTACGATCGACCCTCGCCCTCTCCCGCGGGTCCCTTCCGGCGTTCCGGTCCGTCGTAATCGAACTGCCGCCTGCGGCGATCGGGACCGAAGTAGTTCTCCGACCGGATGAAGGGGCGCGGCCGTTCGATCAGTGTGGCGATGCGGGTCCAGAGCGCCTTGGCCGAGAGCGGCTTGGCGAGGAACTCGTTCACACCCGCGTCGCGCGCTTCGAACACCCTGTCCTGCTCGCTGTAGCCGGTGATCATGATGATCGGCACGAAGCGGTTCGGGCTCTCGTCGCTCGTGCGCAGCTTGCGCGTGAGCCCGATGCCGTCGAGCGGCGTCATCTTCCAGTCGGTGATGACAAGGTCGCAGTCGATGGTCGAAAGCAGCCGAAACGCCGCGTCGCCGTCGGCGGCCTCCTCTATGCGCCCGACGCCCATCGCCTGCAGCACGTTGCGCAGCAGGAAGCGGAAGTTGAAATTGTCCTCGACGATCAGCACGGTGAGGTCGCGCAGATTGAAGGCGCTCATTGCCTCCGTCCGGCGGCGATCATGTCGGTGCCGGCGCGATGGCTCGCGCCGCGTCCCAGTCGATCTCCAGTTCCACCGCTACCCCGGACGCCCCCGTCGCATTCCTGCCGCTCGCCGGCGCCTGCCGCCAGGACTCGGATCACCCACAGGTCAGGTCACCCATGGGTCAGATCACCAGGGCAACTCCCGCCCGTCATAGTTGAAGAATCGGCCGCTGTCACCCGCACGGAGCCCGTCGATCACCGCACGCAGGCCGGACGCGCTGTCCTCGGGCGAGATCGCGGCATTCGGACCGCCCATGTCCGTTTGCACCCATCCCGGATGAAGCACGACGACGACCACGCCGCGGTCGCGCAGGTCGAAGGACACGCTGCGCATCACCTGGTTCACCATGGCCTTGCTCGAGCGGTAGATGTACCCGCCTCCCGAGGTATTGTCGCCGACGCTGCCCATCAGGCTGCTCACCGTGGCGACACGGCCGTTCTTCGACCGCGCCACGTGGTCGGCGAAATGCTGCGTCACGCGCAACGGGGCCATGCCGTTGATCTTCAGCACCTCGGTCCAGGCGTCGTAATCGACATGGCTGAACGAGGTGTCACGCGGACCGTAGATGCCGGCGTTGTTGATCAGGACATCGATGGTCCGGTCCTTCAGCTTCGCGGCGGCGTCCGCTACCTCCCGGTCGCTGCCCACGTCCATGCGGACCGGTTCCACCGACCCGCGAATTTCCTTCAGGCCGGCGGCGCCGTCGGGATTGCGGCACGCCGCGATCACGGTGGCGCCCCCGGCGGCGTACTGGCGAACAATATCCAGGCCGCTTCCGCGGCTCGCGCCCGTTATGAGCACCGTCTCGGTCATTGCTGTCTCCGTCCGAAAATGAAACCGTCACTGGAAGACAATGGCGGCGAACCCCAGGAATGTGAAGAAGCCGACCACATCCGTCACTGTCGTCAGGAACACGCTGGACGCGATGGCAGGGTCGATGTTCATCCTCGTCAGGGCGATCGGGATCAGCGTCCCCGACAGGTTCGCCACCAGCAGGGTCAGCACCATCGCGCCTGCGATGATCCCTCCGATCTCGGGGCTACCGAACCACAGCCAGGCGACGGCTGCCGCAATTACGGCGAAGGCGATGCCGCAGAACAGACCGACGAGGGTCTCCTTCCAGACCACCCTGACGGTGTTCGCCGCCGTCAGTTCCTTGGTCGCCAGCGCGCGCACCGCCACGGTCAGCGACTGCGTACCGGCGTTGCCGCCCATGCTGGCGACGATCGGCATGAGGATGGCCAGGGCCACGGCCTGCTCCAGCGTCGCTTCGAACAGGCCGATGACGAGCGAGGCCAGGACCGCCGTCCCGAGATTGAGCAGCAGCCAGCGGAACCGCGCCTTGGTGGTGTCCATCACCGCGCCGTACAGGTCGTCGCGCTCGACGCCGGCCAGCCGGTGGATGTCCTCCTCCGCCTCCTCATGGATAACGTCGACGATGTCGTCGATGGTGACGGTGCCGATCAGGCGCCCGGACTCGTCGACGACCGCCGCGGACGTCAGGTCGTGCTGGCGGAACAGGAAGGCAACCTCCTCCTGGTCCATGTTGGCCGGAATGGCGATGGTCTGCGGATGGATGACGGCGGTCACCCGCACCGGGCGGCGGCTCCGCAGTATCTGGCTGAGGTTGACGTTGCCGAGCGGACGGTACGCGGCATCCACGACATAGATGTCGTAGAACTCGTCCGGCAGGTCGCGGGCCTCGCGCAGGTAGTCGATGGTGTTGCCGACGGTCCAGTGCGAGGGCACCGCGACGAACTCGCGCTGCATCAGGCGCCCGGCGCTGTCCTCCGGGTAGCTCAGGCCCTCCTCGAGGATGCGCCGGTCGCGCACGGGCACCGCGGCGAGGATCTTCTGCTGCTCCAGCGCATCCAGTTCGCCGAGCAGATAGACGGCGTCGTCGCTGTCCAGTTCGGCGACGGCGCGGGCGATGTTCTCCAGCCCGAGTTCGGCGATGACCGCGCTACGGACGCGGCGGTCGAGTTCGGTCAGCACCTCGGGATTGAAGGTGTCGCGGATGTAGTCGAGCAGCCGCAGCCGCTCCTCGTTCGAGAGCTGCTCGATCAGGTCGGCGATATCGGCATAGCTCAGCGGGCGGACCAGGCGACGGACGCGTTTGCGACGGCCCTCGTCCAGCGCCTCGGTGATCTTGTGGACCAGCTTGGGACTGAGGCCGTAAAGGTCCTCCGCCGCCCCTCCGGCGTCGCCGTCGCCGGGGCCGGCCTTCTCGCCGTATTTGGGCTCGCGGGTATCAGACATGCTGGCAGTCCTCGCCGGCGTCCTGCGCATCCACCACGGCCAGCGCGGTGATGTTGACGAGACCGCGCACCGTCACCGCCGGCGTCACGACATGCGCGGGGCGGGCCGTGCCGAGCAGCATCGGCCCGACCGGCTGCGCCCCGGCGGTCGCCTTGACGAGGTTGTAGCCGATGTTCGCCGCGTCCAGCGACGGCAGGATCAGCAGGTTCGCCGCGCCGGACAGGCGGCAGTCCGACACCGCCTGCGCTCGCAGCTCCGGCGACAGCGCATAGTCGGCATGCATCTCGCCGTCCACCTCGAGCCCGGGTGCCCGCTCTCGAAGCAGCGCCAGCGCCTCGCGCATCTTAAGGGCTGAGCCGGTGTCGCGGCTGCCGAAGTTCGAATGCGACAGCAGCGCGATCTTCGGCTCGACGCCGAGACGCCGCACCTCCTCCGCTGCGAGCAGCGTCTGCTCGACGATGTCCTCGACGCCGGGATCCTCATTGACGAACGGATCGCAGATGAACAGCGGCCCTTCCTGCACGATCAGCATGGCGAGGGCGGAGAGGCGGCTGACGCCATCGGCGCACCCGATCACGTCGGCGACCGATTCCAGGTGGCGGACATAGCGTCCCACGCTGCCGCAGATCAGCGCGTCGGCATCTCCCTTGCGCACCATCATCGCGCCGATCGCCGTGGCACGACTGCGCAGCACCGCCCGCGCCGCCGCGGGGGTAACGCCGCGCCGGCTCAGCAGGGCGTGGTAGCCGCGCCAGTAGTCGTCGTAGCGGGGGTAGCTCTTGGGATCCAGCAGCTCGACGTCACGGCCGACCTGCAGCCGCAGCCCATAGCGCCCGATCCTGTCCTCGATAACCTCCTGACGCCCGATCAGCACCGGCCGGGCCAGCCCCTCGTCGACGACGACCTGCGCCGCGCGCAGCACGCGCGGCTCATCGCCTTCCGCATAGACCACGCGGCGCGGATCCCGACGGGCCTCGTCGAATACCGGCCGCATGACCAGCCCCGACCGCCAGACGTAGCGGTCGAGCCCGGTGCGGTAGGCCTCGATGTCTTCCAGCGGGCGCGAGGCGACGCCGCTGTCCATCGCCGCGCGGGCCACGGCGGGCGCCAGCACGCCGATCAGCCGCGGGTCGAACGGCCGCGGGATGATGTAGTCCGGCCCGAAGGCATTGGCATCGCCGCCGTAGGCCGTCTGCACGACGTCCGACACCTCGCGCTGCGCGAGATCGCTCAGGGCATCGACGCAGGCCAGCTTCATCTCCTCGTTGACGGTCGTCGCCCCGACGTCGAGCGCCCCACGGAAGATGAACGGGAAGCACAGCACGTTGTTGACCTGGTTCGGGTAGTCGGAGCGGCCGGTGGCGATGATCGCATCGGGCCGCACCTCCCGCGCCACCTCCGGGCGAATCTCCGGTTCCGGGTTGGCGAGCGCCAGGATCAGCGGCCGCTCGGCCATGCCGCGCACCATGTCCGGCGTCAGCACGCCGGGCGCGGACAGGCCGAGGAAGATGTCGGCGCCACCGATCACCTCGCCCAGCGTGCGGGCCTCGGTATTGCGGGCAAAGGCCGCCTTGTAGGGGTCCATGTTGAACGTGCGGCCGGCATGGATCACGCCGTCGATGTCGACGGCGGTGACGTTCTCGCGCCGCAGGCCCATGCTGCACAGCAGGTTGAGGCACGCGATTCCGGCCGACCCGACGCCGCAGGCGACCAGGCGCACGTCGCCGATACGCTTGCCGACGAGCTGGAGCGCGTTGCGTACCGCCGCTCCCACGATGATGGCGGTGCCGTGCTGGTCGTCGTGGAAGACCGGGATGTTCATCCGCGCCCGCAGCCGCTCCTCGACGAGGAAGCACTCGGGCGCCTTGATGTCTTCCAGGTTTATGCCGCCGAAGGTCGGCTCGAGGCTGGCGACGATGTCGATCAGGCGCTCGGGCTCGAGCGCGTCGACCTCGAGGTCGAAGACGTCGATGCCGGCGAACTTCTTGAACAGCACCGCCTTGCCTTCCATCACCGGCTTGGCGGCGAGCGGCCCGATGGAGCCGAGACCGAGCACCGCGGTACCATTGCTGACCACGGCCACGAGGTTGCCCCGTGCGGTATAATCCGCGGCGGTGGCGGGATCGGCGGCTATCGCCTCGCAGGCGTACCCTACGCCGGGGGAGTAGGCGAGCGACAGGTCGAGCTGGTTGGCCAGCGGCTTGGTCGGCGCGATCGCCAGCTTGCCGGGCTGCGGGAGCCGGTGATAATCGAGCGCGCTGTCGCGGAAGCTGTCCGACATGGTGACTCCCCTCGGGCCCCGGCGGCCCGCACGGCATACCTTATCGCGTTTTTGGGGAGGCGGTCTCAACCCCCGCCGGGTTATGGCGGGGGTAATGGTGCGGTCGAGAGGACTTGAACCTCCACGGGGTCACCCCCACAACGCCCTCAACGTTGCGCGTCTACCAATTCCGCCACGACCGCACGGGTAGGAATTCGGGTATCTTTCTATTCATCCTCGGTGAAAATACAACAGCCATCTGCAAACGATTTCGTCATGTCCGCGCTGACCGCAGCCACCTGCGACACACAGGCCGTCACCTGGAGGCTCAGCCAGGGGCTGGTGCCCTATCCCGAAGCCCTCGCGGGGATGGAGTCGCGTGTCGATGCCATCCGAGCGAGCGATGCGGCCGAGCAGGTCTGGCTGCTGCAGCATCCACCGCTGTACACCGCGGGTACCAGCGCGACCGACGAGGAACTGCTCGACGCCGGCGGCCTGCCCGTCTACCGCACCGGCCGCGGCGGGCGGCTCACCTACCACGGGCCGGGCCAGCGGGTCGCCTATGTGATGCTCGACCTGCGACGCCGCGGCGCCGATGTCCGCCGCTACGTCCGCGACCTCGAGGAATGGCTGATCCGCGCCCTCGCCCGCCTCGGCGTCGAGGGCGGCCGCCGCGATGGCCGCGTCGGCATCTGGACCGGGGTGCCCGGCGGCGAGGCGAAGATCGCCGCCATCGGCGTGCGCATCCGCCGCTGGGTGAGCTATCACGGCGTCGCCCTCAACGTCGATCCGGACCTCTCGCGCTTCGCCGGTATCGTACCCTGCGGCATCCGCGAACACGGCGTCACCTCGCTCGCCGCCCTTGGCGTGGAAGCCGATCTGGCCGCTGCCGACGCGGCGCTGCGCGAAGCGTTCGCCGAAACCTTCGGCGATACCCGGTAGGCCGGCGGGTAGCATGGACGAGCGGCAGGATCGGCCCGCGCTCACCCCGGCGGCCTTGCTGGGACAACTCGAGGCCTGCCTCGACGCCCATACGCAATGGATGGAGACGCTCCACCGCACCCTCGTCTGCGGCATGCCGGTGGAACCGGAGCAGCTTCACGAGGACTCGCATTTGCGCAGCCGGTTCGGGCGCTGGTACGCGGCGAACGGCGGGGCGGAACTGGTCGACCAGCCGGCCTTCCGCGACCTCGGTGCCCTTGATGCCGAACTGCACGCCGCCGCGCGCCATCTGCTGATCGTCCACCAGGCCGGCAATCCGATCCCTGCGGATCTGTACGACCTCTTCGCGGCGAAATCCGCCGCCTTTACCCGCCAGATCCGGCGTCTCGCACGCGCCTTCTCCGCCGCGGTGTCGGACCTCGATCCGGTGACCGGCCTGCAGAACCGCCAGGCGATGCTGGGGGACCTGGAGAACGAGCGGCAGCGCAGCGTCCGCACCGGCGCGGCACTGTCGGTCGCGATCGCCGACATCGACCACTTCAAGCGGATCAACGACACACACGGCCATGCCGTCGGCGACCTCGCGCTGACCACGGCGGCACAGACGATGCTTCGCCACGTGCGCCCGTTCGACGGCATCTACCGCATTGGCGGGGAGGAGTTCCTGATCGTCCTGCCCTATGCCGATCTCGACCGGGCCGCCGTTGTGGTCGAGCGGCTGCGCAACGAGTTGCAGGCGACGCCGGTCGCTCTCGCCGGGGGCGGATCGCTGCGCATGACGGTATCGTTCGGCGTCGCCCAGGTCGCCGGCGAAGAAGCGCTTGAGGCGGCCATCGAGCGTGCCGACCGGGCCCTCTACGACGCCAAGGACGGCGGCCGCAACCGCGTCGTCAAGGCAGGAAGCGAGCCGGTGCGGCGCGCCTAAGCCGTCGGCCGCTGTTCGAATCCCGCCGGCACCTCGTCGGCGTCGGCCAGTTCCTGGCGCACCGTCGAGACCTGCGCCCATTCAGGCCCATCCCGGCAGACTTCCAGAACCTTATCGACGGCGTCCGGGGCGCCTGCGAATAGAGCCTCGACGGTACCGTCGGTGCGGTTGCGCACCCAGCCGCGCAGACCGCGGAGACCCGCCTGCTCGACGGTCCACGCGCGGAATCCCACCCGCTGCACCCGGCCGTCGATGACGACCCGGACGGCCTTCATGCCCGGCACAGCTCCAGGAATCGGCCGGCGGCGTCCAGGTCGCGGCGCAGTGCCGTCCGCCGCCGTGCAGCATCGGGGTCCTCGCCCCACAGCGCGAGCTGATAGCTCTCGTCCTGCTGAGAGAGTTCGAATGCGGAGGCTGCGTCGATGCGGCTCTCCGCCATCGCCAGACCGAGGACGGCCGACCCGGCGGCGGGTATGGCGATGCCGAGGGCAGCGAGGGACCAGCCGTCGAAAGCCCGCAGGGCAGCCGCTACACGCTCGACGCTTTCGCGCGGTTGCGCCACCGGCATGACGCCCCGGGTCACGACGAACCGGGCATCGTAGCGGGTCTCGAACCACTCCAGGAGCGGCTGCCAGCCTTCCGCCTGGCGTGTCGCCAGCTCGACGGGCAGTTCGGCGCGGTAGCACAGCAGGTCGGTCTCGGCGAAGCGCGAAAGCTCCACGGCGACGGGGGACGGGTCGGGCAAGATCCTGTCGAGGGCGGTACTGGCGAGCTGCGTCAGCAACATGCTGCGGGGATCGAGGTTTTCCCCCTGTGCCTCCCATTCCTCGGCGATCGCGGCGGCAAGGGCCGGCGTAGGCAGGGCCAGCGCGCCTCCGCCCGGCGTCCGCACTTGCCGGCCGTCGAGCAGCACCGCACTGCGTCGCTCATCCTCCGCGACGGACGCCTGCTTGTAGAAACGCCGCATCCGGGATGCCACGGGTCGCGCTTCCCTCAGCGCCCGAACAGGTTCTTCAGCCCTTCGCCAACGCCCTCGATCACCCTCTCGGGAGCCGACTGCGCTCCGTCCTGCTTCACGGGAGCGGCCCCCGACTCGGCGTTCTTCAGCGCCTGCACGCAGGCGTTCCCGTCGCCTGATGCACCGCCGGTCACGAACGGCACGAGAATGCCGAGCGGATTGATCGCCGAGCCGATGATCGCCATCGCCAGGTCCTGGGCGACGGCCGCCTTGTCGAGACTGAAACTGGGGTCGGTGAGCGTGCCGGTGACATTGATCGGCGTGGCGAGGCTGACCAGGCTGGGATCCTGCGGCCGCGGTACGAAGGTCAGGTCGAGCTTCTCCGAATCCAGATTGATCGTACCGTCGCCGCCGACCGTGATCTTCTCCGTATCGAGCAGCATCTGGGTCATGTCGGCGACGCCGTCCTTGATGTCGAAGCGCGTGACGCCGCAGTTGACGTTCGCGACATCGGCGCCGCCGGGAAGCAGCACCTTGACCAGGTCCGTCGCCAGTAGCTCAACGTATTGGCTGTTGATGCGCCCCTTGCCCATCGTGACCTGGAACCGGCCGTTCGACGCGGCGGCCAGGGCGCCCGGGGAGCGGCCGACGCTGCTGATGTCCGCCTCGGCGTCAATGCTCCCGGCAAGCTTGTCCGTGACCTGCATCTCCGTCAGGAAGCGCCCGATGTCGAAATCGTCGAGGTTGACGCGCGTCTGCATCTCGGGCTCCCGGCCGCCGCCGGAGTTCACCGCGAACATCCCCTGGATGTGGCCATCGTAGAGCGCCGTACGCGCCAGCTCGACCTCGAAATTGCCGTCCTTGAGCGTGCCCGAGACGTCCAGATCGCGCAGTTCCAGGTCGCGCGCCTGCAGCAGCTTCGCCTCGAGGCGCAGGCGGGCGTTGACCCGATCGAGCATGTCGATGGCCGCAATCGGCTCGTCGCCGAACAACTGGCCGCTCTGCGGCTGCTCCTGCCCGGCCGGCATGAGATCGAGGAAAGGATCGAGCAGGATCTGGTTCGCCGTGAGGTTCGCCTCGACGAACGGCGGCTCCTCACTCAGCCGCGCCGAGAGCGAGCCGGTCAGGTCGCTCTTCGCGAGCTGGAGCTTGCGCAGGTCGACTTTCATTGCCTGCATGTCGCCGCTGACCTGCGCCTCGAAGGCGAAGGGCCCGAGCTGCTCGAGGTTCATCCCGGCGATCTGGCCAAGCTGCTCCAGCGAGTCGGCGTTGGCGGCGACGGTGAACTGCATCTCGCCCCCACCGCCCGGCGAGGACATCGACCCGTCCACGGCGAACCGCAGACCCGCGAACGAACCCGTCAGGTCAACCGGGAAGACGGCGTCCGGATCCCGCAGCGCCTGCGGCGAACCGACCATGCCGGACAGCTTGAACGTACGGTCGAAGACGCTGCCTTCGACCGCCACGTCGAGCGGGCTTTCCGGCGACGTCGTGTGCAGCATGATACGGTCGAACATCACTTCCATCCGCTGGCCGGTCGACCCGTCGCGGTAGGTGATCAGGGCGTTGGTGACATCGATGTCCTCGACCGAAACCGTCGCCCCGCCCGACCCGTCATCCTGCTGCTGTTGCGCCTGCTGCTGCCCGGCGCTTTCGCCGCCGGTGGAGAACGTCCAGTTCCCCACCCCGTCGCTATTCGTCTCCAGATGCAGTTCCGGGTCCATCAGCGAGATGCTGTGGATCTGCACATTGCCCGAAAGGAGAGGGAGGAGGTCGAGCCGGGCGCGCAGCTGCCGCACCTGCAGCATGGTCGACCGGGCCGCCCAGTCCGCGTTCGCGATCGTCAGGTTCCCGACCGCGATGGTGGGATGCAGGGACAGTGCCAGCGAGAGGTCGCCCTTGATCGAGACGTCGCGCCCGAGCGCGGCTTCGGCCCGCTGCTCGATGGTGTCGCGATAGGTATTGAAGTCGATGGTGAACAGGATGGCGACCGCGCCGACGACCAGCGCGAGGAGCAGGAAGCCACCCCACTTCAGGACCTTGCCGAAGGTGCCGAGATAGCCGCGCCGCTGTTTCGCCATGCCATTCACCGCCATTCACCGATGGTCTGCCGGGCCCGCCGCTTCGCACTCTGTCACGGTGCCCGGGCCCACTGTCGCGGGGCCCGGCGGTCAGCCCCATCCCATATCAGGGTCTGAATCGCAGCCGGTCAACCCTCGCGCGCGTTCGTGTTGAAGCCGAAGAAACGCCAGCTCGCGGCGATCGGTTCCGGCAGCGGTGCCGTCACGGCCAGCAATCGGCCGTCCGGCCGGCGCAGCCGGAGCGCGCGCGCATGCAGATGGAGCTGCTGCGCAAGCCCCGGCAGGAAGGCGTCATGGCCGCCGTATTTGCCGTCGCCCTGGATCGGCGTGCCCAGCGCCGCGCAATGCACGCGGAGCTGGTGGGTCCGTCCCGTCTCGGGCCGCAATTCCAGCCAGGCGGCGCGGCGGCCGGCGGCCTCGACTGTGCGGTAGTGGGTGACCGCCTGCCGGGCGTCATCCTCCCCGCTCACCGCCACGAGTTCCCGTGCGCCGGGCGCCGATACCCCCTTCGACAGCGCCAGGTCGACCCGCCCTTCCATCGGCCTCGGCGCCCCGACCACCAGCGCCCAGTATGTCTTCTCCGTATCGCGGCGCCGGAAAGCCTCGGTCAGCCAACGCGCGGCGGCGGCCGTGCGTGCCAGCAGCAGCACCCCGCCGGTATCCCGGTCGAGCCTGTGGACCAGCCGCGGCCGCTCCTCGGCGTCGAACCGCAGCGCGTCCAGCATGCCGTCGAGGTGCCTGCCGACCTTGCTTCCCCCCTGCACGGCCAGCCCCTGAGGCTTTTCCAGTGCGATCACCTCGTCGTCGCGATACAGCACCCGGCGGTGCAGATCCTCTGTCTCGGCCTCAGTGGCGACCGCTGGGCGAGGCTTCGCCTCCGGGCGATCCGGCGCATCGCCGAGCGGCGGTATCCGCACCGTCTGTCCCGTCTCCAGCCGCTGGCTGGCGGTGGCGCGCTTGCCGTCGACACGGACCTGCCCGCTGCGCAGCAGACGCTGCAGCCGTCCCTGCGGCACCTCGGGGAAGTGCTTGCGGAACCAGCGGTCCAGCCGCTGCTCCGCCTCTCCGGCGGCGACGGTGACGGTGCGGACGCGGGTCATCGGCTCACGCGAGGAGCTGCCGGACCACGGCGAGACCCGCCAGCAGACCGAGCACGGACAGCGCCACCGACGCGACGACATACAGCGCCGCCACAGCCGTCTCGCCACGCTGGGCCAGCACGACCACGTCGAGCGAGAAGGTCGAGAACGTGGTGAATGCCCCCAGCATCCCGACCACCAGCAGTGCGCGCAGCGCATCTCCCGGCGACCAGGCCAGCGCCATCGCCTCGGCCAGGGCGCCGAGCACGAACGAGCCGACCACGTTTACGGCGAGCGTGCCCCAGGGGAATCCGCTGCCGAGCCAGTGCGTGGCGGCGATGATGACGCCGTAGCGGGCCACGGCCCCAACCGCACCGCCGACGGCGATGGCGGCGACCAGATTCAGTCCCATCAGTGCGATGCCTCTCGCTTTTTCGACAGCTTGTCGCGGAGCTGCTGCCAGTAGGCGATGCGCTTGCCGACCTCGCGCTCGAAGCCGCGGTCCCCGGGCCGGTAGTACTGCTGCCGCTCCATCCCTTCCGGGAAGTAGTGCTGTCCGGAGAACCCCTCCTCGGCGTCGTGGTCATAGACGTAACCCTTGCTGTAGCCGAGGTCGCGCATCATCCGGGTGGGCGCGTTGAGGATGTGCTTCGGCGGCATCAGCGAGCCGGTCTCGCGCGCCGAGCGGTTGGCGGCGCCGACGGCGCGGTAGGCGGCGTTCGACTTCGGCGCCGTCGACAGGTAGATCACCGCCTGCGCGATCGCCAGTTCGCCCTCGGGTGAGCCGAGGCGCTCGTACGCATCCCAGGCGGCAAGCGACTGTACCAGCGCGTGCGGATCGGCGAGCCCGATGTCCTCGCTGGCGAAACGGGTAATGCGGCGGGCGACGTACAGGGGATCCTCGCCGCCGGCGAACATGCGCGCCAGCCAGTAGAGCGCGGCGTCCACGTCGGAGCCGCGCATCGCCTTGTGCAGGGCCGAGATCAGGTTGTAGTGCCCTTCCTGCGCCTTGTCGTAGAGCGGCGCCCGCTGCTGTACGGCGTCCAGCAGGGCGCGGGTGTCTAGCGGCTCGTCCGGCGCCAGGCCGTCCAGCGCCTCGACCAGGTTCAGCAGGTACCGGCCGTCGCCGTCGGCCATCGCGCGCAGCGCATGGCGCGCATCCCCGCGTAATGGCAGCGGCCGTTCCAGCGCCGCCTCGGCACGCGTCAGCAGCGTCTCCAGCGCCTCGTCGTCGAGCCGGTTCAGCACCAGCACCTGGCAGCGCGACAGCAGCGCCCCGTTCAGCTCGAAGGACGGATTCTCGGTGGTGGCGCCGATCAGCGTCACGACCCCGGTCTCCACCCATGGCAGGAAGGCATCCTGCTGGGCGCGGTTGAAGCGGTGGATCTCGTCGACGAACAGCAGCGTCCCCCGCCCCGCCTCACGCTTCCTCTCCGCCTCGGCGAAGACCTTGCGCAGGTCGGAAACGGTGGAGAACACCGCCGACAGGTTGACGAAATCGAGGTCGACGCGGTCGGCGAGCAGCCGCGCGATGGTTGTCTTGCCGCAGCCTGGCGGGCCCCACAGGATCAGCGACGGCAGGTGCCGGGCATCCAGCAGCCGCGTCAGCGGCGCGCCCGGCGCCAGCAGATGGTTCTGCCCCAGCACCTCCTCGAGGCGGGTCGGCCGCAGACGATCGGCCAGCGGCCGCGGCGCCTGGCTCTCGAACAGCGTGCTCATCCGCGCACCTGCAGGGCGACCCGCTGACCGTCGCGCTCGATCTCGATGCGCCAGTCCTGCACCGGCTGCTTCAACGCCTCAAGCAGCTCCGGAACGCGGGAGACGGCGCCGCCATTGACGCCCCGGACGATGTCGCCGGGCCGGAAACCCAGGCGCCGTGCGATGCTGTCCGGCCGGACGCGCAGCACGATCACGCCCGAACCGAAAGGGTCGAGCGACAGTTCGTCGGCCAGCGCCGGCGACAGATTGGCGACCACCGCGCCGGCCAGCGGCGAGCGCACGTCGACCTCCGTCTCGTCGCGCGGCGGCTGCTAGGGCGGCGGCTCCAGCGGCAGGGTCGCGGTCCTGACTTCGCCCTTGCGCCACACCC
>JBBDQX010000086.1:0-7987 GCA_040905765.1 Acetobacterales bacterium
GCTGGCTCGGCGCGGCGTCGCCATGTCGGTGCTGATGCCCTACTGCGATCGGCTCGGCACCTTCGCCATGTGGTACCGCCAGCTCTGGGCCGAGAGCCTGGGCAAGGACGGCATGGGCACGACGCCGGTCAAGGCGCTCGGTGCTGTCGACCAGCACAGCCAGGTGCAGCTCTACCTCGACGGGCCGCGCGACAAGCTGTTCACCCTGATGCTGCTGGACAGCGCGGGGCGCGGCGGCCGCGTCGAATCCGCCCGCGCGCCGGGCAAGCTCTCCTACCTCGCCGGGCGCACCATCGGCGACCTGATGGAGGCCGAGCAGAACGCCACCGCCGAGACGCTGGTGCGCAACGGCTGCCCGACCCGCGTGATCCGGCTGGAGCGGCTCGACGAGCAGGCGCTCGGCGCGCTGACGATGCACTATATGCTGGAGACCATCGTCGCCGGCCGGCTGATGGGCGTCGATCCGTTCGACCAGCCGGCGGTGGAGCAGGGCAAGGTGCTGGCGCGCGAGTACCTCGCCGAAATGGGCAAGTGACCGGGCAGGCAACGGACATGCGCGGATGACTATCCGCAGGCTGCCGGACACGCTGGTCAACCGCATCGCCGCCGGCGAGGTGGTCGAGCGGCCGGCCTCGGCGGTGAAGGAGCTGGTCGAGAACGCCGTGGATGCCGGCGCCTCGCGCATCAACGTGACGCTGCGCGATGGCGGCCGCGGCCTGATCCTCGTCGCCGACGATGGCTTCGGCATGACCCGCGACGAGCTGGCCCTGGCGGTGGAGCGCCACGCCACCTCGAAGCTGCCCGGCGACGACCTCGACCATATCGCCAGTCTGGGTTTCCGGGGCGAGGCGTTGCCGTCGATCGGCTCGGTCAGCCGTATGACCATCGCCTCGCGCGCCGACGGCTCGGACGACGCCTGGCGCATCCGGGTCGAAGGCGGCGCCTGTGGTGCGCCGGAGCCGGCGCCGCTCGCCGCCGGCACCACCGTCGAGGTGCGCGACCTGTTCTACGCCACCCCGGCGCGACTGAAGTTCCTGAAGGCGCCGCGCACCGAGTTCGGACACGCGCTCGACACCGTGCGCCGGCTCGCCATGGCGCGGCCGGACATCGCCTTCTCGGTCTCCGACAGCACCCGCGAGGCGCTGCGGCTGGCGCGCGCGGGCGACGACCTGCTCGCCGGCCGGCTCGAGCGTCTGCGCCAGGTGCTCGGCCGCGAGTTCGCGGAGAATTCGGTGTCGGTGGAGGCTGTGCGCGAGACGCCCATCGGTACGATGCGGCTGTCCGGTCATGTCGGCCTGCCGACGCTGCACCGCGCCACGGCGCAGGCGCAGTACCTGTTCGTCAACGGCCGCCCGGTGCGCGACCGGCTGCTCGCCGGCGCGGTGCGCGCGGTCTACCAGGACCTGATGGCGCGCGACCGGCACCCGGTGGTGGCGCTGTTTCTCGAGCTGCCGGCCGACCTCGTCGACGTCAACGTCCACCCGGCGAAGGCCGAGGTGCGCTTCCGCGATGCGCAGGCGGTGCGGGGGCTGATCGTCGGCGCCTGCCGGGAGGCGCTGGCGGGCGCCGGCTTCCGCGCCGCCGCGACCGGAGGGGAGGCCGCGCTCGGCGCTTTCCGGCAAGGTTTCGCTGGTCCTTCGCGGCGTTCCCTGTACGGCACCCCCTCCGCCACCGTGCCGGCCGGCCTCGCCGAGGCGGCGGCCGCCTTTCAGGCGCCGCTGCGCGACTTCGATGCCGCGCCGTCGGCCGACGCGCCCGCGGCATCGGCGGAAGCAGAAGCCGCCGACTTCCCCCTCGGCGTCGCGCGCGGGCAGCTCCACGAGACCTATATCGTCGCCCAGACCGCCGACGGCCTCGTCATCGTCGACCAGCACGCGGCGCATGAGCGGCTGGTCTACGAAGGCGTCAAGGCGGCGCTGCTCGACGGCGGCGTCAGGCGGCAGGGCCTGCTGATCCCCGAGGTGGTCGAGCTGCCCGAGGATGCCGTCGACCGCCTGCTCGCGGTCGCCGACGAACTGGCCGAGTTCGGCCTCGCCGTCGAGCCGTTCGGCCCCGGCGCCGTCGCGGTGCGCGAGACGCCGGCGCTGCTCGGCCAGGTCGACTGCGCCGGTCTGCTGCGCGACCTCGCCGACGAGCTGGCGGAGTGGGGCGCGTCGTCGGGCCTGCGCGACCGGCTGGAGCGGGTCTGCGCCACCATGGCCTGCCACGGCAGCGTCCGCGCCGGCCGCCGCCTGACGCCGGCGGAAATGAACGCGCTGCTGCGCCAGATGGAGCGCACGCCGCACGCCGGCCAGTGCAACCACGGCCGACCTACCTACATTGAGCTCAAGCTCTCCGACATCGAGCGGCTGTTCGGCCGACGCTAATTCCCGAACTTCAGGAACACGGCGCGCGTCCGGCCCCAGCGCCGGTCGTCCTCGACGGTCCAGCCCTCCGGCGCCTCGAACGGCGCCTTGCGGTCCAGCTCGACCACCGCCAGCGTGCCCGCCGCCGCCCAGCCGGCCGCCGTCAGCGCCGCCAGCGCAGGCGCGCCGAGGTCGGATTTGTATGGCGGGTCGAGCAGGATCAGGTCGCACGGCGCCGTCGCGCGCGGCGGCTTCGTGGCATCGACGCCTCGAACGCGGGCATTCTCCAGCTCGCCGAGCGCGCGGACGTTCTGCTCCAGTTGCCGTCGTACCGCCGGGTCGAGCTCCATGAACTCGGCCTGTGCCGCGCCGCGCGACAGTGCCTCCAGCCCCATCGCCCCGGTGCCGGCGAAGGCGTCCAGTACGCGGGCGCCGCGCAGCCGTTGCTCGCCGGCGAAACCGGCATGGGCCAGGATGTTGAAGACCGATTCCCGCACATGCTCGGAAGTCGGGCGGACGTCCATGCCCTCGGGCGCGTGGACGGGGCGGCCGCGCAGCCGGCCGGCGACGATGCGCACCGTTCAGTCCTTCTTCAGGCCAAGCTGTTCGCGCAGCACCTTCGCCGGCACGTCGTCGATCTCGCTCTCCGGCAGCGCGCCGAGCTGGAACGGGCCATAGGCGACGCGGATCAGCCGGCTGACGGTCAGGCCGAAATGCTCCATCGCCCGGCGGATCTCGCGGTTGCGGCCCTCCTGCAGCGACACCGTCAGCCATGAATTGTCGCCGCGCCGGCTGTCGACCTTGGCGCGGATCGGGCCGAACGTCTCGCCCTCCACGGTGATGCCCCTGGCCAGCGCCGCGATGGTGGCGTCCGTCACCTCGCCGTACACCCGCACGCGATAGCGCCGCGTCCAGCCGGTCGACGGCAGCTCCAGCCGCCGCGCCAGCGCGCCGTCGTTGGTCAGCAGCAGCAGCCCTTCGGAATTCAGGTCGAGCCGCCCGACCGAGACGACATGGCCGAGCCATTTCGGCAGCTTGTCGAACACCGTCGGCCGCCCTTGCGGGTCGCGGTGGGTGGTCATCAGCCCGCGCGGCTTGTGGTAGCGCCACAGCTTGGTCGGCGCGGCGGCGCGCAGCGGCTTGCCGTCGACCAGGATGTTGTCGGTCTCGGACACGTCGCGCGCCGGGCTGCCCAGCTTCTCACCGTTGACGATGACGCGCCCGGCCTCGATCCAGCGCTCCGCCTCGCGGCGCGAGCACAGGCCGGCGCGGGCCAGCCGCTTGGCGATGCGCTCGCCCTTCGGCGGCGCAGCCTCTTCCACGTTTTCTGCCATCTCAGCCCCTCGCGGCCTCGACCAGCGCGGCGAGGATTCGCCTGTCGCCCGCGTCGATGAAGAACTCCGGGTGCCACTGCACGCCGAGGCAGAAGCGGTAGCCGCGGTGCTCGATGCCCTCGATCACGCCGTCCGGCGCGGTGGCGTTGATCACCACGTCGCGGCCGGCGTCCTTCGCCGCCTGGTGGTGGGCGCTGTTCACCGACAGCGTGGCGGTGCCGACGATGTCGTGCAGCAGCGTGCCGGGCGCCACCCTCACCTCGTGCCCCGGCTCGTCGCGCGGGTTCGGCTGTTCGTGCGGCAGGGCGTTTGGCACCTCGTCGGGGATGTGCTGGATCAGCGATCCGCCGAGGATGACGTGCAGCAGCTGCTGGCCGCCGCAGATGCCGAGCACCGGCATGTCGCGCGCCAGCGCGCCGCGCGTCATCGCCAGCTCGAAGCCGGTGCGCTCGGGCTTCAGGTTGACCGTGCTGTGGCGCTCCGTCGCGCCGAACAGCGCCGGGTCGACGTCGAAGTTGCCGCCGGTCACGATCAGCGCGTCGACCAGGTCGAGATAGCGGTCGACCTCGCCGGTCTCGTGCGGCAGCGCCACCGGCAGCCCGCCGCAGGCCGTCACCGCCCCGGCGTAGTTCTGCCGCAGCGCGTACCAGGGGAATTTGGAATAGCCGCCGGGCGCCTCGGAATCGAGGGTAAGGCCGATCACCGGCATGTCATGTTTCGCCATGCGCGGCACAATATCAGTGCGCGCGCCCCCGGCAAGGGCGGTTGACGGTTGCGTGTGTCCGCCGCACCTTCGCGCCATGGGAGACCCCGACGACAGCCCGATGGCGCGCGCGCTGGCGCAGGCGCAGGCGGCGGCCGCGCGCGGCGAGGTGCCGGTCGGCGCCGTCGTCGTGGATGCCGGCGGCAGGGTGCTGGCCGAGGCCGGTAACCGGGTCGAGGAACTGTCCGACCCCTCCGCCCATGCCGAGCTGCTCGCCATCCGCGCCGCCGCCGCCGCGCGCGGCGAGCCGCGCCTGCCCGACTGCGACCTCTACGTCACGCTGGAGCCCTGCCCGATGTGCGCCCAGGCGATCAGCTTCGCCCGCATCCGCCGCCTCTACTTCGGCGCCTACGACCCGAAGGGCGGCGGCGTCGAACACGGCCCGCGCATCTTCGAGCAGCCAACCTGCCACTGGCGGCCGGAGGTATATGGGGGGATACGGGAGCGGGATGCAGGGGAGTTGCTGCGGGGGTTTTTCAGGGAGCGCCGGTAGCGTCCTGGCTCCGTCCGGCGAGTTCGATCGCGAGAGCGCGCAGGCTGATGACCTCGACGTCGATGTCCTTGGGGTAGCCGGCCTGCCCGGAGTAGACGATGAAAGAGCGGGCGGGCTTTACGTTGGCGCGGGCGTTGTGGAACCCTTTGTCGAGGGTCGGCGTCAGGCCACGCTTGATCTCGACGGCCCAGCGCTCCCCTCCGGGCAGGTCGAGCACGAGGTCGATCTCCGCGCCCGCCGCCGTGCGGTAGAAGCTGGCCTGCGTGCGCTCAGGCGCGGCGGCCAGAAGGTTCTCCACGACGAAACCCTCCCAGCTCATGCCCGCAACCGGGTGCCCCGCGAGGGCGTCGTAGTCGGCGATCCCGAGCAGGGCGTGCAGCAGGCCGCTGTCCCGCACATAGGTCTTGGGCGACTTCACCAGCCGCTTGCCGATGTTCGCGTGCAAGGGTGGCAGGCGGCGGACCAACAGCAGGTCGACGAGAAGGTCTATGTAGCGCGTGACGGTCTGGGCACTGATGCCAAGGCTGCTCGCCAAACGTGATGCGTTGAGCAGTGTGCCCTGGCTGTGCGCCAGCATGGTCCACAGGCGTTCCAGCGTTTCCGCGGGAATGCGCGGGCCGAACAGTGGCACGTCCCGTTCCAGATAGGTGCGGACGAAGTCCTTTCGGAGGAGGAAGCTCCGCGCGTTATCGGAAGCCAGGTAGCTGTCGGGGAAGCCGCCACGCACCCACAGGGCGCTTGTGGATGCCGGGTCGGCGGGCGTTTCAAGGATGTCGAACGGTCCCATGTCGACATAGGCAATGCGTCCCGCGAGCGTTTCGCCAGATTGGCGCAGCAAATCGATGGACGCCGAGCCGAGGATGAGGAACCGGCCGGTACGCAAGCCCTTGCGCCGGCCGCGATCGATAATCCCGCGCAGGTCCTGGAAGATCTCGGGCAACCTGTGGATCTCGTCCAGGATCACCAGCCGGTCTTCGTGGCGTTCGAGGAACAGCGTCGGCTCGCGCAGCTTCTCGCGATCGGCGCGATCCTCGAGGTCGAGATAGAGGGCTCCTCGTTCCTCGCCGATCGCAAGGGCAAGGGTGGTCTTGCCCACCTGCCGCGGTCCAATGATTGCCACGGCGGCCTGGTAGTCCAGTGCAGTCTCTACGGTGCCTTTCAGTCTGCGTTCCAGCATCCTTGCATTTTGTCCATGTTGTGGATGATATGCAAGTGTGCGGTGGTATTAACCTTGCAAATTTTCCACAAAATAGATGATTTGCAAGGATACGCCTTAGCTCGCCTTCTCCCGTTCCACCGCCCGCCACCCGATATCCCGGCGGCAGAACCCGCCCGGCCAGTCGATGGCGTCCACCGCCGCGTAGGCATTCCTCTGCGCCTCGGTGACGCTGGTGCCCCAGGCGGTGACGCCGAGGACGCGGCCGCCGGTGGCGACGGTGCGGCCGTCCTTCGCCGCCGTGCCGGCGTGGAACACCTGGGTGTCGGGCAGGGCGGCGGCCTTATCCAGTCCCTTGATCTCGCTGCCCTTGTCGTAGGCGCCGGGGTAGCCTTTCGCGGCCATCACCACGACCAGCGCGGCCTCGTCGCGCCAGCGCAGGTCGAAGTGGCCGAGGCCGCCCTCGCAGGCGGCGAGCAGGGCGGGCAGGATGTCGGACTTCAACCGCGCCATCAGCACCTGGCATTCCGGGTCGCCGAAGCGGATGTTGTATTCCAGCAGCTTTGCCTCGCCGTCCTCGATCATCAGCCCGGCGTAGAGCACGCCGCGGAATGGCCGGCCCTCGGCCGCCATGCCGGCGACGGTCGGGCGGATTATGCGCTCCATCGCCTGTTTCTCGATGTCGGGCGTCAGCACCGGGGCGGGGGAATAGGCGCCCATGCCGCCGGTGTTGGGGCCGGTGTCGCCCTCGCCGACCGCCTTGTGGTCCTGCGCCGAGGACAGCGGCAGCGCGTGCTCGCCGTCGACCAGCGCGAAGAAGCTGGCTTCCTCGCCGCGCAGGAACTCCTCGACCACCAGCTCGGCCCCGGCGGCGCCGAAGGCCGCGCCGATCTCGTCGACCGCGGCCAGCGCCTCCGCCACCGTCTGCGCCACCACGACGCCCTTGCCGGCGGCGAGGCCGTCCGCTTTCACCACGATGGGCGCGCCCTGTTCGCGGATGTACGTCTTCGCCTGCTCCGCGTCGGTGAAGCGGCCGTAGGCGGCGGTCGGGATGCGGTGGCGGATGCAGAAGTCCTTGGTGAAGCCCTTGGAGGCTTCCAGCGCCGCCGCCGCCCGGCTCGGCCCGAAGGCCCTGATGCCGGCTGCCTCCAGCGCATCGACCAGCCCGAGCACCAGCGGCGCCTCCGGCCCGACGACGACGAGGTCGACGGCGTTCTCCCGCGCGAACCCGACGATGCCGCCGATATCCTCGGCGCCGACCGGCACGCACTCGGCGTCCTGCGCGATGCCGGCGTTGCCGGGCGCACACCACAGCCTGTCGCACAGGGGGGAGGCGGCGATGGCCCAGCACAGCGCGTGCTCGCGGCCGCCGGAGCCGACCACCAGAACCTTCATGTGACCTCTTCCGCATCGGCGTGGACCGCGGTTGTCCGCGGCGGCCCGTTTGTAGCATAACCACAGGCATGACAAACCCGGCCGACGCCCCCCCCGGCGGCACCCCTCCGGGCGGCGCCCCCACCGACGGCGCGCCCGGCCACAACCTGCCCGAATACTCGGTCGCCGAGATTTCGGCCGCCCTGCGGCGCACGCTGGAGGACACCTACGGCCGCGTGCGCGTGCGCGGCGAGATTTCCGGCCTGAAGCGCGCCGGCTCCGGCCACGTCTATTTCGCCGTCAAGGACGAGTCGGCGGTGATCGACGGCGTCTGTTGGCGCGGCACCGCGGCGCGGCTGACGCAGCAGCCGGAGGAGGGCATGGAGGTGATCTGCACCGGCAAGATCACCACCTACGCCGGCCGGTCGAAGTATCAGCTCATCGTCGAGGACGTCGAACTGGCCACTCTCTCATGGGTCCACTGGTACAACACCGAAAGACTCCACAGCTACCTCAACTACA
>JBBDQX010000087.1:0-5537 GCA_040905765.1 Acetobacterales bacterium
GCCGCCACCGTCGCCAGCGCGGCCAGGCGCCCGCGAAGGCCGCTCAATGTTCCACCCCCGGGCCGAGGGAGTAGAGGTCGGCCGGGGTCGAGAAGAGGTCCCAGGCGACCTTCGCGCACACGATCATGACGATCGTGCCGAGCAGGCCGCGCACCTCCTCGCCCTGCAGTCGCGAGCCCGCCCGCGCGCCCACCTGCGCGCCGATCACCGCCCCGATCATCAGCAGCAGCGCGAGCACCACGTCGACGGTCTGGTTCTGAACCGACTGCAGGAAGGTGACGTTGGCGGTGACGAAGATGATCTGGAACAGCGAGGTGCCGACGACGACGGAGGTCGGCATGCCGAGCAGGTAGATCATCGCCGGTACCATGATGAAGCCGCCGCCGACGCCCATGATCGCCGCCAGAAGGCCGACGAGAAAGCCGATCACCATTGGCGGCAGGGCACTGATATACAGCTTCGAGCGGCGGAAGCGCATCTTGAACGGCAGACCGTGCACCCAGTAATGCTGGTGCAGCTTGCCGCGGGACGAACTGGTCCGGCGCTTCAGGATCGCCCGCGCGCTTTCGAGCAGCATCAGGCCGCCGATGATGCCGAGAAAGACCACATAGGACAGCGAGATCACCAGGTCGAGCTGCCCCATCCCCCGCAGGATGCTGTACAGCCAGACGCCGAAGCTGGATCCGACGAAGCCGCCGACCATCAGCACGAGGCCCATCTTCATGTCGACATTGCCGCGGCGCAGGTGCGCCAGCACCCCGGACACCGAGGCGGCGACGATCTGGTTGGCCTCGGTGGCCACCGCCACCGCCGGTGGGATGCCGATGAAGATCAGCAGCGGCGTCATGAGAAAGCCGCCGCCGACGCCGAACAGGCCCGAGAGGAAACCCACGCCACCGCCAAGCCCCAGGATCAACAGCACGTTGACCGAGATTTCAGCGATCGGCAGGTAAATCTGCATCAGGCGGGCACGGATAAGAGCCGCGGAACGGAGCCGTTTCCGTTCTGCGACCGCCCTCGGCGATTTGCAAGCGGAATCCCGTCCCCGCAGTCGCGGGACGTCGACGAGATGGTCACACCTGCAGGAATCCGACGATCTCCTTCACCTCGCGCAGCACCGGTTCGGCCCGCTCGCGGGCCCGAAGGGCGCCGCGCCGCAACACCCCGTCGACGTCGTCCGGCGCATCCAGCAGGCGGCGCATCTCGCGCGTGATCGGCTCCAGCCGGGCCACCGTGAGGTCGGCCAGCTGCATCTTGAAGGTGGAGAACTGCTCGCCTGCGAATTCCGTCAGCACGGTCTTCTGATCGACGTCCGAAAGGGCCGCGTAGATCGACACCAGGTTGCGCGCCTCCGGCCGGTCCTTGAGCGCGTCGAGGCTGTCGGGCAGCGGGTGCGGATCGGTGCGCGCCTTGCGGATCTTCTGTGCGATGGCGTCGGCCGGATCGGTCAGGTTGATACGGGAATAGTCTGACGGGTCCGACTTGGACATCTTCCGGCTGCCGTCGCGCAGGCTCATCACCCGCGCGGCGTCCTCCAGGATGAGCGGCTCGATCATCGGAAAACACTCGACGCCGAAGTCGTGATTGAACTTCTGCGCGATGTTGCGCGCCAGCTCGAGATGCTGCTTCTGGTCCTCGCCGACCGGGACGTGCGTCGCCTTGTAGGCGAGGATGTCCGCCGCCATCAGGTTGGGATAGATATAAAGGCCCGCCGAGGCGGCCTCCCGGTCCTTGCCCGCCTTCTCCTTGAACTGCGTCATCCGGTTGAGCCAGCCGATGCGGGCGACGCAGTTGAAGATCCACGCCAGTTCGGCGTGCTCCGGCACCTGGCTCTGGTTGAACAGGATGTGCTTCTCGGCGTCGACGCCCGCGGCAATCAGGCAGGCCGCGACCTCGCGCGTGCTGGCGCGCAGCTGCGCCGGCTCCTGCCACAGCGTGATGGCGTGCAGGTCGACGACACAGAAGATGCAGTCGTAGCTGTCCTGCAGGCGGACCCAGTTGCGGATCGCGCCGAGGTAGTTGCCGAGATGCAGGTTGCCGGTGGGCTGCACGCCCGAGAACACCAGGCTCATCGCGTCGTCCGGATGCGGAAGCGGGCGCGAGTTATCGCCGCTGGGTCATTTCCGGTCAAGGAAGCGGCGCAGGTCCGAGCCGGATGCGGCACCGGTCGCAAGCGCCAGCGCCGCGAAGACGATAGCGCCGGCGGCGACGATGCCGGCGAGCGCCAGCGCCTGTCCGGGCATCGTTCCGTACAGCCAGGGCCGCAACATGGGAGCCAGCGCCCACAGCCCGAGCCCCATGGCGAGGCTGGCGGCGACGATGCGCGGCAGTCGGCGGCGCAATCGGGCATCGGGGGCCAGGAAGCCCCGGCGCCGCAACAGCGCGGCGAGGCTGAGCGCATTGATCCATGCCGACGTCGCGGTCGCCGCCGCGATGCCGACGTGGGCGAGTGGACCCATCAGCAGCAGGTTGAGAACCAGGTTGATGGCGACGCAGGCGGACGCGATCTTCACCGGCGTCGCCGTGTCTTCGCGGGCGAAGAACCCCGGCGCGAGGATCTTGATGAGTACATAGGCGGGCAGCCCGCAGGCGTAGGCGGCAAGCGCCGCCGCGGTGGCCGAGGCGTCGTCCGGCCCGAAGGCGCCGCGCTGGAACAGCACGGTGACGATCGGGCCCGGGATGGCGACCAGTGCCACCGCGGCGGGAACCGTCAGCAGCATGCCGATCTCGATCGCCCGGTTGACGCTGCTGGCCGCACCCTCCTGGTCGCCCTGCCGCAATTGCCGGGTCAGCAACGGCAGCAGCGCCGTGCCCACCGCGATGCCGACGACGCCCAACGGCAGCTGGTTGACCCGGTCGGCGAAGAACAGGAAGGAGATCGAGCCGAGCGGCAGCAGCGAGGCGATGACCACGTCGATCAGCAGGTTGATCTGCACCACCCCGGCGCCGATGGCGCCAGGGATCATCAGCCGTACCAGGCGACGCACCGGCGGCCCGAACCTCGGCACCGCGGGACGCAGCGGCATGCCGGCGCGGTAGCAGGCGGCGACCATCCAGAGCGCCTGGACGACACCCGCCAGCGCCACGCCCCAGGCCAGTGCATGCGCCGCGCTCGGGGCAACGCGCGCGCCGGCCAGCAGCGCGCCGATCAGGCAGAGGTTGAGCAGGATCGGTGCCGCAGCGGCCGCGGCGAAGCGGCCGAGGCCGTTCAGCACGCCGCCCATCAGCGACACCAGCGAGATGAACATCAGATAGGGCATGGTGATGCGCGCGAGGTCGACGGTCAGCGCGTAGCGCGCCGGTGTGTCGGCGAAGCCCGGCGCGATCACGTGCAGCAGCCAGGGCATGAAGATCTCGAACGCCAGCACCAGCGCCAGCAGCGTCATAGCGACGACCGCCTGCACCTCCTCGGCGAAGCGGCGGGCGACATCCTCGCCCTCGGCCGCCAGGCGCCCGGCGAACAGCGGGATGAATGCGGCGTTGAACGCGCCCTCGGCGAACAGTCGGCGGAAGAAGTTCGGCAGCTTGAAGGCGACGAAGAAGGCGTCCGCCACGGGTCCGGCCCCGAGGGCCGCCGCCATCAGCACATCGCGCGCGAAGCCGAGCACCCGGCTGGCGAGAGTGTAGCCGCCGACGGTGGCGATCGAGCGGAGCAGTGCCATAGGCGTCAGTCGCCCGCGGCGGAGTCCGGCTGCGTCGCCGCAGGCCCGTCCTCCAGCGCCGCACGCAGCGCCGTATGAATCTGCGACAGCTTGGCCGGGTTGGTCACCTTCATGCCGAACACGTCCCTCAGATAGAACACGTCGACCGCACGTTCGCCGAATGTGGTGACGTGCGCCGAGCCGATCTGCAGGCCGAGCCGCGTCAGCGTGTCGGTGATCTCGAACAGCAGTCCCGGCCGGTCGCGACCGTTGACCTCGACCACCGTCTGGCCGGCGCTCGCCTCGTTGTCGATCAGCACGCGCGGCCACACGGTGAAGGCGCGGGCGCGGCGCGGAGTCGCCTTGCGGCCCGCCAGCTCCTCGCGCAGCTTTACCCTGCCGGTAAGCGCCTTGCCGATCATCGCGGAGATGCGGGCGATCCTGTAGGACTGGTCGATCGGCCCGCCGTCGATGTCCTGTACCCAGAAGCTGTCGAGCGCCATGCCGTTGGTCATGGTGAAGATGCGCGCATCGACGACGGAGGCCGAACTCAGCGCGAGCGCCCCGGCGATCGCGGCGAACAGGCCGGGATGGTCGGCGGCGTAGACGGTGACCTCGGTGACGCCGCGGGCGCGGTCCACCCGCGTGTCGACGCTGAGCGGCTGCTTCGCCCGTTCTGCACGCTGGATCAGGCGCAGGTGGCGCGCATGCGTCGGCGCATCGAAGGCGAGCCAGTAGGACGAGTAGCCGAGCCCGGCCACCTCCTCGAAGGCATCGTCGTTCCAGTCGGAAAGTTCGGCGCGCACCGCCTGCTGGATCTGCTCGACGCGGCGGTCGACCCGCACCGCGGTCATGCCGCCGGAGATCGCCTCCATGGCGCGATGGAACAGGCCGAGCAACAGCGTTCCCTTCCAGGCGTTCCAGACGCCCTGGCCGACGGCCTGGATGTCGGCGACGGTCAGCACCAGCAGAAGGCGCAAGCGCTCCGGCGACTGTACCACCGCGACCAGGTCGCGCAGCGTGTTGGGGTCCTCGACGTCGCGCTTGGTGGCGGTGTCGTTGAGCACGAGATGGTTGAGCACGAGCCAGGAAGCCGTCTCGGTCTCTTCCGGTTCCAGGCCGAGGCGGGGGCCGACGCGCCTGACCACCTGCGCGCCGAGCACCGAATGGTCGCCGCCCCGGCCCTTGGCGACGTCGTGCAGCAGCATGGCGAGGTAGAGGGCACGGCGCGAACCGATCTGGCGGAACTGCGCTGCGATCTCTGCGGAAACGTCATCGGCCTTGCCGTGCTCCATCCGCTCGAGCATGCCGATGGCGCGGATGCTGTGCTCATCCACCGTGTAGTGGTGGTACATGTTGAACTGCATCTGGCAGACGATGCGGCCGAAGTCCGGCAGAAAGCGACCGAGCACGCCGGCCTCGTTCATGCGCCGCAGGGTCATCTCGGGCGCGACGCCGCACAGGATGTCGAGGAAGGCGGCGCTGGCGCGCGGGTCGCGCCGCGTGTCCGGCCCGATGTGCCTGAGATCGGCGGCCAGCCGCCGCAAGGCGTCCGGATGGACGTCGAGGCCGCGGATGGCCGCTTCCCTGAACAGCTCGATGGTCAGCACAGGGTCGCGCGCGAAGGCGTCGTCGCGCACCACGGTCAGCCAGTCCCCGGCGACGCGAAAGTCGTCCGGGAGCTGCCAGCGGGCCCGGATGCGCGGCAGCCGCAGCACCGGCGCGCGCCGCAATTCATTGTGCAACGACGCGCACAGCACCCGTGTCAGGTTGCCGACCTCGCGGGCGGTGAGGAAGTAGTGCTTCATCAGACGTTCGACCGCCTGGGTGCCGCGATGACGCTTGTAGCCCATGCGCGGCGCGATCGCCTTCTGGGCATCGAAGGTCAGCGTCTCG
>JBBDQX010000087.1:5547-7961 GCA_040905765.1 Acetobacterales bacterium
GTCGGGCCGGCCCGACCAAACATGCAGGTTGAACCGCAGCGTCCAGAAGAAGGCGGTGGCCTTGGTCACCGCCGCCGCCTCCCGCGCCGTTAGCACGCCCGCCCGGGCCAGTTCGGCCGGCATGCGCACCCCGTAAACGTAGCGCGATATCCAATAGAGCGTGTGCAGGTCGCGCAGCCCGCCCTTGCCGTCCTTGATGTTCGGCTCCAGCAGGTAGCGGGTGTCGCCCATCGTGCGGTGGCGAGCGTCGCGCTCAGCCAGCTTCGCCTCGATGAAGTTCAGCGCGGTACCCTGCACCACGTCGCTGTCGAACGTCGCGACGAGATCGTTGAAGAGCCCCGGATCGCCGGCGATGAAGCGGGCATCGAGCAGGGTGGTGCGCACCGTCACATCCCCCTTGGCGGCGCGCACGCAATCGGCGATGGAGCGCGTCGCATGGCCCACCTTCAGGCCCAGGTCCCACAGCATGTAGAGAACGTATTCGACGATCTGCTCGGCGCGCGGGTTGACCTTGTAGGGAATCAGGAACAGCAGGTCGATATCGGAATAGGGGGCGAGTTCCCCCCGGCCGTAGCCACCGGTGGCGACCGCACTGATATGGTCCGATGGCGTCGACACGCCGAGCGGGAACACGCGCCGGAGGGCGAAGTCGCACAGCACGGCAAGGATGCTGTCCATCGTCCGCGCGTTCAGGCGCGCCGCGTCGAGGCCCGAGAGTCCGTTCCGGAAGCGCTTCTCGACGTCGCTCCGCGCTTCGTCGAGCACGCCGCGCAGGGTCTTGAGCACGCGCTGGCGGCCATTTCCCGTCGCGGGCGACTCCTCGTCGCGGATCGCCTCCAGCGCGGCGACGACCCGGGCCTCGTCGACCGGCTTCCGCCGCCGCAGCGGGCGGGCGGTAGCGAGCGTCGGGGGCGGCGCCGGATCGCGGCGGCGGGCTGCGGCGCGCACCATCAGCGGTCCCCTTCCTGTCGCAGCAGTTCCCTCAGGCGGTAGACCAGCTCGAGCGCCTCGCGCGGGCTGAGCGCATCGGGGTCGACCTGCTCCAGCGCTTCCAGCGCCGGCGGCCGCGCGGGCGCTGGAACGACATCCGCAGCCGCCGGACGCGCCGCGGCGAACAGGGGCAGGTCATCGGCGAGCCGCGTCAGGGCGCCCGAGGCTTCGCCGCTCTCCAGCGTCCGCAGCACCTCCTGCGCGCGCTCCAGCACCGCGTGCGGCAGGCCGGCAAGGCGGGCGACGTGGATGCCGTAAGAGCGGTCCGCCGCGCCCGGCGCCACCTCGTGCAGGAACACCACCTGGTCCTTCCATTCCTTCACCCGCATGCTGTGGCAGACCAGCGCGTCGAGCCGCGCCGCCAGCGCCGTCAACTCATGGTAATGGGTGGCGAACAGGGCGCGGCAGCGCGCCGCCTCGTGCAGGTGCTCGACGACCGCCCAGGCGATCGACAGGCCGTCATAGGTGGCGGTGCCGCGGCCGATCTCGTCGAGGATGACCAGCGACCGCACCGACGCCTGGTTCAGGATCGCCGCCGTCTCGACCATCTCGACCATGAAGGTGGAGCGGCCGCGTGCCAGGTCGTCGGCCGCGCCGACACGGGAAAACACGCGGTCGACCACGCCGATATGAGCCGACCGCGCCGGCACGAAGGAGCCGGTCTGCGCGAGGACCGCGATCAGCGCGTTCTGCCGCAGGAAGGTGCTCTTGCCCGCCATGTTCGGACCGGTCAGCAGCCACAGCCGCTGTTCCGGCGCGAGGTCGCAGTCGTTCGGTACGAACGCGCCCGCTGTTTCGCCGGCGCCTGCGGTGCCTGCGGCGAGCGCCGCCTCGACCACCGGATGGCGGCCGCCGTCGATGCGGAAGGCGAGACTGTCGTCCACCACGGGGCGGCAGTAGTCGCGCAGCACCGCCAGCTCCGCCAGCCCCGCGACCACATCGATGCGCGCCATCGCGTCGGCGGCGCGGCCGACCTCCGTCGCACGCCCCGTCACCTCGCCGACAAGGTCGTCGAACAGTTCCAGCTCCAGCGCCAGCGCCTTGTCGCCGGCACTGGTGATGCGCGTCTCCAGTTCGCCCAGCTCGACCGTCGTGTAACGCACCGCGCTGGCCAGCGTCTGGCGGTGGATGAAGTGCTCGCCGTCGGCGGGCATCTTCGGTGCATTGGCGGCGCTGACCTCGATGAAGTAGCCGAGTACGTTGTTGTGCCGGACTTTCAGCGAGACGATGCCGGTTTCCCTCGCGTATCGGGCCTGCAGGCCGGCGATCAGTTTCCGGCTGGCATCGCGCAGGGTGCGCAGCTCGTCGAGGTCGGGCGAGTAGCCGCGGGCGACGAAGCCGCCGTCGCGCGCCAGCATCGGCAACTCCGGACCGAGCGCGCGCGACAGCCGGTCGACCAGCGCCGCGTGCTCGCCGAGGTCGCG
>JBBDQX010000088.1:0-7828 GCA_040905765.1 Acetobacterales bacterium
GAGACCCATCCCGAGCAGGTCTCCGAGGTGGTCCACGGCACCACGCTGGTCACCAACACGATCATCGAGCGCAACGGCGCGAAGGTCGGGCTGATCGTCACCAAGGGCACCAGGGACGCGCTCGATATCGCCCGCGAGGTCCGCTACGACCTGTACGACCTGAACCTCGAGCTGCCGCAGCCGCTGGTACCGCCGCGGCTGCGCCACGAGGCCGACGAGCGGCTCGACGCGCAGGGCGAGGTGCTGACCAAGCTGGACGAGAAGGAGGTTGCCGGCCTCGTCGACAAGCTCAAGAAGCAGGGCGTCGACGCAATCGCGGTTTGCCTGCTGCACGCCTACGTCAACGACGTGCACGAGAAGAAGATCAAGCAGATCATCCGGAAGCAGCTGCCGGGCGTCAGCGTCAGCATCTCCTCGGAGGTGGCGCGCGAGATCCGCGAGTACGAGCGGATGTCGACGACGACGGCGAACGCCTTCGTGCAGCCCCTGATGGAAAAGTACCTGGCGCGGCTCGAAGGCCGCATGCGCGAGATCAAGGTGCCGGGCCCGCTGCGCATCATGGTGTCCAGCGGCGGCTTCACCTCGTCGAAGGCGGCGGCCGATGTGCCGATCCTGCTGCTCGAATCCGGCCCGGCCGGCGGCGTGCTCAGCGCCGTCAACACCGGGCTGCAGAACAAGGTGAAGGACGTGCTGGCCTTCGATATGGGCGGCACCACCGCCAAGGCCTGCGTCTCGGTCGGCGGCGAGCCGGCGCTCGCTCACAGCTTCGAGGCCGGCCGCGTACACCGCTTCAAGAAGGGCAGCGGCCTGCCGATCCTGATCCCGTCGATCGACCTGATCGAGATCGGCGCCGGCGGCGGCTCCATCGCGCACGTCAACCAGCTCGGCCTGCTCAATGTCGGGCCGCAGAGCTCCGGCGCGGTTCCGGGCCCGGCCTGCTACGACCAGGGCGGCAAGGACGCGACCGTGACCGATGCCTGCCTCGCGCTCGGCTACCTCGACCCCGACAACTTCCTCGGCGGCGAGATGAAGCTGCGCACAGACCTGGCGACCAGGGCGCTCGACAGCCTCGCCGGCAAGCTCGGCATGAAGACCAACGAGGTCGCTTACGGCATCTACAACGTGGTCTGCGAGAACATGGCCGCCGCCGCCCGGGTCCACATCGCCGAGAAGGGCCTCGACCCGCGCACCTTCACCATGGTGGCGACCGGCGGTGCCGGTCCGCTGCACGCGGTCGAGGTTGCCAGCAAGCTGCAGATCAAGCGGGTGATGTGCACCATCGCCGCCGGAGCGGGCTCCTGCCTCGGCCTGCTGGCGGCGCCGGCGCGCGTCGACCGGTCGTGGTCGAAGGTCTCGCTGATCGACGACATCAGCTGGATTGAGGTCAAGAGCGTCCTCGGCCGCCTGCACAAGGAGGCCAACGACGAGCTCGGCAGCGCCGGCGCACGCGGCGAGAAGATCACCTGGATGATCGGCATCGAGGTGCGCTACGCCGGCCAGGGCAATACCGTGCAGGTCGATCTGCCCTACAAGAACGTTGGCCCGGCGCTGGGCAAGAAGCTGGTCGAGCAGTTTGAGGAGCGCTACCGCCAGCTCTACGGCCAGACGGTGCCGAACGCGGTGCCCCAGGTGGTGACCTGGCGCCTGACCGGCAGCTCGGACGTGAAGATGCGTGAGTTCAAGCTGGCTGACCGGCGCAACATGCCGGACGCGAAGAAGAAGGTCGCGCCGATGGGCAAGCGTCCGGTCTGGCTGCCGGAGAAGAGCAAGTTCGGGGACGTGCCGGTATACCAGCGCTATTCGCTGCCGGGCGGCACCAAGCTGAAGGGCCCGCTGATCCTGCAGGAGCGCGAATCGACCGTCATCGTCGCGCGCCCCGCCACCGTCGAGATCCTCAAGAACCTGACGGTGTCCGTCACCCTGAAGTAAGGGCGAGGCCGGCCGCGGCGCGGCCGGCTTCCCGCCACCGAAGGAAGAGACCCGACACATGGCCCGGAAGAAGTTCGACCCCGTCACCCTCGAGGTGCTGTGGGGCCGCCTCGTCAGCATGGTCGACGAGGCATCCGCCACCTTCGTGCGGACCTCGTTCTCCACCCTGGTGCGCGAAGCCAACGACTACGCCGTCGTGCTGACCGACACCCAGGGGCGCTCGCTGGCGCAGTCGTCGCTGAGCATCCCGTCGTTCATCGGCACGCTGCCGCGCACGGTGAAGCACTTCCTCGACGTCTATCCGCTCGAGACGCTGAAGCCCGGCGACGTGCTGATCACCAACGACCCGTGGATGGGCACCGGCCATGTCCACGACATCTCGATCGCGCGGCCGATCTTCCGCAACGGCAAGCCGGTCGCGTTCGCCGCGGTGACCAGTCACATGCCTGACATCGGCGGGCGCATCCGCGGTTCAGGCATCCGCGAGATATTCGAGGAAGGGATCCAGATTCCCCGCCTCAAGCTGATGCACGCCGGCAAGCCGGATCGCGCCGTGGTCGAGATGATCGAGCGCAACGTCCGGGTCCCGGCGCAGACGATGGGCGACATCTGGGGCGAGGTCGCGGCTTGCCAGATGCTGGAGGAGCGGCTGATCGGCCTGCTCGACGAGACCGGCGTCGACCTGCCGGCCCTCGGCGAGGAGGTCCGCACCCGCTCCGAGAAGGCGATGCGCGAGGCGATCCGCGCGGTGCCGGACGGCGACTACCGCTACGTCGTGCAGCACGACGGCTTCGAGGAGCCGATCACCATCGACTGCAAGGTGAAGATCAAGGGCACTAACCTGTCGATCGACTACTCCGGCTCGTCGCCGCAGCTCGCGCGGTCGGTCAACGTGGTGCCGATCTACACCTTCGCCTACTCCGCCTACGCGGTGAAGGCGCTGCTGTCGCCGGAAATCCCGAACAACGAGGGCAGCTTCCTGCCCGTCTCGACCTGGGCGCCGGAAGGCACGATCTTCAATCCGCGCTACCCGGCCGCGAGCGGCGCGCGCGGCATGATCGGCCACATGATGGTGCCGGCGATCATGGGCGCGCTGGCCAAGGTGCTGGCCGACCGGGTGCTGGCCGAAGGTTCCGCCAACTCCTCCTTCACGATGACCGGCGAGCACCAGGGCCGACTCTATGCCGTGGTCAACTTCCTCAACGCCGGCCAGGGCGCCAACGCGACGCGCGACGGCCAGTCGACGCTGAGCTTCCCGTCCAACCTCGGCAACACACCGATCGAGGTGATGGAGGCGCTGGCGCCGATCCGGGTGCACCACCGCAGCATGAACCGCGGCAGCAACGGCAAGGGCAAGCACGACGGCGGGCTTGGACTGTCGCTGGGTTTCGACTTCATCGGCGACCACCCGGCGCTGTGCTCGTTCATCATGACGCGCATCAGGATTCCGCCCCGCGGCCTGATGGGCGGCGGCGGCGGCAAGGCCGGGCGTGTGCTGGTCAACGGCAAGACAGTCGACGTCGCCGAGCACCAGGAACTGAAGAAGGGCGACCGGATCCTGATGGAGACCGCCGGCGGCGGCGGCTTCGGCAAACCCGCCCGGAGCTAGTCGCCGGCGTTGGGACTGCCGGCGGGGCCGGTTTCCAGCGCCCGCGACATCGTCTGGCGGCGGCTCGACGCCAGCATCCAGGCGGCGACGCAGATCGCCGCCCCGCAGAGCATCGGGATGGCGAAGCCGACACGTTCGGCGAAGGCGCCCATCACCAGCGCGCCGACCGAAGGCGCGCCACGCACGATCAGGCCGTATAGCCCCAGCACCCGCCCCCGCACGCTGGGCTCCACCGACGACTGGATCAGTGTCTGGATTCCGGCGCCGTTGATGGTGATGGCGAAGCCGAGGAAGAACACCGCACCGAGGCCGACGGCGTAGTTTCCGCTCGCTGCGAAGACGCCGAGGATCACGGCGATCAGCAGCAGATTGCCGGCGACCACGCGGGTCAGCCCCTCCAGTCCCGGCCGCTGCGCCAGCCAAGCCCCGCCGACGATGGCGCCGACGCCCATCACCGCCAGCAGCGCGGCGAGGCCGTCGGCGCCGCGGCCGAATACCACGTCGGCGATACCCGGCATCAGCTCGATGAACGAGCGGGCGCCGAACGCGGTCATCGACAGCACCAGCATCAGAGGCCCGATGCCGGCATGGCCGGCAGCGTAGACGTAGCCCTCCACCGTCTGCTGCAGCAGCCCGCCCTTGCCGGACAGCCTGTCCGGCTGGTCCAGCCGCACGAGGCTGGCGGCGACCGACATCGACAGGAAACAGAGAGCGGTGACGATGAACAGCACCGACGTGTCGCCGCCGACGATGAGGAAGCCGGCGGCGGCCGGCCCGATAAAGCGCGCCATGTTGAAGATCATCGCATTGATCGCGATCGCCGGCGCCACGTCCTCCCGCCCGACCAGCGTGGAGATCAGCGAGAGCCGCGCCGGCTGGTTGAACGCCAGCACGATGCCGCGCACCACGGTGAGGCCGAGCAGCCAGGCGATGCTCATATGGTCAAGGTAGATCAGCACCGCGAGCGTGACCGCCTGCAACCCCAGCAGCGCCTGGGTGGACCGCAGCAGGCGCAGCCGGTCGATCCGGTCGGTGACCGTCCCGGCGATCGGGCTGATCACCACCGTGGGGAACATGTCGGCGAAGGCGATCAGGCCGAGCCAGGTGGCGGAGCCGGTCAGTTCCCAGGCCAGCCAGCCGACGCCGACCCGCTGCATCCACAGGCCGATCGTCGAGAGCGCGTTGCCCATCGTGTAGAGGCGGTAGTTCCTGTGCCTGAAGGCCCGGGAAAACGCCGAAAACCGACCGAGGAGTCTCATGGCTCTCAGGCCCCGGCACGCGGGGCTCCGCTGCTGTCGTCCGTTGCCGCCTCGATCCCGCGGCCGAAGCCTATCCGCGAGGCGCCCCCTCGAGGGCGCCTTCCAGTGTCCGGCGCCGCAGGACTCCGATGAGGAAGGCGAACAGGCACAGTATAGACCCAAGCGCCAGCGGCAGGGCGAACCCGAATTGATCGGCGAGCACACCCATCGCCAGCGCGCCGAGCGCCGGCCCGCCGCGGTTGATCAGGCCGAACAGGCTGAGCACCCGGCCGCGCATAGCCGGGTCGACCGACGCCTGCACCAGCGTCTGGCTGCCGGCGCCGTTCAGCACCTGCGCGAAGCCGAGCGCGAACACCATCGCCAGGGCGATCCGGAAATCCCCGGCGAATGCGAACAGCAGCAGCGCGGCCGCGAGCAGGAACAGGTTGAGGACGACGACGCGCGTCAGCCCGGCAACCGCATCGCGCTGGCCGAGATAGAGGCCGGCGACGATCGCGCCGACGCCCATCACCGACAGCATCAGGCCGAGCCCGTCCGCGCCTTGCCCGTAGACTACAGCGGCGATTCCGGGGAACAGCTCGATCACGGGCCGGGCGCCAAACGCCGACATCAGCCGCATCGGAATCATCGTGGCGATCCCGGGGTGCCGGGCGGCATAGCCGAAGCCCTCCACCGCCTCCGCCATTACGCCGGACCCGCCGGCATGGCGCTGCCACGGCGGCAGGTCGACGAAGCGCAGCAGCACCATGAACACCACGAAGCTAGCGGCGTTGATCGCGAAGACCGTCACGACGCCGCCGCCTCCCGCGATCACGAATCCCGCTACCGCCGGCCCGACGAAGCGGGCGCAGTTGAAGATCAGCGAGTTGGTGGCGATCGCGGGGGCCAGCGCCTCGCGGTCGACCAGGCTGGAGACCAGCGCCTGCCGAGCCGGCTGGTTGACGGCCAGGATCACGCCGCGCAGCAGCATCAGGAAGATCAGGAGGTGGATGGTCATCAGCCCGGCGGCGACCAGCCCCGCCAGCGCCGCGGCGTGGATCGCCGCCGCGCCCTGGGTGATGCGCAACAGTCTCATGCGGTCGATACGGTCGGCGAACACGCCGGCCAACGGACCCAGCAGCACTGTCGGGAACATGTCCGCGAAAGCGATGGCGCCGAGCCACGCCCCCGAGCCGGTCATGTCCCACGCAAGCCAGCCGACGCCGACGCGCTGCATCCAGGAGCCGACTTGCGACAGCCCGCTGCCGACCGCGAAATAGCGGTAGTTGCGGTACGAGAACGCCCGCCTGAAGCCGTGGAAGCGATTCGCGAAGGCCATGCGGCTGGATTACCGGTCGCCGCGCCGGACGGCGGCGCGGGAGAATTATAGCCGAGCTCAGGCGCCGGGGGACTGCCGGCGCACCTTCGCCCGGGCCGGCAGTTCGACCGGGCCCGGCGTCGGCATAGGCGTACCGAGGAAATAGCCCTGCCCCATGTCGACGCCGATCTGCGACAGCAGGTCGAGGGCAAGCTGGTCCTCCACCATCTCGCCGATGGTGCGCAGCTTCAGGTCCGAACACAGGTTGGCGATGGCCCGGAGGAACGACTTGCCGAAGGGCGAGGCGAAGGCATCGTGCAGATAGCTGCCGTCGATCTTGACGAAGTCGATCTGCAGGTTGCGCAGGTACTGGAACGCCGCCGCGCCGGCGCCGAAGTCATCCAGGCAGACCTTGAAGCCGCGGCGGCGGATCTCCTGCAGCAGCTTGTTCGCCGTGGTCAGATCCTTGATCTCGAACGACTCGGTGATCTCGAACATCAGCACGTTCATCAGCGCGCGGTTCCGGCCGAGCAACGCCAGCAGCTCCGACACGAAGCGCTGGTTGAGCAGCGACCGACCCGAGACGTTGACCGCCAGCGGCATGCCGCGCGGATGGCCGTCACCCTTCAGCACCTCGATCGCCTTGCGCAGCACCGCCAGGTCGAACTCGCTGACCAGGCCTATGTCCTCGGCGAAGACCAGCGTGTCGTAGGGCGACTTGCCGTCGTCGTTCTTGTCGAACCGCGACAGCACCTCGAAGTGGTGAACCTGCCACTGCTGCAGCGACACGACCGGCTGGTAGACGAAGCGGAACTGGTCCGACTCGGTCAGCTTACGGAAGCTGCGCACGCGGGTGATGGTCTCGTCCAGCATCGCCTTGTAGCCTTCGGCGAGGGTGCCGAAGCCCATCTGCGCGTCGCCCCCGGCGGCGAACTTGTTGATGGCGTAGGCGACCGCCTGGACCATCTCCTCGGAGCTGAGTTCGCCAGCTTCGAAGCTGAGACTGCTGGAGCGCACCTCGATCCCCGCGCCGGTCGGATCGGCCTTCGCCGCCAATGCGCCGATGCGCTGTTCCAGGTGCTCCGCCTTGACCGAACCGTCGTGGATGACGCCGTAACGCGTGACCTCCCCGGAGGGACCGGTGGCGATACGGCCTACCGAGGCACCGGCCACGGACCAGGCGCGAAGCTGGCCCTCGACATTCTCCGCGAAGTCCTCCGCGCCCTTGGCGCCGAGGCGGTCGAAGAACGCGCCGTCGTCGAGGTCGAGCATGGTGAGCTGGTAGGTCTCGGCGCGAGCTTTCGCCTCGGCGACACGGCTGCGGGCGAGGTCGAGGAAGCTCCCCTTCGACAGCGCGTGGCCCGCCTCCTCCAGCCCGTGGGTAAAGCCGGAGCCGGCACGCGCATAGCGCAGCACCAGACTGCACACGTCGGGTCGCTGAGGCAACATGATGCCGTTCAACTCGGCCATGGTCAGACCGCCGGAGCGATGCCGCATACCGATGCTGAGCCGCTCAATCCGACCGGTGGCGCGTAGCCGCGCCATCGCCGCCTCGACCATCACCTGGTCCTCGGGAGCGACCAGGCGCAGCAGCGACTGCCCGACCAGCGCGTCGACCGAAAAGCCGAACAGGTTCTCGGTGGCGCCGGCGCAATACTGGATACGTCCCTTGGCGTCGGTCTCGATGAGCACGTCGGCCGATGCGAAGGCGAAGGCGAGGAAACGGTCGCGCTG
>JBBDQX010000089.1:0-5174 GCA_040905765.1 Acetobacterales bacterium
GGGGGCGCGGGGCCGGACGTGGTGCGCCAGTCGCGTTATACGCTGGCCAACCTAGGCAAGTCGTTCGCGTCGGTCGGCGGCAAGGCGGAGAACGTCGCCAAGGCGCAGGTGTACCTGACCGACGGGACGACCTGGGCGCCGTTCATGCACGACTGGCGCGGCGCCTTCGCCACGCCCCCTGCCCTCACCGTCGCCGAGGAAGGCCTGTTCGTACCCGAGGGCCTGCTGGAGATCGACGTGACCGGCTATATCCCCCGCACGGGGCTGGCGACCGGACCGGTCGGGGAGCCTTCGGGACCGGCCGGCGCACCGCCGGCGTTCCGGGTCGGCGACCTGCTGTTCGCCTCGGGCCGGATCGCGGTCGACGCCAGCGGCATGGTGCCGCTGGAGGCGACGGTCCACCCCACCTGGCCGAACTACGGCTCCGCCATCAAGCTACAGACCCGCTGGGTGCTGGACCGGCTGGCCGAGACCTTCGCGGCGGCCGGCAGCGACCTGTCGCGCGCCTGCCGGGCCAACGTGTTCCTCACCGACCTGAACCACTTCGAGGCAATGGAGACGGTGTGGCGCGAGTATTTCCCGGAGCCGCCGGCACGCACCCTGGTCGGCAGCCCCGGGCTCGGCCATCCGGACGCGCTGATCGCCGTCGACCTGATCGGCCTCTGCGGCTGAACGGCGGACGGCGCGTCCCGGGGCGGGGCGCCGGAATATAACTTAGCCGATCAACTAACTTTTCCCTTGCGGGGCTGCCCGGCGCCGCGATAGTTAGTCGTATGCCTAACCTTCAACCCGACCTCGACAGCGTTTTCCACGCCCTTGCCGACCCGACGCGGCGCGCGATCGTGGCGCGGCTGATGCAGGGGCCGGCCTCGGTATCGGAGCTGGCGCTGCCGTTCTCGATGGCGATGCCGTCGCTGCTGCAGCACCTGCGGGTGCTGGAACGCAGCGGGCTGGTGCGCTCGGAGAAGACGGGCCGGGTGCGCACCTGCCGCATCGAGCCCGCCCCTCTGGGCGAGGCGGCGACGTGGATCGCCGAACAGCGGGCACTGTGGGAAGGCCGCCTCGACCGTCTCGAGGCCTACGTCAACCAGCTGCACGCAATGGAGAAGAACGATGGCGACGGCACCTGAGAAGACCCCGGAGAAGGGCCGCCTGGACCTCGAACTGGAGCGCGTCCTGAAGGCACCGCGCGCCATGGTCTGGCGGGCATGGACGGAGCCGGAGCAGTTGAAGCGCTGGTTCACGCCGGCGCCGTGGAAGACGGTGGACTGCGCGATGGAGCTGCGGCCGGGCGGGCGCTTCTATACCCACATGCGCGGCCCGGAGGGCGAGGACGTACGCAGCGAGGGCTGCGTGCTGGACGTCGAGACCGGGCGGCGGCTGGTCTTCACCGACACCCTGCTGCCGGACTGGCGGCCGGCGCCGGCGCCGTTCTTCACCGCCGTCGTCACCATGGAGGACCATCCGGACGGCACGCTGTACCGCGCCCTCGCCATGCACAAGGACGACGCCGACCGCAAGAAGCACGAGGACATGGGCTTCCACGAGGGCTGGGGCACCGTCGCGGGGCAGCTGGAGCAGATCGCACAGGAACTGGCGCGAAAGCCATGACCGGCGATGCAGGAGAAGACCGCAACCTGGCGGTGCGGCGGCTGACGCTGCGGATGGCGTTCGATTCGCCCGAGACGCGCGAGGCGATGATCCGCTTCGGCGCGGTGGAGGGCGGCGAATCGACGCTGAACTGCCTGGACGCCTATCTTGCCCGAAACCGGGCGGCGCTGTCAGGCGCAGCCTGATCAGGCGGCGGCGCGGCGGCCGGCGTATTTCAGGGCGGCGCGGCCGGCGTCGGTGACGCGGACCAGCATGACGTCGTCCCGCCGCTCCGTCGCGACGAGGCCGTCGTCGACCGCATCCTCCCACACCGTCAGGCGGGGACAGGAGGTGCGCCAGGCGTCCATCACCTCCCCGTAGGGGCGCGGACGGGCGGCGACCCACTCGACCAAGTCCAGGATCAGCGGACGGATGTCTTCGGCCATCGGGCTCTCCCTGCGCTGGAAGACCCGATCATAGCATGACTCAGTCCGGCTTCTGCACCGCGCCGCCGGAGAACAGCGCATCGATGCGCGCGTCGTCATAGCCGGCCTCCTTCAGCACATCGCGGGCGTGCTGGCTGGTACCGGGCAGGCCGCGGCGCAGGCCGAGCTTGCGGCCGCCCCACTCCAGCGGCAGCACCGGCAGGCGGGTCGACTTCTCCTCCCCGGTCTCCAGCGCGAGGTCGAGCAGCCCGCCGCCCTGGTTGAGGTGCGGGTCGTCGAACATGTCCTCGGGCCGGCCGATCGGCGCGAACGGAAGCTGCGCGCGCTCCAGGCGCACGACGATCTGGTCGAGGGTGTGCTCCTTCATCATCGCGGTGATGCGCGGGATGATGCGCTCGCGCGCATGGACGCGCTCGGCGTTGGTCTTCAGACCCGGATCGGCGAGCCAGTCGTCGTAGCCGAACTCTCCGCAGAAGCGCTTCCAGTTGTTGTCGGTGACGAGGCCGAGGAAGCACTGCTGGCCGTCCTGGGTGACGAAGATGTCGTAGACGCACCAGGCCGAGAGGCGCACCGACATCGGCGGCATCGCCTTGCCGGTGACCGACTTGAAGGCCATGTGCTGGCCGACCAGAAACAGCGTCGATTCGAACAGCGCGCTCTTGATGTGCCTGCCGCGGCCGGTCTTCTCGCGTTCGTGCAGCGCCGACAGGATGCCGACGACGCCGAACACGCCGCCCATCACGTCGATGACGGAGGCGCCGGCGCGCATCGGCTTGCCCGGCAGCCCGGTCATGTAGGCCAGCCCGCCCATGATCTGGCAGACCTCGTCGAGCGCCATGCGGTTCTCGTAGGGACCGCCTAGGAAGCCCTTCAGGGCGCAGAAGATCAGCCGCGGGTTGACCTCGCGCACCGTCTCCCAGCCGAGGCCGAGGCGGTCGATGGTGCCGGGGCCGAAGTTCTCGGTCATCACGTCGGCGCCGCGGATCAGGTCGAGGGCGACCGCCCTGCCCTCCTCGCTTTTCAGGTCGAGGGCGATGGACCGCTTGTTGCGGTTGAACATCGCCCAGTAGCCGGCACCGGAACCGGCCAGCCGGCGGGTGACGTCGCCGCCGACCGGCTCGATCTTGATCACCTCCGCGCCGAGGTCGGCGAGCACCACGCCGCAGCTCGGACCCATCACGGTGTGGACGAACTCCACCACCTTGATGTCGCGCAGCGGCAGTTCCTCCGCCGGCAGCTTGTCGCCGCCCGAATGCCGGGCGGAGTGCTGGGCGGCCTTCTGGCCGTCGGCCGTCATGCCTTGCTCCCGTCTTCGAATGTCAGGTCGTCGAACCCCAGGAAGCGGGCGAACTCCGCGACCGGCGCCCGGCCGGTGCGCAGCGCGTTCTCCGGCGCCTCCTCGTCGAGCCAGCCGAGCGACAGGCCGCACACCACCGTCTCGTCCCCGGGGATGCCCAGCTCGTCGCGCAGCAGGTCCGGGAAGTTGCGCCACGCCGCCTGCGGGCATGTATGCAGACCTTCCCCCCGCGCGGCAAGCATCAGCGTCTGCAGGAACATGCCGAAGTCGACCCAGGCGCCCTGCCCCATATCCTTGTCGAGGGTGAAGATCATGCCGACCGGCGCGTCCCAGAAGTCGAAGTTGCGACCGGAGAAGGCGAGGCTCGCCTCGCGGTCGCCGCGCTCGATGCCGGCGAGCTCGTAGAGGCCCCAGCCGCAGGCGCGCCGCCGCGACAGATAGGGCTCGCGGAACTTCTCCATGTAGTAGTCGTACTCGGGCTTGTGCTTCCCCGGCTCCTCGCGGCGGGCGCGCTGCACCCGCTCGACCAGCCGGTGCTTCGCCTCGCCGACGACGACGACGACCTTCCACGGCTGGATGTTGGAGCCGGAGGGCGCGCAGGACGCCAGCTCGAGGATGCGCTCCACCGCCGCGCGCGGCACCGGCACGTCGAGGAAGCCGCGCATCGAGCGGCGGGTACGGATCGCTTCTTCGAGGTCCATGTGGTCAGCTATCTTTTACTGAGTTGGTGAGATCTCGTGGCATCCATCGGAGTCATTCAGGAGAACCGTTTCAATGGTCATATATCGACGCAGTGAAGTGAAATACTTCGATCCTATAGTGGTCGCAATGACTTCTCTCTATTCGATCAGCACGATGAGAAACGCTCAATTGAATGGACACGCCTCGGGAGTCAGTTCTGGACAAAAGGCTGTGATATACGGCAAATCCTTGTCGAACATTCAGATCGAATTAGAGCTTACGCAAATACTCGACCCAATTAGTCGGAACGAGTGGCCCGAGAAGATCGAGCTATTTAAACTCCCCCTAAACGAACCGAAAAAAGATCCAAATACGATGCAAACAGGGCGCATGGGAATTACATGGGCCATATTTAGCCATGCATACCTAACATACTTTGAATCTATAAAAGATACCATCACACGACAGCACGGTTCCAACTGGAATACTTGGACAATCGAAGAACTCAAGTTCGCGTACCAGATACGAAACGCTTGTGCCCATAGCGGAAAGGTTCATTTTGCCAACCCCAACGCAACGGGGGTGACTTGGAAGGGAGCAACCTATCAGCCGTCGGATAACGGGCGCAAAATCTTCGACGATCTAAGCGTTGTTGAGATACTACTCTTGATGGAGGAAGTCGAAGACGCGCTTTGAATCCTCTCGACTATCTTATCAACACATCCAGCGCCATCACGCCGCGCTTCTTCGGGCGGACGAGCAGCGGGTTGATCTCGATCTCCTGCGCGCCGTCGAGCGTGTCGAAGGCGCGGGCGAGGCCGAGGGCGGCCTTGACCAGCGCATCCCGGTCGGCCGGCGGCGCGCCGCGGAAGCCTTCCAGCAGCTTCGCCAGGCGAAGGCCGTCGATGCGGCGGTTCACGTCGGCCTCCGTCGCCGGCGTCGCGACGTAGCCGACGTCGCGCACCAGTTCGACCAGCACGCCGCCGGCGCCGAGCGCGATCAGGGTACCGAAGTCGGGGTCGCGGCGGACGGTCAGCACCGCCTCGACGCCGGCCTCCGCCATCTCCTGCACCAGCAGGGTGGCGTCCTTGCGGCCGAGCCGGAAGCGCACCGCCTCGGCGGCCTCGGCGACCTCCTCGGCGGAGTCGAGGCCGAGGGCG
>JBBDQX010000089.1:5184-7723 GCA_040905765.1 Acetobacterales bacterium
AGGCCCTTCTCGGTCTTGTGCTCGGCGTCCTCCGGCAGCGCCTTGACGCAGACCGGGAAGCGCAGGCCCGAACAGGTTTCGGCCGCGTCGCCGCCGGCCGGGAGCAGGCGCGACGGCGGCAGCGGGATGCCGGCGTCCTGGAGGAACGCCTCGGTCGCCTGCCAGCCGGACGGCAGCGGCCGCGTCGCGGGCGGCGACGTCGCCGGCACGGCGGCGCCGGGCGCGCGGCGGGCGATCTCGCGCGCCTTGTAGAGCCAGCCGACGTACTTCACCGCCTCGGCGGCGTCGCGCGCCACCATCACGCCGTCGCGGGCGTAGGCGGCGACCAGCGCCGGATCGAGCGTGTCGCCGATCAGCGACAGGACCAGCGGCTTGCCGGACTTGTTTGCGAAATCGACGAACATCTCCCGCTTCTCGCGCGCGTCCTTCACGCCGCCGTTGCCGAACTGGACGATGAACGCCTCGGCGTGCGGGTCGGCGGCGGCGGCGTCGAGCGATTCCTGCAGCAGCTCGGGATGGCCGACGATATGGCCGGTGATGTCGGTCGGGTTGGGCGCGTAGCCGAAGGCCGGCACCACCTTCTTCAGCCGCGTCTCGGTCTCGGGCGCGTAGGTGGCGAGCGGCACGCCCCATTCCTCGCAGCGGTCGGCCATGATCGAGCGCGGCCCGCCGAGCACCGACAGGATGCCGAGGCCGCCCTGCGTCCCGCCGTCGCCGACCGGGCGCAGGTAGGACAGCACCCGCCCGGCGTCGAACAGGTCGATCAGGCTGTCGACCTGGACGATGCCGGCCTGGTCGAGCACGTCATGGTAGATGTCGCCGGGGGTGGAGATCTTGCCGGTGTGCGAGGCGGTGGCCTCGCGGCCGCGCGCCGAGTTGCCGGACTTCACGGCGACGAGGTTGATGCCCTTCGCCCGCGCCCGCGCGCAGGCCGGGACCAGCTTCGGCCCCTGGTTCAGCCCCTCCATGAAGATCAGGATGGTCGAGACGTCGTCCTGCTCCGACAGGTAGTCGATGTAGTCGGGAATGCCGACGTTGACCTCGTTGCCGACCGAGACGAAGTAGGCGAGGCCGTAGCCGCCGTCGAGAAGCTGGCGCGACAGCCCGCCGCCGATGCCGCCCGACTGGGTCACCACGGCGATGCGGCCGTGCGCGATGTCGTCGCGGTCGGCGGCGGAGCCGAAGGTGAGGATGGCCTTCGCGCCGACCGACCAGACACCCTCGCTGTTCGGGCCGACGACGGCGACGCCGTGGCGGTTGGCCGCCTCGCGCAGCCGCTCGGCATGGCTGGCGCCGCCCTCGGTCTCCTCGAAGCCGGAGGAGAGGATGACGGCGGACCTGACGCCCTTCTTCCCCGCCTCCTCGACCGCGTCGGGCACGGCGGCGGCGGGCAGCGAGATGAAGGCGCAGTCCGGCGCCTCGGGCAGCGAGGCGACGTCGGGGTAGCACTTCAGCCCCTCGATCTCATCGTACTTCGGATTGACCGGATAGACCGCGCCCTCGTAGCCGTGGCGGACGAGATAGCGGAGCGGCGTGCCGCTGGTCTTCTTCGGGTCGCCGGAGACGCCGATGAAGCAGACGGAACGCGGACGGAATGCGGCGTCGAGGGGATGCCGGGCGGAATCGGACATGGGATGCGGACAGGCTCGGTTGACGGGAGAGAGAAGGAAGCCGAGCCGGGCGCGGGGGTCAAGGAAAAGGCGAAACAGCCCGCCTCATGTACGGCTATAGTACGTCCGGAGGTTGCAGTCCGGGGGACGCCATGAAGACGATACGCCAGGAAACTTTGGGCAAGGCGACCCTGCGCCTGCTCCAACGAAAGAGTGACTTCGCAGGGATCGTCATACTCAACAACCAGATCGTCCAGCAGACCGAGGGGAGTGATCCGAACGAGCTGTGGCAGCGGCTGTGCGGACTGGCAAGCGAGAGCAACCCTCAATATTTCGGCTTCGACGGCGCACGGGCTCGGTTTTTGCGAATTTTTCCCAAAGGGTTCGAATCGACTGCCTACTTCGAGCGTGAACGTGGATACAAGCTTGAGGCAAAAAAGGTTCTAGACAGCGCAGCACCGGTTGAGGCGGCTCTGAACGGCCGAGGCATGGGAAAAGCAGTACTCGCAACCTTTCAGAAATCCAATCTTCTCGACCCCCGGTTCGAATTACCACGGATTTCCGACGTCTTGCGAAGCTCTTCCGCGGATGCATTTATCCGGACGGCCGCCCAATTCACTATTGAGATGAAACAAAGCAGTCTCTCCTCGATGCGGGAGATACTCGCGAAACACGATGCCGCAAAATGGACGATTGCCTCCTACTTGCCGTTTCTATGGGATCCCGCAAGGCACATGTTCTTAAAACCCCAAGTAACTCAGGATTTTGCGGAGCGTGTTGGGCACCCGTTTCGGCAAGAGTATCAGTCGACTCTGGAGCTGTCCGTATACCAGAGCTTGCTTAACCTAGCTTCGCACACAGAACAGGAAATAAGTTCTCTAGCAGGCTGTTGAAGAAGTCGGTGGAGGGTCTGTTGCCGACGTGATTCA
>JBBDQX010000090.1:0-7648 GCA_040905765.1 Acetobacterales bacterium
CGCGCACCGCACAGCCGAGGGCTGGGCCTACGGGTTCCCGGAATACGAGCAGGGCCACCGCGAACGGCTGCGTCAGGCGAAGCGGGTCGCCAACCCCGGCTGCTATGCCATCACGTCGGTGGCGATGCTGCACCCGCTGGTGTCGTCGGGGCTGCTGCCGGCCGACTGGCCGGTCACCATCAGCGCCGTCTCGGGCTATTCCGGCGGCGGCAAGCCGCTGATCGCTGCCTTCGAGGATAGCTCGTCAAAGAATCGAACAGATTCAGCATTTTATATCTATGGGCTAAACCTTCAACACAAGCACCTGCCGGAGATCATGCGCTGGGGTGGGCTGGCCGAGCCGCCGGTCTTCGTGCCCAGCGTCGGCCGCTTCCGGCAGGGCATGATCGTGCAGCTGCCGCTGGCCCTGTGGGCGATCCCCGGCAGCCCGTCGGCGGCGGACCTGCACGCCGCGCTGACGCGGCACTACGACGGCGAACGCTTCGTCACGGTTGCACCGCTGGCGGACGCCGCGACGATGGCCAGCCTCGATCCGGAAGCCCTCAACGGCACCAACGAGCTCAGGCTGTTCGTCTTCCACAGCGCCGACGGCAAGCGCGCCGCGGTCGCCGGCCTGATCGACAACCTTGGCAAGGGCGCGTCCGGACAGGCGGTGCAGACCCTCAACCTGCTGGTCGGCGCCGACGAGGCGGCCGGCGCGGCGCTGCCGGCCGCGGCCGAGTGAACCGGCTCCAGCAGATCGGATAACCCCGACCAACCCGAAAACCGGAGGAAACTGACTTGCCCGGACTGCTCTACACCCTCGACGGCCGCGCGCCGAAGGTCCACGAAACCGCCTGGGTCGCGCCGAACGCGGTGCTGATCGGCGCCGTCGAGATCGGACCCGGCGCCAGCGTCTGGTACAACTGCGTGCTGCGCGGCGACAACGAGCCGATCGTGATCGGCGAGAAGTCCAACATCCAGGACGGTACGGTGATGCATTCGGATCCCGGCCAGCCGGTCACCATCGGCGCCCGGGTGACCGTCGGCCACATGTGCCTGATCCATGCCTGCATGCTGGAGGACGACGCCTTCGTCGGTATGAACTCGACCGTGATGAACCTGTGCGTCATCGAAGGGGGCGGCATGCTGGCCGCCGGCGCGCTGCTGTCGCCGAACAAGCGCATCAGGAAGGGCGAACTGTGGTCCGGCGTCCCGGCCAAGATGTGGAAGGAGCTCGACGAGAAGCAACTGGCGGCCAACGCCCGCACGCCGGAGAGCTATTTCCGCCGCTCCCGCAAGTACATGGAGCAGTTCGGCTGGTGAGGCCCGCACTCTGGAAAGGTCGGCGCCCGCGCCTATCTGTTAGGCGCGCCGACGTCGGCGAGGGGAGGGACGGTGCTTCGGCGTAACCTTAAAAAGGAGCGCTAACCATATGAAAAACAATTTCTTGTCCCGCGCGATTGCCGTGGCGCTGGTGGCCTTCGTCGTTGGCGCCGCGCCGCTGCCCGCGGCCGCCCAGTCCCAAGCCCTGAACATCGCACCGACGGAGCGGCCTGACGGTCTGGTTCCGTCGGTGACCGACCCGATGAGCCACACCATCTACACCCTCGCCTGGAACATGGGCGTGAGTCCGGAGTCGCTGCTCGGCAAGCCGGCGCGAACGGCGAAGATGCTGGCGATGCAGGAGTGGCTGACCCAGAGGCTGCTGACGGGCGAGACCATGGATTTCGACGGCCTCGACCTGCTGCAGATGGAGCGCAGCCGCGAGGTCTTTCGCCTGATGCTCGGCATCGCCGCCGACGCACCGGCCGAACGTGTGATTCCCTACCTGTGGGAACTGTCGCAGGCCTATGCGTCCGGCAATGACGCCCGCGTTTCGGCCATCCTGACCAGCGACCTGTTCGCCAAGAGCGAATCCGAACTCCGGGCGCAGTTGCAGGCGTTCAGCGTACCGGTCGACCGCTCGCGCGCCATCCAGCGCGTCGAGGACAGCTTCAAGGACAGCAACGTCAACGACGATGGCGGCTGCCGCGACTCGGCATGCTGAGTCTCAGGACTTCATCTTGACGTAGCTGCCGGGGGTGTCCTCGATCGGCTCGAGGGCACCGTCGCCCGGCTGTCTCGCCTTCACCGTCTCCTTCGACTGGCCGGACACCCATTGGTGCCAGTCCGTCCACCACGAGCCGGCCTCCTCCTCGGTGCCCTCGAGCCATTTCTCGGGCGACTTCGGCATCTTCGTATTGATGAAGTGGCTGTACTTGCTGGCGGCCGGCGGGTTGACCACGCCGGCGATATGGCCGGACGCTGCGAGCATGAAGCGCGCCTTGCCGCCGATCAGATGCGCTCCGGCGTAGGTCGACTTCCACGGCGCGATGTGGTCCTCGCGCGTCGACAGGAAGTAGGACGGCGTCTTGATGTCGCGCAGGTCGATCGGCTCTCCGGCGAGGGTGATGCCGCCCGGCTCAACTAGCTTGTTCTCCTGGTACATCCTGCGCAGGTAGAAGCTGTGCATCTGCGCCGGCATGCGCGTGGAGTCCGAGTTCCAGTACAGCAGGTCGAACGGGAACGGCTCCTTGCCGAGCAGGTAGTTGTTCACCACGAACGACCAGATCAGGTCGTTTGCGCGCAGCATGTTGAAGGTCTGCGCCATCGAGCTGCCCTCGAGGTAGCCCTTGGCGGACATCTTCTCCTCGATGGCGGTGATCTGTTCCTCGTCGATGAAGACGCCGAGTTCGCCGGCCTCGGAGAAGTCCAGCATGGTGGTGAAGAAGGTCGCGCTCTTCACCCGGTCGTCGTTCTTCTTCGCCATGTAGGACAGGGTGCAGGCCAGCAGCGTCCCGCCGAGGCAATAGCCGATGACGTTGACGTCCTTCTCGCCGGTCGCCTGCTCTATGGCGTCGAGGGCGGCCAGCGGCCCCTCCAGCATGTAGCTCTCGAAGTTCTTGTCGCCGTGCCGCTCGTCGGGATTGATCCAGGAGATGCAGAACACCGTGTGGCCCTGGTCGACGCACCACTTGATGAAGGAGTTCTCGGGCCGCAGGTCGAGGATGTAGTACTTGTTGATCCACGGCGGGATGATCAGCAGCGGCCGCTTCAGCACCTTGGCGGTGGTCGGCGTGTACTGGTTGACCTGCATCAGCTCGTTCTGGAACACTACCTTGCCGGGCGTGGTGGCGATGTTCTTGCCTACCTCGAAGGCGTCCAGGTCGGTCATCCGGATCGACAGCTTGCCCTTGCCGCGCTCAAGGTCCTCCAGCAGGTTGTCGAGGCCACGCAGCAGGTTCTCCCCGCGGCTTTCCACCGTCGCGCGCAGCACCTCCGGATTGGTCATCACGAAGTTGCTCGGCGACAGTGCGTCGACGAACTGGCGGGTATAGAAGTCGACCTTCTGCGCCGTCTTGTCGTCCAGGCCCTCGACCTCGTTCACCGTCGACTGCAGCCAGCGCGCCGTCAGCAGGTAGCTCTGCTTGATGAAGTCGAAGACCTCGTTTTCTTCCCAAGCGTCGTCTCGGAAGCGCCGATCGCCGCGGTTCGGCTGGATGACGGGCGTCGTGTCCTCGCCCATCATCCGCCGCGCCGTCGATTGCCACAGCGACATGTAGTCGTGCCAGAGGCTTAGCTGCGCCTCGACGATCTTCTCCGGGTGGGTCATCATCCGCGCCGTCATCGCCATGAAGGCGCTGCCGATGTTGAGCGGGTCAAGCTGGCCCAGCCCGTTCCCCAGCCCGTTGCCCTGTCCGTTGGAGGCATGGCGGGCGAGGAACGCGGTGACGATACGCTGCGACCTGTCCGCGATCGCGGACATGATCTGCGTCACCTCGTTCGGGTCGGGCAGGTTCTGTTCGTTCGCCTCGTTGCCGCTCATCGGATATCCCCGCTCGGTCGTCTGTATCGCGAAAGCCGCGCCTCGCGGCGCCCCTCGCAGTATAGCTGAGGGCGATGCTTGCGCACGCTCCGTATGGGTGGAAGGATGATTTGCCGCTGGCCTGTAAAAGCCGGGCGGATCACCGTAGAGCCATGTGACTGTTCAGGTTCCCGATGGTCCGGCCTGCATGTAGACTGCCCTAATCGCTGGTAACGAACCGATCGTTTCGGTAGATTGCCCCAGCGGTGGATTTTCGTTGAGGGGTGGTCTTTGAGAAAGCAAGGTAGGATGCCGCAGCCTCGGGTTCAACCTGCAGGGCGGGCCCTTGCGCGTCCGGTACTGGTGGCGATGCTCTGCCTGCTCGCCGTCTCGGGCTGTTCCTCGGTACCGGATGCCGTCAATCCCGTGGAGTGGTACCGCGGCGTCTCCGGCTGGACGGGCGGGGACGAGGGGGATTCCGGCCTGCCCTCCGCGCCGCCGGCGGAGGCACGCGCGCCCGGTGCCGATCAGCCCTATCCGTCGCTGTCCACCACGCCCGAGAGGCCCGAGCCGACCTCCGCCGAGCAGCGCAAGCGCCTTGCCGAAGGCCTCGCCGCCGATCGCGCGCGCGCGCGTTATTCCGAGGAGGTGCTGCGTCGCGGCCCCGCCTCGTCGCAGACCGGGTCGGCGCCCAGCCAGTCCGCAGCTTCCACCGAGCCGCCACGGCCGGCCCGCCCGCCGGAACGCGACGCGCTCGCCTCGACGCAACCGCCGCGTCCGGCGCCCGAGCCGGGGCGTCTGGCGCGCCCCGCCGCGCCCGCGCCGGTACCGCCGCCGCAATCCGCCGCGCCGCCGCCGCCGCCGGCGGGGCTGGAGCCGGTCGCGCCGCCGCCGGCCGGCACCGCACCGATGCGTCCGCCGCGCATGGCCTCCGACGCTCCGTCGTCTCCGCCGGCGCCGGCGTCGCGCATGGCCTCCGCTCCGCAGCCGCCCTCGCGCCTGCCCGATCCATCGGTCCCGCCGCAGGCAATGCCCCAGCCGCCGCAGGCAATGCCCCAGCAGCAGCCGGGCGACGTGCGCAGCGTCTACGAGGCTGCGCTCCGCGAGTCCGAGGCGACCACCCGCACCGTGCCCAACGGCGGGGCCACCGGCCATGACGGCGCCACCAACGGCGCCACCGACGGCGCGTCCGACAGGCCGGCGCCGGGCAGCTTCGAGGCGCTGCTGGCCGAGACGGTCGGCATGCCCCGTCAGCCCGGCGTGTCGCTGCAGGTCGCCGACATCTTCTTCGCCCACGGCTCGGCGCAGATCGACGGCCGCGACCGCGAGGTGCTGCGCGAGGTCGTTGCCATGCACAAGGAGCGGGGCGGCCGGATCCGCGTCATCGGCCATGCCAGCAGCCGCACCGGCAGCATGGACCTGGCGGAGCACAAGCTCGCGAACTTCAACATCTCCGTCTCTCGCGCCGACGCCGTAGCGGCCGAACTCGTGCGCCTCGGCGCCGACCGCTCGGCGGTGCTGACCAGCGCCCAGGCGGACCACGAGCGCGTCTACTTCGAGTCGATGCCGAACGGAGAGGCGGGCAACCGCAGGGCCGAGATTTATCTCGACTACTGACGGGGCGTCCTAGTATCGCTACGGCCCGCGCCGTGAGAAGGCGGCGCGAGTCGCATCCGCGCACCTGATAGCCGCCCGCAGATCGCTCCCACAGATCGTCCCATGCCCGAGCAGTTCCACCGGATCAAGCGCCTCCCGCCCTACGTCTTCGCCGCCGTCAACGAGATGCGCGCCGAGGCCCGGGCGATGGGCGAGGACGTCATCGACTTCGGCATGGGCAATCCGGATTCGGCGACGCCGCAGCACATCGTCGACAAGCTGCTGGAAGCGGTCCAGAACCCGCGGACCCACCGCTACTCGACCTCGCGCGGCATTCCCGGACTGCGCAAGGCGGTCGCCGCCTATTACGAGCGCCGGTTCGGCGTCTCCATCGACCCCGAGCGCGAGACCATCGTCACCCTCGGGTCCAAGGAGGGGCTGGCCAACCTCGCCCAGGCGATTACCAGCCCGGGCGACATCGTGCTGGTGCCGAACCCGTCCTACCCGATCCACCAGTTCGGCTTCATCATCGCCGGCGCCGCGGCGCGCAGCATCCCGGCGGAGCCGGGCCCCGAGCTGCTCGACGCGCTGGAGCGCGCGGTGCGCCACAGCGTCCCCAAGCCGTCGGCGCTGATCCTCAATTACCCGGCCAACCCGACCGCCTGGACCGCCGACCTCGACTTCTACGGCCAGGTCGTCGACTTCTGCCGCCACCACGAGATCTACGTCCTCTCCGACATCGCCTATGCCGAGATCTACTTCGACGGCCCGCCGCCGCCCTCCATCCTGCAGGTGCCGGGGGCCAAGGACATCGCGGTGGAGTTCTCCTCGCTGTCGAAAACGTACTCGATGCCGGGCTGGCGCATCGGCTTCGCCACGGGCAACCGGCACCTGATCTCGGCGCTGACGCGCATCAAGTCGTATCTCGACTATGGCGCCTTCACGCCGATCCAGGTTGCCGCGACCGCCGCCCTGAACGGGCCGCAGGAGTGCGTCGAGCGATTCCGCACCCTGTACCGCGAGCGGCGCGACGTGCTGATCTCCGGCCTCGACGCCGCCGGCTGGAAGGTGCCGTCGCCGCCGGCGACGATGTTCGCCTGGGCGCCGATTCCCGAGCAGTTCGCGCATCTCGGCTCGCTGGAGTTCTCCAAGCTGCTGCTGCGCGAGGCGAAGGTGGCCGTCGCGCCGGGCCTCGGCTTCGGGGAATACGGCGACGGCCACGTCCGCATCGCGCTGGTCGAGAACCGCCAGCGCACGAGGCAGGCGGTGCGCAATATCCGCGGCTTCCTCGCCGGCAACGGGGCGCCGCTCGACACCGACGACGAGGCGCCGCGCCGCGCCGGAGCGGTGCGGTGAACGCGCCGTTCCGGGTCGCCGTCGCCGGCCTCGGCACGGTCGGCGCCGGCACCGTCGCCCGGCTGCGCGAGCACGAGGCGCTGATCGCCGCACGCGCCGGCCGGCCGGTCGCGGTGGTCGCCGTCTCCGCCCGCGACCGCAAGAAGAACCGCCCGGTGTCGCTCGACGGGCTGCAGTGGTTCGACGATCCGGTGGCGATGGCGCGGGAGGCCGATGCCGACGCCGTGGTCGAGCTGGTCGGCGGCGCCGACGGCGCGGCGCGCGAGGTCTGCGAACAGGCACTCGACGCCGGGCGCCACGTCGTCACCGCCAACAAGGCGCTGCTCGCCCATCACGGCCCGTCGCTGGCGATGCGCGCCGAGGCGGCCGGCGTGGCGCTGGCCTACGAGGCGGCGGTGGCCGGCGGCATCCCGATCATCAAGGCGCTGCGCGAGGGCCTGTCGGCGAACCGCATCGAGTCGCTGCACGGCATCCTCAACGGCACCTGCAACTACATCCTCACCAGCATGCGCGAGACCGGGCGCGACTTCGATCAGGTGCTGGCCGAGGCGCAGTCGCTCGGCTATGCCGAGGCCGACCCGACCTTCGACATCGACGGGCTCGACGCCGCGCACAAGCTGGTGATCCTCGCCAGCGTCGCCTTCGGCACCCCCGTCAGCCTCGATTCCGTGTTCGTCGACGGCATCCGCCACGTCAGCAGCGTCGACATCCAGTTCGCGCAGGAGCTCGGCTACCGCATCAAGCTGCTCGGCATCGCGCGCCGTGCCGGCGAGCGGCTGGAGGTGCGGGTGCACGCCTGCATGATCCCGCTGTCGGCGCAGATCGTGAACGTCGAGGATGTCTACAACGCGGTCCAGGTCGAGGGCGATG
>JBBDQX010000091.1:0-7646 GCA_040905765.1 Acetobacterales bacterium
TCGCCGGCGGCGGCGAACAGCGGCAGCGGCGCTTCGCCGAGCGCGCGCACCTGCCACAGCGCGGCGCGGCGGTCGAGGTCGACCGAACCGAAGGCGTCGGCCCGCGCCAGCCGGTCGAGCGCCGGAGGCGGCAGCCCGGCGCGCCGCCGCAGGGCGCGGACATTGCCGAACGGGCCGCCCTCCGCCCGTGCCTTCAGCAGGGCGAGCGCTGCATCTTCCCTGAAGCCGCGCACCTGGCGTAGCCCGAGCCGGAGGGCATGCCCGCGCCCGCCCGGCTCCAGCGTGCAGTCCCAGCCGCTGAGATTGACGTCGACCGGGCGCACCTCGACGCCGTGGTCGCGCGCGTCGCGGACGATCTGCGCCGGCGCGTAGAAGCCCATCGGCTGGCTGTTCAGCAGGGCGCAGGCGAACGCGGCCGGGTGGAACCGCTTCATCCAGGCCGAGACGTAGACCAGCAGGGCGAAGCTGGCCGCGTGGCTTTCCGGGAAGCCGTAGGTGCCGAAGCCTTCGATCTGCTGGAAGCAGCGCTCGGCGAATGCGCGCTCGTAGCCGCGCGCGACCATCCCCTCGACCAGCTTGTCGCGGAAGGTGTGGATGGTGCCGACCTTCTTGAACGTCGCCATGGCGCGGCGCAGCGAATCGGCCTCGCCGGGGGTGAAGCCGGCGGCGACCACGGCGATGCGCATCGCCTGCTCCTGGAACAGCGGCACGCCGAGCGTCTTGCCCAGGACCCCTTCAAGCTCCTTCGACGGGTAGCTCACCTTTTCCTTGCCATGCCGGCGGCGCAGGTAGGGGTGCACCATGTCGCCCTGGATCGGGCCCGGGCGGACGATGGCGACCTCGATCACCAGGTCGTAGAAGGTTTTCGGCCGGAGGCGCGGCAGCATGGTCATCTGCGCCCGGCTCTCGACCTGGAACACGCCGATCGAATCCGCCTCGCACAGCATGTCGTAGACCGCCGGATCGTCCTGCGGGATGGTGGCGAGGTCGTAGTGCAGCCCGTCGTGCAGGGCAATGAGTGCGAAGCCCTTGCGCAGGCAGGTCAGCATGCCGAGCGCCAGCACGTCGACCTTGATGATGCCGAGTGCGTCGATGTCGTCCTTGTCCCACTCGATGACCGTGCGGTCCGCCATCGCCGCGTTTTCGATCGGCACCAGTTCGTGCAGCGGTCCCTCGGTGACGACGAAGCCGCCGACGTGCTGCGACAGGTGGCGCGGAAATCCGACCAGTTCGCGCGCCAGGCCCAGCGTTCGGGCCAGGCGCGGTTCGGACGGATCGAGCCCGGCCTCGCGGACGTGCTTCTCGTCGGTCCCGGAAGATGAGCCGAAGCCCCATACTGTGCCGGACAGCGCGGCGACCGCGTCCTCCGACAGGCCGAGCGCCTTGCCGACCTCGCGCATCGCGCTGCGCGAGCGGTAGGTGATGACGGTGGCGGCGAGGCCGGCCCGCTCGCGGCCATACTTTTGGTAGATGTACTGGATCACCTCCTCGCGCCGCTCGTGCTCGAAATCGACGTCGATGTCGGGCGGCTCGTTGCGCTCCGGGCTGACGAAGCGCTCGAACAGCAGGTCGAGGCGCTCGGGATCGACGGCGGTGATACCGAGGCAATAGCAGACGGCCGAGTTGGCGGCCGAGCCGCGCCCCTGGCAGAGGATGCCGCGGCCGCGCGCGAAGCGGACGATGTCGTCGACGGTGAGGAAATAGGGGGCGTAGCCGAGCTGGCCGATCAGGGCCAGTTCGTGCTCGATCAGCCCGCGCACCTTGTCGGGCAGACGGTCGCCGTAGCGCCATAGGGCGCCGGCCGAGGTCCGTTCCGTCAGCTCCTGTTGCGGCGTCCGGCCCTCGGCGCATAGCTCCGACGGATACTCGTAGCGTAGTTCGTCGAGCGAGAAGCCGCAGCGCTCCATGATCTCGACCGTGGCCTCGAGCGCCTCCGGCCGGTCGGCGAACAGCCGCGCCATCTCCGCCGGCGCCTTCAGGTGCCGCTCGGCGTTGGCTTGCAGCCGCCAGCCGGCGGTGTCGACGGTGCGGTGCTCGCGGATGCAGGTCAGCACGTCCTGCAGCGGCCGCCGCGCCGGGCTGTGGTAGAGCACGTCGTTGGTCGCCACGGGCGCGACCCCATGCGCGCGGGCCAAGTCGGCGAGGGCGGAGATGCGGGCTCGATCGTCTCCAAAATATTTATATGAAACAGATAGATAAAGTGTATTTTTTGAGTTATTTCTTAAATCGTTCAGCGTCGCCGCAAGGGCGGGATCGTCGGGGCGCGACGGAGGAACGACGATCAGGACCTGCCCCTCGCCATGCGTCAGCAGGTCGGCGCGGTCAAGGTGGCACTGGGCCTTCGGGGCACGCCGCTTGCCGAGGGTCAGCAGCCGCGACAGTCGGCCGTAAGCGGCGCGGTCGGTCGGCAGGCAGAGCACGTCCGGCGTGCCGTCGCGGAAGGCGAGGCGGGCACCGGGCAGGAAGCCGATACCGGCGCGGTGGGCGGCGAGATGCGCCCGCACGATGCCGGCCAGGCTGTTGCGGTCGGTCAGGGCGATCGCTTCATGCCCCAGCGCGGCGGCGGCCAGCACCAGTTCGTCCGGGTGCGAGGCGCCCTCGAGGAAGGTGAAGTTGCTGAACGCCTGCAGCTCGGCGTAGCGCGGCATGGCGGCCTCTCAGGCGAAGCTGCCGTGGACGAACCAGCGCGGCGGCCTGTCGTCTCCGCCGGCGCCATACAGCCCCTCGCGGAACAGCCACAGCCGCCGGCCGTCGGCCAGTTCGACGCGGTAGTAGTCGCGCACGCGCGCGGCATCCCTGCCGGAGGGGGCGTCGCACCACCATTCCGGGGCCAGCCGCTCGGGGCCGTTGGCGCGTCTCACCCGGTGCGCCTGCCGCCGCCAGCGCAGCAGTACCGGGGGCCCGTCCGGTATGGCGGCGGTGGCCTCGACCGGCTCCGGCCAGGGCAGCAGGCGCAGCGGCCGCAGCCGGGAGGGGCGGGGCCAGTCGAGCCGTCCGAGCGGCGGCGCCGCGCGCATCGCCCGCTCGGGGATATGGCTCTCGAACGGCGCCAGCCGGTGTATTCGCCGCGCGCCGAGCCGTCCGGCCAGCCGGTCGAGAAGCTGCGCCAGCGCCTCGTCGTCCTGCGGCGGGCCGCCGGCTGCCGCATGGACGGTCTGGCGCGGCGCCAGCGGATCGGTGCGCGGTGCATGGAGCGTGACGGCATCGGCCCCGAAGCCGAGGTCGAGCCCTTCGAACTGCGGCGCCAGCAGGTGCAGCAGATGGGCGGGGTCGCGCACCGCCCGGCCTGTGCCGGCGGTGGCCTCGGCATGGCCGCCGTCGCACAGGTGGAAGGCCAGCACGAGCCGGCGGGCGCCGCGTCCGTCGCGTTCCAGCCGCGCGCACAGCCGGTACAGCAGCCTGACCGCCGCCCGGCGGACAGGATCCAGATGGGCGATCGGCTCGGCGAAGCGGACGCCCTCGACATAGGGCTTCGCCGGCAGGTGCGGCGAGATTGGCTCGGCCTCGGCGCCGAGGAAGCGGTCGAGCTGCCGCCGCACCACGCTGCCGAGCCGGCGGGCGAGGGGCGCACGGGCGATGTCCTTGAGGTCGGCGATCCGCCGCAGGCCGAGCCGGTCGAGGTCGGCGACGGCCTCCTCCGGCAGCCGCAGCGCCGCCACCGGCAGGCCGGGCAGCCGCCGCTCGATCCCGCCCGGAGGCACGACGAGGCAGGGTGCCTCCGCCGAGGTGGCGTAGCGCGCCGCGCCCCAGGCAGCGCCGGGCGTGTCGGCGAGGGCGGCGCGGACGTCATAGCCGAGTGCCGCGACATGGCGTTGCAGGTCCTCGACCAGGGCATGTTCGCCATCGTCGTCATTCCCGGCGACGAACAGGTGGGCGCAGCCGGTGACGTCGAGCCAGATGCCGGCGCCGGGCGGGGCTGCGGTATCCTCCGGGAGGCGCTCGGCCGCGGTCCATGGCGTGTAGCGCAGGCAGCGTTCGGCCAGCGCGGCGAGGGCACGGGCATCTCCCGCCGGATCGGCCGGCCGCACCGCGAGGCCGGGCAGCAGGGCCCGCGCGTGCGGCAACCCGAGGCCCGGCATGATGCTGGCGGCCGCCGCCTCGACCGTGGCGGCGATGACGCGCGGCCCGCCATGCCCCGGCGCGACGGTGACGAGTTCAGCCGGTGCGCCGCTGCGTCTCAGCCGGTCGGTCGGGAAGGTCGGTAGCCAGAGCGAGATCACCCGTCTCATGGTTCCACTCCACCAGCCAGCTTCCGGGACGGCCGCCGCGGGCACGGATCAGTTCCACCTGCCAGCAGGGTCGGGCGAAGCGGCTTGAAAAGGCATCGGCAAAGGGGAGGGCGGGACCGTCGGCCTGCGCCGCCGTCACCCGCCTGGCGGTGGCGGGGGGGGCGGCGGGCGCCGCCCGCGGAGAGAGCAGCAGCAGGGCGGTGACGCCGCCCTCCCGCGCGGCCAGTTGCAGCCGCCGGGCTACGAGCGGCTGCACGCCGCCCTTCGGCTCACCGACCACGGCAGCGAGGCGGCCGCAGCGCAGCCCTTCCTCCACCGCCCAGAAGCCCTCCGCGTCGCCGCCTGGCCGTGCCAGGATCAGCTGCGCCGGATCGAGCCCGAACAGCGCCAGTCCCGGCCCGTACAGCGGCGCCACACAGCGGCGTGGCTGGCACCACAGGACCGGGCGGCCGGTCTGGCGAACCAGCCGTGCCAGCAGCATGGTGAGGAAGCCGGCAGCCGCGGCATCGGTGTCGCCACCGCTATGGATATCGTGCAGCCGGCCGAGCGGCAGTCCGCCAACCAGCGCCCCGTCGAGGGCCGGTAGGCCGAGCTTCAGGCGATCCTCTGCGGAGGACGCCGTACCGACCGTTCCCGCTCGCTCGATGGCCTCGATGCGGCGACGCAACTCGGCCAGCGTTCGCGGCACTTCTGGGGGTTTTCGGGGAGTTCGGCCGGACATGGTTCATTCGTCTTTTGTTCCGAAAATTAACGATATGTTCCTTTTTTGTTCTATAACCGGGCACGGTAAACTGTCAAGTGGACAGCGTCTTCCGCAAGGATGTTTACAGGCTGTGCCTCAGGGCCGGTCGAGGGCAAACAGCGCCGGGTCCATTTCCGGCCGCCGGCCGGCCATGATGTCGGCGATCATCCGCGCCGAACCGTTCGACATCGTCCAGCCGAGCGGGCCGTGTCCGGTGTTGAGGAACAGGTTCGGGAACCGCGTGGGACCGATATACGGCACCGTGTCCGGCGTCATCGGCCGCAGGCCGGTCCAGTACTGCGCCTTGGCATAATCGCCGCCGTCCGGGAACACCGCGCGCAGCACGTCGCGCGTCTTCTCCGCCCGCCGCAGGCTGACATCGAGGTTGTAGCCCGCGAGTTCCACCGTGCCGGCCACCCGAAGCCGGTCGCCGAGGCGGGCGAACACGACCTTCTCGGTATCGTCGGTGATGCTGACGCGCGGCGCGCCGTTGTGACCCGCCACCGGAACCGTCACCGAATAGCCCTTGGTGGGGTACACCGGCAGGTGGATGCCGAGCGGCTTCAGCAGCAGCGGACTGCGCGCGCCCAGGGTGATCACATAGTCGTCCGCGGTCAGCGGCCCCGCCGCGGTCTCGACCCCGGCGATCCGGTCCCCCTCGCTACGGAACCCGGTCACCGCCGTCCCGTAGCGGAAGACGACGCCACGGTCCGCCAGCCAGGCGGCGAGGGCACGGGCGAAGCCGTGCGCGTCGCCCGCCTCGTCGCCGGCGCTGTAGATGCCGCCGACGTAGATGTCGCGTGCCGGTGCCAGTGCCGGCTCCACGTCGATGGCGCGGTCGCGGTCGCACAGCTCGACCCTGATCCCCAGCTCGCGGAACTTCTCAAGCTTGCCGGCGGCCTTGTCGAAGTCCTCCTGGTTGCGGAACAGATTGAGGATGCCGTTGTCGTGCCACTCGTAGGCCACGCCCGTGGCTTCGCGGACCTCGCGGAGCATCCCCCCGCTGTAACGGCACATCCTGAGGAGGGTATCGGTGTTGGCGGCGAAGCGCTCGGCGGTGCAGTTGCGCAGGAAGCGCAGGCCCCAGCGGAACAGCATCGGATCCCAGCGCGGCCGCAGCAGCAGCGGCGCGTCCTCGCGGCCGAGCCATTTAAGCAGCTTCCACGGCATCGCCGGCGACGCCCAGCTCGACGCGTTGCAGGCGGAGACATGGCCGCCGTTGGCGTAGCTGGTCATCATCGCCGGCCCCGGCTCCGCCTCGATGACCGTGACCGCGTGACCTTCCCGGTGCAGCGCGTAGGCGGTGGCGACGCCGATCACGCCGGCGCCGAGGACCAGAACTGTGCGGGAGCCGTCCGGCATTCTATCCTCCGGCATTCTGTGGTCCGGTTGTGTGGAGGGCGGCGGTTATATACACGAAACACCGGCTTCACCACGGAGCGCGGCATGACCAGGCACGAACTCCTCAGCGTCGCGGAAATGTACGCCGCCGACAAGGCGGCCGAAGCGTCGGGCGTGCCGAGCGACGCACTAATGGAGGCGGCGGGCCGCGGCGTCGCCCACGCCATCCTCCGGCGCTTCCCGCGCGGGCAGGTGGCGGTCCTCGCGGGTCCGGGCAACAACGGCGGCGACGGCTTCGTCGTTGCGCGGTTGCTGCGGCAGGCGGGCTGGCCGGTGCGGCTCGCCCTGCCGGGGGCGAGGGATCGGCTCAAGGGGGACGCGGCGCTCAATGCGGATCGCTGGGACGGCGCGGTCGAACCTCTGTCGCCGGCGGTGCTGGACGGCGCGTCGCTGGTGGTCGATGCCCTGTTCGGTGCGGGCTTGACGCGCCCGCTGGAGGGGATCGCGGCGAAGACCATCGGGGCGGTCGCCGCGCGGGGCATGCCCGTCGTCGCCGTCGACGTGCCGAGCGGCGTGCACGGCGACACCGGGGCCGTGCTTGGTACTGCCGCGCCGGCCGTATTGACGGTGACCTTCTTCCGCCGCAAGCCCGGCCACATGTTGCTGCCCGGCCGAGACCTGTGCGGCACGGTCGAGGTCGTCGATATCGGCTTCCCGCACGACATACTCGCGGGCATTTCCCCCGCGGCGTTTGCCAACGAACCGGCTCTTTGGCGCGACAGCCTGCCGTGGCCAAAGGCGTCCGGTCACAAGTACAGCCGGGGCCACGCCGTGGTCTGCGGCGGCTTCCCGATGACCGGGGCGGCGCGCCTTGCCGCCCGCGCCGCCCGGCGGGCCGGCGCCGGTCTGCTGACCATCGCCGCGCCGCCCGATGGTGTCGCGGCCTTTCAGTCCGACTGGCCGGGGGCCATCGTCGCGCCGGTCGCCGACGCCGTGGCGTTCGCGGCGTTGCTCGACGATCCGCGCCGCAACGCCGTGCTGGTCGGGCCGGGCGGCGGCACCGGAGGGCGGACGCGCGAGGCGGCACTGGCGGCACTGGCGCGGGGCAAGGCTACTGTCCTCGACGCCGACGCATTGACGACATTTGCTGACAACCCGACCCCCCTGTTCGACGCCTTGAGCCCCCGTTGCGTGCTCACCCCGCACGAGGGGGAGTACGGCCGCCTGTTCGGCGCCGAGGGCGATCGGCTGTCACGGGCGCGGGCGGCGGCGGCGCAGAGTGGCGCGGTGATCGTCCTGAAGGGCAGCGACACGGTGATCGCCCGGCCGGACGG
>JBBDQX010000092.1:0-7629 GCA_040905765.1 Acetobacterales bacterium
TCGGCAGGAGACAGCCACCCCGACGGATCGCCCCTATTTCAGCAGCCTGCTAGACGAAAAAATCCGCGGGACGGCGCAACTGCATTACGGGCTTGCGCGGGCCAAAGATGTCGATACCGAGGACAGGGCGGCGTGTTCGGCCTTCCTTTCGGCCGTGCGCGAGGAATATCCGCAATACACAGGCATTTTGACGATCAAGCCTGACGGCAGCCTGTTCTGCGATTCCCTGCGAACCGGCCGTGAGCTCGACCTCCGCGACCGCCGCTATTTCATCGAAGCCCGTGACGCTGCCAGCGGCGTCACGCTGCAGCCGGCGTTCGGCCGCCTGACGGGCCTGTCGGTGCTCCAGATCGCGCATCCCGCGCGCTCCCCTGCCGGCCAGTTGAAATTCGTCCTGCTCGCCTCGTTGGACCTCGGCAGGTTCGTAGAGGGATATCAGCGGCATCTTCAGAGCATGGAAATCCTGCTCGTCGACCGGGACGGCACGGTGCTTGTCTGGCGTGGGGGTACAAAGCAGACGCCGACGGGGGGCATGTCGATCACCGGCTCCGAATTGCTCCGGCTCGCCACAACCGAGAACATGGAACGCGTTGAGGAGGTCTCAGGCATAGGCGGTCGCCGAGAAATCTGGTCGATTTCCCGCATGTCCCCGAGCCTATACGATGCCGGTCTGCACATCATGGTCGGGCTGCCCAGGAACGATTTGCTCGCAGCGGCCAACCGACGCCTTCACCAGGATATTGCGATCCTCGCAGGCGTCTGGATCCTGCTGTTCGCGGGCGTCTGGACGCTGGCCGAACGCGGCATAAGACGACCAGTCGGCCGCATCGCGGCAATGGCGACCAGTCTCGGCCGGGGTGATCTCGATGCGCGAATCCCGCCCCCTCTTCCCGGCGGCGAACTCGGTGCGCTCATGTCGGTCCTGAACGGTACGGCGGAATCGCTCAAACAACAGAGAATCGCCCTCGAGGAACTTGACCAGCGGCTGCGCCATTCCCAAAAAATGGATGCGATCGGTCAACTTACCGGGGGAGTCGCACACGACTTCAACAACCTGCTAACCGTGATTCTGGGCAACGCGGAGGTGCTCGCCGAGAGCCTGACAGCCGACCATCGTCTGCGGCTGCTGGCGGAGATGACGGCGAAGGCGGCGCAACGCGGGGCCGAACTGACCAACAGGCTGCTGGCGTTCGCACGCCGCCAGCCGCTTGACCCCCGAGTCGTCGATGTCAACCGGCAGATCGCCGACATGGACCCGCTACTGCGCCGGACCCTCGGCGAGCATATCGAGATCAGGATGTCGCTCACAGCTGATCTGTGGCCCGGGATGGTCGACCCGGGCCAGTTGGAGAATGCGCTGCTGAACCTCTGCATCAACGCGCGCGACGCGATGTCCGGTGGCGGCAGGCTTACGATTGAAACCGCTAATACCCACCTTGACGCGGAGTATACCGCACGCCAGGTGGAGGTCGAGCCTGGGCAATATGTTTTGATCGCCGTGTCCGACACCGGCGTTGGCATGGATGCGGCAACGCTGGAACGGGCCTTCGAACCGTTTTTCACGACCAAGGACGTCGGCAAGGGCAGCGGTCTCGGCCTCAGCATGGTCTATGGCTTCGTCAAGCAGTCGCGCGGGCATGTACGGATCTATTCCGAGCCGGGCGAGGGCACGACGGTGAAGCTCTACCTGCCGCGCGCGACCGCCGACGAGACTACCGCCGAACCGGCGGGCGACGAGGCGCCGGTCGAGCGGGGCAACGAACGGATATTGGTGGTCGAGGACAACGACATGGTCAGGGACCATGTTGCCGGCCAGCTCACCAACCTCGGCTACGCGGTCGTCGCCGTGGGCAACGGTCCCGAGGCGATGGCGATACTGGAGCGAGGCGAATCGTTCGACCTGCTATTCACCGACATCGTGATGCCCGGCGGAATGAGCGGGCGCCAGCTCGCCGACGCCGTGCAGGCTCTGCGGCCCGGCCTGCCTGTGCTGTTCACCTCCGGCTATACTGAAAACGCTATCGTGCACCATGGCCGTCTAGATCGTGGCGTCCACCTTCTCGCCAAGCCCTATCGCCACCAGGAACTCGCGGAAAAGATGCGGCTCGTCTTGGCGCAGAACGTCAAATGACGATTGTCGAAGCGGAGGGCTGGCGGCTTCTTGAACCACGCCAGATTTGGACGGCGGAGATGGAAAAGGTCGATGGCGATGGCAACGTCTACACCGAGAGAGCGGGATCGGCTGCAGCGCCATTCAACAATGCGAGCATTGATCGTGACGCCAGCCGCGCCCAACGTCGCCACGTGGGCGGCGTTTCCGCGGCAAAAGCCGTTTGACGGTTTGAGAACCGCTCGTCCATACACCCTCGCCTGGAACATGGAGGTGAGACCCGGTTCCCTGCTCGGCAATCCGATACCATCACACCGCGGGACCGAACACCTGGGGGCTGCCCTCTCGCATCTGACCCCGCGGGCGGTGGTCTGAGGGCGCGGAAATGACAGCGGGCACGCCCGGAGTCCCGTTTCTCGCGCGGCCGTCGAGCAATTTCGCCGCCTGGGAAACGCGGTGCAGCGCCGGTATTTTTGGACCCGTAAAAAAGCCTTGTCGTTACCCCTGTGAGGGCCAGACCCACCCTTCCACGGCAGGCATCCGGGATTTGACGGGATCGACCGGGCCATAACGGGACGGAAAACGGCGGTTCCCTGCGCCTTGCAGAGGCGCTGAAGGGCCATCACGCGGCGCCACCGGGCGTGAGGCCGAGCCGCCTTCGAGCCGCTCCTTGACGTAGTCGTAAAGCGCGCCGATGGCGGTCTTGAACTGGCCCTCGGTCGGCGTCGCGCCGGAGCCGTCGAGATGAGATTTGGTGGGCAGTGCGGTCATGATGTTTCCTCAGTAGCCCTGCACGGTGGCGTCGATGGTGGCGGCGGCGCCGGCCCCGGCGCCGTCGAAGGCCCGCACCAGCGGGCCTGACAGGCTCTTGTCGAGCAGCTTCAGGCGCTCGGCGGAGCCGGCGTCGTCCTGCAGCGTGAGCTGGACGTTCCTGATGACGCGGAACGGCTTCGTCACCGGCAGGCGGGTACCGCCGGCGTCGATGGCGAGATCGTCGAAGCGCTCGATGATGTCCTCGGCGTCCACCTGCGCGACGAGGCGCGCCAGACGGCCCCGGACGGTGTCGGCAGGAATCTCGGCCTCGATCTCGTACTCCTGCTCGACCGCGTGCACGCGGCCGGTCCAGGGCAGGTAGGCGGTGCTCTCCCGGTACATCAGGGCCGCATCTTCGCCGTACATCGGCCCGGCTGCGGCGACGTACATCGCGTCCGGCCAGCGGGCCCGGTAGCGCAGCCTGATGTCGCCGTCGCCGGCGACGTCGAGGTGCAGCAGGCCGGCGGCGTCCGGGGTGATGGTGTCGCGGTAGCGCAGCTCGCTGTAGATCGCCTCGTACATCGGCTGGTCGTCGCCGGCGTACATCGCGATCCAGTCCGAGGCATAGGCGGGGTCGGACGGAGAGCCGTAGCGGGGCGCGCTGTCGTCGCCGCCGTACATCAGCGCGGCGCCGTCGGTGTACATCGGCGTGCCGGGATCGTCGGCGAGCAGGTCGTCGCCGTCGACACTCGCGCCGACCTTCGTCCCTGCCCAGCCGCCGTCGCCGTAGTCGACCGTGTAGACCAGGTTCTGGCTGAGCGGGTCGCCGAGATTGAGGACGGCGACGGCGACGCCCCCACTGAGGTTGCCGGAGGTGTCGACCGCCTTCGCCAGCACCGTGGCGGTCCCGTAGCGCAGGGCGTCCGTCTCGAAGGGCGGCGCCGGCAGCACGCCCTCGTGCAGCGGCGAGGCCCTGCCCCAGTCGCGCGAGTGACCGTGGTTGTAGCGCAGCAGCACGCCGGCGAGATCCGGCATTGCGGTGTCGATCGTCCACCAGAAGCGCCGGCGGCCACCGGCGGCGTCCTCAACCATCAGGCGGGCGACGTCGGGCGGGATGCTGACGTCGCCGACCGTGGTCAGGGAGGCGCTGGCGGCCTGGCCGACCGGCAGCTTGAGCCCGGAGGGGCTGACGGCGGAGACGGCGACCTCGACCGTCTCGCCGACCCCGAAGGGGCCGAGACGGACGCGCGGCGCGGTGACGACGTCCTGCAGCCGCCAGCTGCCGCCCTGGCGGAGGTAGACCTCGTAGCCGGCGACCGCCGAGCCGTTGCCGGGGCGCCAGGCGGCGGCGACCCGGACGACGGGGCGGCCGGCGACGTAGTCGACGATCTCGGTCAGCGCCAGGTCGACCACTGCGGCCGGCAGCGGCGGCGTCGCCGGGCCCGTCGACAGCACGGCCGGCGGCGGCAGCGCCGCGGAGTCGGCGTCGTGGATCTCCGGCGCCTCGTCGATGAACTCCACGCGGGCGCTGTACTCCCCGCGCCGCCGCATGCGCTTGCAGATCAGGCGGCGGCTCTCCAGCCCCATTTCGCCGAACAGCAGCAGATCGCCGACCGTGGGTGCGTCGGCCGCCGCCACCGGGGTGGCGAAGGTGAGGGTGGTGCCGCCGGCGGGAACGACCTGGTTGACGCGGCGCGGCGCGAAGACGTGCGGGCGGGTGAGCAGCCGGAGATCAGCCATGGCTGACCGCGAGCGCCGGGGGCGCGGCCTGCCCCCAGGCGTAGTAGCCGAGGATCTTGGCCGGGGGCCATGCGAGGCCGCCGAGTTCCTCGTACTGCGACGAGCCGGCGGTATCGTTGACGTGCAGCATCAGCCCGCGCCGCAGGTAGATACCGAGATGCCCGGGCAGGCCGGACACGCGCAGCAGCACCGCGTCGCCCGGCTGCGGGTGGTCGACCGGCACCCAGGGGCTCATCCGGCCCTCGATGAGGCCGCGGATCTCCTCCACGTCGGCCGGCGAGAAGGTTTCGACGAAGGCCGGCAGGTCACGGCCAAAGACGTCGCGCTGGATCAGCCAGTAGAGGCCGTAGCAGTCGACGCCGTCGCGGCTGCGGCCGGCGACCCGGAACGGCAGCCCGACAAAGGATGGCGCCCAGGACGGCACGTTGCGGATCACTGCTGCCGCCACAGGAACGGGTCGTTCTTGAGATCGGCGAGCCTCTCCTCGCAACCCGCCACAGCGGCCAGGCTCTCGAGCGCCCGGCAGGCGTTCCCCATGAACCCGTTGATGAAGTAGGCCCGGCCGCTTGCCGTCGAGGACTCGAGGGTGCCCGCCCGGGCTTCCGCGGCGCTGAGCCTCAGCAGCATCCCGGCCATCTCGTAGGACCTGAAGGCGAGAACCACACGCTCTACGGCCTCAGGATCGAGCAAGCCGACCTTCATCGGGATGGTCGGCGCGCACAGCAGGGGCGGTAGCGTGAGCCGCTCCGGCCAGTCGTAGCCGGGGTCGGGCGTCGTCGCCGCGACGCCCTCCAGAAACGTCCGGCGGTCGCTGAGCAGCATCAGCGCGCCGACGAGATCGGAGAACAGCGCGGCCGCGAAGCCGCGCCGCTCTTCCTCGCGCAGGCGGTCGTCACGCTTGCGCTGCAGGTGGGCGTTGTAGAGCGCGCCCAGCAGTATCGCGATCAGTCCGACGCCCGATCCGACGCCCGCGCCGATCATCTCTTCCATCGAAGCTCCTCCACCGTCATCGCTTGAACAGCCCGGGGTGGGTCGTGGGGGCGAAGCTGCCGGCCGGATAGGGCTCGGTCAGCAGGTCGCCGTCCATGACCAGGGTGCCGCGGGCGTTGAGGTCATCGTACTCGGTGTCGCGCAGCTCCATTACGACGGGGCCGAACTCGACCACGTCGGGGTTGGACGCCATCACCACCTCGATCGTTGCCGTCGCCGGCTCGATGAAGGATTCGAGGATCTCGCCAATGGTGACCGCCTCGCCCAGCTCGTCCTCCAGCTCGTAGTTGTCTATCTCGAGCGGCACGCGGGGCAGCGACTCCCCGTCCTCGTCGGGCAGGTCGAGACGGAACGGCGCGCCGTGGAAGGTCTCGCCGCGGGAGGTGACGTTCTCGGTGTTGTTCACCACCCGCACCGGGGTCGCCAGCTCGGCGTGGTCGATGGTCAGCAGCGTCAGGAAGACCTCGGTCGTGTCCTGCGCATAGACGGCCGCGCGCGCGGCTCCGGAGAGGCGCGGCTCGCTCACGAGTCGATCTCCAGATCGAGGTTGACGGTCCAGCGCTGGCCGTTGCCGAGCGGCTGGATGTCCGGGCCCCGGTCGGCGTTGAAGTAGAAGGTGGCGGTCGTCAGCAGGCGCGGATGGGTGAAGTCGAAGGGCTTTACGCCGTCGTTAAGGGTGGTCTCAAAGAACTCCTCAAAGGTCGCCACCTGCGCCCGCGTCATCTCCATCGGGATGCGGATCGGCTTGCGCGGCGGTTTCGTGAATCGCGGCCGGCGCTTCGGGCGGCCGGAATCGGTGTCGCTCTGTACGACGTTCGGGCTGAGCTGCTCGCGGTAGCCGTTCGCGAGGGCGTCCTGGGGGAGGCTGGCGGGCCAGGCGTCGTTGGCCATCAGGCCCTCCTCGTGACGCGCGGGGAGACGTCGAACTCGCTCTGCACGGTGCGCCGCAGACGGCCAGTGCGCAGACTGTCGTCGACCAGGTCCTCCACCAGGACGCGGATCTCGGGGCGCCCGTCGCTGCCGCGGCCGACGCTGGCCTCGCCGGCGATCGGCTGGCTCGAGTTGTTGATGATGGTCACCTGCGGCGTGCCCATCGACCCGAGCGTCCGCATCTGGCCGGGGGTGAGGACGGATTCGCCCTTCTCCAGGATCGCCGGCACCTCGTTCGGGGCCAGATAGCCGTTGTGGAAGCGCGGCGCGCCGATCCAGGTGGACGCGGGCATCGGCCGGCGACGACCCTCCAGGCCGGCGATGCCGCCGCCGTGCTTGACGTCGGCGAGCCGGAGGGCGGGGTTCTGGAGATCGGACTCGCCCGGCAGGGGAGCCGTGCCGCCGCCGAACGCGTCGCTGAAGACCCCGCCCAGAAAACCGGCCAGCGGGCCGGTGATCTGCTGCCGGATGAAGATCCGCGCGATGTCCTCGGCGATCGCCTCCGCGGCGTCGGCCGCCGAGCGTGCGCTGACCAGGACGTCCTCGAGGCCGCGCATGGTGGTGGTGAGCGCCCGCTCGGTGTTCGACGCCGCGTCCGTCGCGGCGTCCGAATAGTCGCGCAGGGCGCGGGTGGCGCCGTCCTGCCAGCGCCGGCTGGCGTCGAGGTGATCCTCCATCGCCTCCGTCAACCGGTCGCGATAGATCGTCTCGACCTGGTCGGCGAACTGCTCGTAGCCCTCTTTCGTCGGGTCGAGGCCGGCCAGCGCCTCGGTGCGCCAGCGATTGGCGGCGGCGACGGCCGTCTCGTAGCTGTCGTCGACCCGGTCCAGCTCGCCCCGGATCTCGGCAACGGTCCGCTTGTGGCGCTGTTCGCGCTCGGTGATGTCCTCGATGGCGTTGCGGTAGTCGCCGACGCGCTGGTGCAGCTCGAGCAGCTCCTGGCCCTCGGCCGACTGGAGATCGATCCCGAGCTTGCGGAGGTCGTTCTGCGCCTCGATGGCGATGTTGGCCTGGCGGACGGCCTCCTCGCCCTGCAGGTAGGCGTCGCGCAGCCCGCGCAGCTGGTCGGCCTCGACCCTGAGATCCTCGAGGTGATCCTCGACCTC
>JBBDQX010000093.1:0-7619 GCA_040905765.1 Acetobacterales bacterium
GACGACGGTGGCGACGGTCGGCCCGTATTTCCAACGCTTCGTCGAATTGTGGCCGACCGTCGGCGATCTCGCCGCGGCGCCGCGCGACGCCGTGCTGACCGAATGGGCCGGACTCGGCTATTACGCGCGGGCGCGCAATTTGCACGCCTGCGCGCAGGCCGTTGTCGCCGACCGTGGCGGCGTCTTTCCCGATACCGAGGACGCGTTGCGCACCTTGCCCGGCATTGGCGCCTATACCGCCGCGGCCGTCGCGGCGATCGCTTTCGACCGGCCGGCCGCCGTGGTCGACGGCAATGTCGAGCGGGTGATGGCGCGACTCTACGGCGTCACCGATCCGCTGCCCGGCTCGAAACCGGCGCTGAAGAAGCTGGCAGCCGGCCTGACCCCTGCCGTACGGCCAGGCGACTACGCCCAGGCGGTGATGGATCTCGGCGCCACGGTCTGCACGCCGCGCCGGCCGGCCTGCGCGATCTGCCCGCTTTCGGCCGGCTGCGCGGCGCGTCGGCTGGGCGTCGCCGAGACGCTGCCTCGCCGGGCGCCGAAGAAGGCACGGCCGCAGCGCTATGGCGTCGCGTTCTGGGCGGTAAGGCCCGACGGTCACGTCCTGCTGCGTCGCCGGGCCGAGAACGGCCTGCTCGGCGGCATGATGGAAGTGCCGTCGACCGAATGGCGCGAGGCGCGATGGTCCGTGGAGGAAGCGCTCGAGCATGCGCCTGCCGCCGCCGACTGGCGCCAGGTCGACGGGGCCGTGCGCCACGTCTTCACCCATTTCGGCCTCGAGCTTTCGGTACTCGCGGCCACGGTGGAATCCGCGGCTAGGGTCGACGGCAGGTGGGTCGCCCGGCACAGCCTGCCGGATGAGGCGTTGCCGACGGTCATGCGAAAGGTGCTTCGCCATCTGGGGGCGGACCGGGTGTGACGGTTCAGGCCGCGGCGATCTCGGCCCTGATGGTCTCCCGCAGAGCGTCGATCGGCTGCAGGCCGCCGTCGTCCTCGTAGTGCCAGAACACCCATCCGTTGCAGGCGGGCAATCCCTGGACGGCGGCGCCGACCTTATGGATCGAGCCACGGTGCGGCTCCGCGACCACGGTACCGTCGGCGTATACCCGCGCCTCGTACCGTCGGCGCAGGTCGGTCAGCGTCTGCCCGGGCCGGAGCAGCCCCCGCTCCAGCACCGCGCCGAACGGCACCCGCGGCGGCTTCGGCGCTGAGCCTATGGTGACCGTGTCCGCCAGCGGCAGTTCCATGATCGCATCCAGCCGGTCGCGTGCGATCGAGACATACCCGGCGTCCCGCTCGATACCGAGATAGCGGCGGCCCAGCTTCTTGGCGACCGCGCCGGTGGTGCCGGAACCGAAGAACGGGTCGAGCACGAGATCGCCCGGCTGGCTCGACGACATGATGACCCGATAGAGCAGCGCTTCCGGCTTCTGCGTCGGATGCGCCTTTTCGCCATTCACGCGCAGGCGCTCGCCCCCGGCACAGATCGGCAGCAGCCAGTCGCTGCGCATCTGCAGGTCGTCGTTGAGCTGCTTCATCGCCTCGTAATTGAAGCGATAGTGCGCATCCGGGCCTTTCGAGCACCAGATCAGCGTCTCGTGGGCGTTGGTGAAGCGTGTGCCGCGGAAGTTCGGCATCGGATTGGTCTTGCGCCAGACCACGTCGTTGAGGATCCAGAAACCGAGATCCTGCAGGATCGTGCCGACGCGGAAGATGTTGTGGTAGGTGCCGATCACCCAGAGAGTCCCGTCGTCGGCCAGCGCATGGCGCGCCGCGGTCAGCCACTCCTCGGTAAAGCGGTCGTAGTCGGCGAAGCTCGCGAACCGGTCCCAGGCTTCGTGCACGCCGTCGACCCGCGTGTTGTTCGGCCGCATCAGGTCGTCATGGAGCTGGAGGTTGTACGGCGGGTCGGCGAATACCACCTGCGCGCAGCCGCGAGGCAGCCGCGTCATCTCCGCGACGCAGTCGCCGCATATCACGCGGTCGCTCGGGACCGCCCCTGACCCTCGCATCCCTCCCCCTGCGCCAGGAAATATCGCAGGGATTCTACATTTCGATTCAGGCGATTGAAAGCGCCGGCTGATTTAAGGCGTCAACCACGCGCCGGAAGCTCTTGCGATGATGGATGGTGACGCCGTGTTCGACGAGCGCCCGACAATGCTCAGGGGTGCCATAGCCCATATTGCGCTCCCAGCCGTATCCCGGACACTCCCCGGACAGCGCGCGCATGATCGTGTCGCGGTGGACCTTGGCCACCAGTGACGCCGCTGCGATGGATAGCGACAGGCCGTCTCCGCCGACCGCGGTCTGCACGCTGCACGCCAGCTTCGGCGGATAGTTGCCGTCGACCAGGGCCGCGGCGGGGAGCGAGGCCAGACCGTCGCAGGCGCGTCGCATCGCCAGCATCGTCGCCTGCAGGATGTTCAGCCTGTCGATCTCCTCGACGGAGGCGATGCCGACGGCGACCTCGGCGCAATCGAACAGCGCGGCTACCAGAGCTTCACGGACGTTCGCAGGTACCAGCTTGCTGTCGTCTATCCGCGAGGCCAGCGCGTCCGGGATGCAGGCAAGGTCGAGCACCACCGCCGCGGCGACGACAGGACCGGCGAGCGGCCCGCGCCCGGCTTCGTCGATGCCGGCGATACGCAGACCGGTGCCGGCGCCGAGGGCCTCTTCCAGGCGGTAGTCAGGGGGCATAGCCGGACCCGGCGCCGAGCCCGACTCCGATCGGGGAATCGTGAGCATGCATGAGCCGATCCTAGCATCCACCGGCCCTGACCGGCACCCGCCGGCTCAGAACAATGCGAGTTGGTCCCCGCAGCGCGGAGGGGCCATGAAGGCCGACGTATCCAGACGGCTGCCGCGCATCGCATGGCTCGGCCGGGAGAATCCGAGCCGCCGGCAGGCGAGCTTGAAACGGTGCGCGAGGGCCAGGGCATAAGGACCTTCGCCGCGCATGCGGCTGCCGAACTCCGGATCGTTCAACCGGCCGCCGCGACTCTGGGCGACCAGCGACAGCACGTGCCTCGCGCGGTGCGGAGCATGGGCATCGAGCCATTCCCGGAACAGGTCCTTCAACTCGTGCGGCAGGCGCAGCAGGACATATCCCGCATCCGTGGCGCCGGCAGATGAGGACGCTTCCAGTATCGCCTCGAGTTCGCTGTCGTTCAGGCCCGGAATCATCGGCGCCGCCATCACGCCACAGGGGATCCCGGCATCGGTCAGCCGGCGGATCGTCTCAAGGCGCCGCGGCGGCGTCGCGGCGCGCGGTTCCATCTTCCTCGCGAGATCGCGGTCCAGCGTCGTCACCGAGAGGAACACCTGCGCCAGCCTCCGCTCCGCCATCGGCGCCAGCAGGTCGATGTCCCGCGCCACCAGCGCCGACTTGGTCACGATGGTCAGCGGATGGTTGAACGCCGCCAGCACCTCGACGATGCGGCGGGTCAGTTTCAGCTCGCGTTCCACCGGCTGGTACGGGTCGGTGTTGCTGCCGAGCGCGATCACGCTGCACCGGTAGCCGGGCCGGCGGAGTTCCTTCTCCAGCAAGGAAGGCGCGTCCGGCTTGAAGAACAGCCGGGTCTCGAAGTCCAGTCCGGGCGACAGGCCCATGTAGCTGTGCGATGGCCGCGCGTAGCAGTAGACGCAGCCGTGCTCGCAGCCGCGGTACGGGTTGATCGACTGGTCGAACGGGATGTCGGGCGAGTCGTTGCGGGCGATGATGCGGCGGCTGGTCTCCGCCGTCAGGGTGGTGCGGAGCCGCGCGGGCTCGTCTTCCGCGCCGGTTTCCCATCCATCGCCCGTCTCCCATCCGTCGAAGGTTGCGACGCGCGCCTCCCTCTCGAAGCGGCCGTCCGGATTGCCGATGGCGCCGCGACCCTTGCGGGCGATATGGGGTCTCGCATCCATGGTCGGAGGATAAGCACGGATTCGGAACATAACAAGAACATATATCGGGTTGACGGGACGCGGCAGGACCCCGATACGAGGTCGCATGCAGCCGAGCCTTTCCGTCGTGGTCCCGACACTCGATGCCGCCGATCATCTGCCGGCCTGCCTGGCGGCGGCGCGCGAGGCGGCGTTCGTGCGGCAGGTGGTCGTGGCCGACGGCGGCTCGTCGGATGCAACGCGTAGCGTCGCCGGGCGGGCGGGGGCGCGCGTCCTCGCGGTGGCGCGCGGGCGCGGCACCCAGCTTGCCGCCGGTGCCGCGGCAGCGGCCTGTGACTGGCTGCTGTTCCTGCACGCCGATACGGTCTTGTCGCCGGGCTGGTCGGCGGAGGCGGCGCGCTTCATGGCAGGGGGCAACGAGGACAAGGCCGCGTACTTCCGCTTTCGCCTCGACGACCGCACGCCGGGGGCGGCGCGGGTGGAACGCCTGGCCCGATGGAGATGCCGTCGGCTCGGCCTGCCCTATGGCGACCAGGGCCTGTTGCTGTCGCGGCAGTTCTACGATCGTATCGGCGGCTATCGCCCGCTGCCGTTGATGGAGGACGTCGATCTGGCGCGCCGCATCGGCAGGTCCCGGCTTGTCGCCCTCGACCACGACGCCGTCACTTCGGCCGCGCGTTACCGGCGTGACGGATACTGGCTCCGGCCGGCCCGCAACCTGCTGTGCCTGTCGCTCTACCTGGCCGGCGTCCCGGCGTCGCGCATAGCACGGCTCTACGGCTGATGCCCTCGCCGGTACGCCATCTGGTGATCTTTACCCGGGTGCCGCGGCTCGGGCGGGTGAAATCGCGGCTAGCCGCCGGGGCAGGGGCCGCCGCGGCGCTCGGTTTCCACAGGGATACCAGCCGTGCGGTGATCCTCAGGCTTGCGCGCGATCCGCGCTGGCGCTGCTGGCTCGCGGTGACGCCCGGCGTGGGAGAGACGTTGCCGTGGCGCACGGGCTGTTCGTCGTTCGCGCAGGGCGCGGGCGACCTCGGCCGACGCATGGCGCGGGCGATGCGGCGCCTGCCGCCCGGGCCGGTGGTGCTGGTCGGCTCCGACATCCCCGCCATCCGGCCGGCGCACATTGCCCGGGCGTTCAGGGTGCTGGCCGGGCGCGACGCGGTGTTCGGGCCCGCGCCGGACGGCGGGTACTGGTTGGTCGGCCTGACGAGACGGCCACGCTTCATCGATCCGTTCGCGGGCGTGCGCTGGTCGACGCCCTGTGCCCTGGCCGACACGCTGGCCAATCTGGAGGGAAGGCGCTGGGCGCTGGTGGACAGGTTGGAGGACGTGGACAACACGGTGGCGTGGCGCGAGCAGCGAGCCCACGCCGGCCGGGTGGTCAGGCCACCGGGTCCTTGAGGTGCTCGTTCAGCCGCGGCATCAGCTCGACGAGGTTGCAGGGCCGGTAGCGGTTGTCGAACTGGTGGACGAGGATGTTGTCCCAGGCGTCGCGGCAGGCGCCGGTCGAGCCGGGCAGGGCGAACAGGTATGTTCCGCCGGCTACGCCAGCCGTGGCGCGGGACTGCATCGTCGAGGTGCCGACGCTGTCGTAGCTCAGCATCCGGAACAGCTCGCCGAAGCCCGGAATCTCCTTGTCATAGACGGCGTGGAAAGCCTCGGGAGTGACGTCGCGGCCGGTGACGCCGGTGCCGCCGGTAGCGATGACGACGTCGATCTGCGGATCGCGGACCGCCTCCCGCAGGGCCGCCTCGATGGCCGGCCGGTCATCCTTGACGATGCGCCGTGTAGCAAGCCGATGGCCCGCCGCCCCGATCCGCTCGGCCAGGGTGTCCCCCGAACGGTCGTCCGCGGCGGTGCGGGTGTCGGAAATCGTCAGGACGGCGATGGCGACGGGGATGAAGGGACGGCTGTCATCAATTTCCGGCATCGGATTTTCCCGCGGCGGCGGCGTGACTCGGCGGTTCGGCGGGCGTCTGCCCGTCGAGCGGCAGATAGGTCGGCCGCAGCCCCATCGCAAGGGCGTCGAGCGACGGCGTCGGCTGCCCCAGGCGGTGGCGGTAGATCCACAGGTTGGTCAGCACCCGCTCGATGAAGATGCGGGTCTCCGGCGAAGGGATGCTCTCGATGAACAGCAGCGGATCCTGGTCGTGGTCGACGAGGCCGCGCCACCGCGCCAGCTTGCCCGGCCCGCCGTTGTAGGCCGCCGCCAGCAGCAGCAGGTCGCCGTCGATGCCTTCGCCCACCAGCAAGTGCGACAGGTAGCGTTGTCCGAGATCGAGGTTCAGAGCCGGGTCGTAGAGCGCGTCGCGCTTGCGGCGGAGTTCGCTGTCGCCGGCGATGTAGCTGGCGGTACGCGGCATGAGCTGCATCAGGCCGCGCGCGCCCGCGGGGCTGAGCGCCTGCGGATTGAAATTGGATTCCTGTCGCGCGAAGGCCAGCAGCAGCGCCCGATCCACCGCATAGCCCCCGGCGGGCTGCCACAGCGGCACGGGATAGCGCGCGCCGTCATAGGCTGCGTCGTCTCCGGTGGACAGGATGCCCGACAGCCGCATGGCGAGCGCCGGCATGTTGCCGTGCGCGGCCATCGCCGCGATTGCCTCGCCGAAGACCGTTTCGTCGCGGGCATAGAGCTTGCGCAGGTCGCGTTCCGCGAGGTCGTGGCGGCCCACCTGCACCAACGCCATGGCGCGGCGCCCGGCGGGCTCGTTCGCAAGCCGCGCAAGGTGCACCTCGGACAGCGCCGGGCTGTCCCAGGTGAAGTTCATCTCGATCCCGAGCAGCCGCCGTGCGAGCAGGCCATAGAACGTGCGCGGATGTTCCGCCGCCGCTTCCAGCCACTGGTTGTACAGGATCGGCTTGCGGGTCAGCAGGCTTGCGCGTGCCGCCCAGAACGCGCCGGCGGACTGCAGCCAGGGCGATGCCGCGGGGCTCTCGGCCTGAAGCTCGAAATGGTGACGCGCCTCCTCGACGCGGCCGAGGCGCCAGGCCGCGAGCCCGGCCGTCCAGTTCGCCGTCGCCAGCCAGCGGCCCGACCGTCTGCTGGCCGGCGCCGCGAGTTCGAACGCCTCCAAATCCTTATGGAAGGCGAAATAGCCCATGGCGATGTCGGCCCGGGCGGTATCGTACTGCAGGCTGTTGAACAGTTGCCCGACCGCGCCGGTCTGCAGGATCTGCAGTGCGCCCGTGGGCCAGCCGCCGCGGATACGGCCATGCATCCGGCGCATCAGTTGCCGCACCTGCCGCAGGTCCTCGCGCGACTGCTTCTTGTCGGAGACGTAGTCGCCGGGACCGGCGGCAGCGATGCTGGCGCCGGTGCCGTACAGGTAGCCGGGCACCGGCGCCTGAGGCTGCGCTGCGCCTTTCGGCATCCGCTGCAGCGCCAGGCGGTAGATGCGCCGGGCCTGTGGGTGATCGTTGTATCGGGCGAGCCAGTCGCGGAGTTCCGCGAACCTGGACCGGTACCTGGTGGGATGCAGGTACTTCTGGGCGAGCACATGGCCCATCAGCACCCGATCGCCGAGCTGAGCGATCAGCTTCGACGCTTCCTTCCAGCGGCCCTCTTCCTGGATGTCGAAGATCCGCCGGTACAGCGCGACGTCGGCATCCGACAGGACCAGCGGAAGCATCGAGCCGCTGTCAGCCGGGCTGACGAGTGGAAGCGCGGCGACCGAATCCGGTCCGGATTCGGCAATGTCCGCGGCGCCGTCGGCACCGGCGCTCGCCGCGGC
>JBBDQX010000094.1:0-7562 GCA_040905765.1 Acetobacterales bacterium
CCGACGGCGACATGGCCCGCGTCGCCGATGCGTCCGGCGATCGCCGCGATCATCACCTCCTCGATGCGGGCGGGCGGCATCTCAGGCGGCGGCCTGGCGGCGGACGAAGCGGTCGAGATAGGTGGCGAAGCCCTCCGCGGTGCGGGCCAGCCGCGCATACTCCGCCAGATGCTCCTGGTCGGGCGCGTAGACCCCAGCGACGCCGAGCGGCCAGGCGCCGCGCCCGGCCCGCGCGACGGCGCTGACGTACACCGCGCTCAGCGTTCCGGCCGCCATGATCTCGTCGTCGAGCAGGATGTCGTCGCGGACCTCCTCCACGGTGACGAGGGTGGTCGCCGCGGCGTGGGCGATGGTCGCGAGCTCGCGCCGGCGGCCGATCCAGACGTTGCCGTCCCGGTCGGCCCAGCACGCGTGGAACAGCGCCACGTCGGGCCGGATCGCCGGCACCAGCAGGATGGGATCGTCGTCGCCGAACGGGTTGTCGACGACCTTCCAGTCCGGACGCCAGGCGATCAGGTCGGAGCCGAGCACGCCGCGCAGCGGCATGAACGGGACGCCCTTCTCGGACGCCTGCAGCGCGGTGTGGACGGCCGGGCAGGTCGCATCGCGCATCGTGATCGCGCCGCTCCGCACCGCCTCGGTGAAGCGCGGCGCCATGCCCTGCTCGCCGAGGCTGACGGCGCTGCTCTCGATCGAGGCGACGCAGCCGGCGCCGATCAGCATGTCGGAGGCGAGGCCGGACACCGGGACGCCGAGCAGCCGCAGGTCGCGCGCGCCGCGCCGGATCAGCGACCGCACGGCTTCCATGGCCGGCAGGCTGTAGTCGGGCGGCAGCGCCACCATCGCACCGTCGGGTATCCGGGCGACGAGGTCGTCCACCGAATCCAGCAGGGTCCCCGAGTTCGTCATAGCCCTCTCCGGCCGCGACAAATGACGGTCGAGAATAGCAGCGGCGCAGCCGGGGGGCGAGGCCGCGCCGCGCGCTGACCCCTCACCCCTGCCCCACCCTGGCGGCCGCGGCGCGCACCACGTCGGTGCCGGCGCCGGGCAGGTGCGCGTTCTCGCTGAGATGCCGCCGCCATGCCCGCGCGCCGCGCTCGCCCTGGAACAGTCCAAGGATGTGGCGGGTGATGCGGTTGAGGTGGACGCCGTCGGCGACCTCGCGCTCGATGTAGGGCAGCAGCGCGTCGACCACCGCCTGCCGCTCCGGGATGTCGTCCTCCGCGCCGAAGAAGCGACGGTCGACCTCGGCGAGGAAGTACGGGTTCTGGTATGCCTCGCGCCCGATCATCACGCCGTCCACCTGCGCCAGATGGTCCTCGATCCCGGGCAGGGTGCGGATGCCGCCGTTGATGACGATCTCGAGCGCCGGGAACTCCCGCTTCAGGCGCCAGACCTTGTCGTACTGCAGCGGCGGCACCTCGCGGTTCTGCTTCGGGCTGAGCCCGGCGAGGATCGCCTTGCGGGCATGCACCACGAACGTCTCGCAGCCCGCCTCCGCCACCGTGCGGACGAACCGGGCGAGGCTGTCGTAGCTGTCGTCGTCGTCGATGCCGATGCGCGACTTCACGGTGACCGGGATGTCGACGGCGTCCCGCATCGCCGCGACGCAGGCGGCGACGGTTTCCGGCTCCGCCATCAGGCAGGCGCCGAAGCGGCCGTTCTGCACCCGGTCGCTCGGGCAACCGACGTTGATGTTGATCTCGCCGTAACCGGCGTCCTCGACGAAGCGGGCGCAATCGGCCATCTCCGCCGGGTCGCAGCCGCCGATCTGGAAGGCCAGCGGATGCTCCGCCGGATGGTGGCGCAGCAGCCGCTCGCGCGGGCCGTGCAGCAGCGCGCCGGTGGTCACCATCTCGGTGTAGAGCAGCACCCGGCGCGAGATCAGCCGCAGGAAGTAGCGGTCGTGCCGGTCCGTCCACTCCATCATCGGCGCGACGGAGACGCGGCGGTCGATGGCGGTCATCCCGGCTCCCCCTCCGGCAGGCCGTTGGCGCGGGCGATCTCGCGCAGAAGCTTGATGCGCACCGCCCGGGCGAAGTTCAGCCGGCGGTCGGCCTCCAGCGCGAAGGCGCCGATGCCGCCGATCACCGCCTCGCGGAAATAGTCGATCAGCGGCATGCCGCCGGGGCCGCGGAAGTTGCCCTGCGGCCCCGCGATGACGAGGCCGTTGACGGTGATGCCGGCGGCCACCGCCTCGTCGCGCGCCTGCCATATCGACCGGCCGCCGATGTTGGGTCCGTCGCCGGAGACGTCGATCATCAGCCGGTCGCCGGCGTAGTCGTTGTCGCGGATCATGCGGGCGGAATAGTCGATGGCGGCGCTGATCGAGTTGTAGCCGCTGGCCCGGCGCGGCGCCGTCCGCAGTCTGTCGGCGAAGGCCGCGGCCGAGGCGTCGCCGTCGATCACCGCCCAGTCGACGATGGTGTGCCGGGAGACCGCCGAGCCCCATTCGACATAGGCGAGCGCGATGCGGCCGAGCCGCCCGGCACGGATCGCCTCCAGCACCCGGGGATGGGTGATGGCGTCGGCATAGCCGTCGCGCTGCAGGCGCATCTCTCCGGTGTCGATCGATCCGGAACCATCGGCCGCGAGTACGAGTTCGATATCCACGGCCGTGGCTGCCAGCAGGGGTGCGGGCGCCGCGAGCAGCGCAAGCAACAGCAACGAGATGCGTGGCACCGGGAGCCTCCGAAGTCGCGCAGGGAACCAAGAAAGAGCGGTCATGAACTCTTCACTGAAATTGCACCCACGGTGGAGTCGGGACCGCGTAGAAACTGGCTATGCCCTATACCAATTCCGAACTCATGCGCTTCGTGCATCGCCTGATCGACAGGTACGGTGACGCGGCCGCGGATCAAGCCATGCTCCATGCCGAGCATCTGGAACAGGCGGGCGACCACGACGGTTACGCCGTGTGGATGCGCGCGCGCCGGCTGATCCTCGAGCTGTCGCGCCAGGCGGCTTGACCGGCGGCACCGGGAGGAGACCATCGACGCGGCCGCGCATTCCGCTATACTTGCGGCAAGACCGGCGCGAGACCGGCCCGAAATGCCATCCGGCGAGGATATGTTGATCACCGACGACCGCATACGCTTCTTCTGGAAGCCCGGCTGAACGAGCTGCCTGCGAACCATGGAGTTCCTGTCGGCCCGTGCGGTCGACTTCGACAGCATCAACGTTCAGGAAGACCCGGAAGGGCTGAAGCTGCTGTTCAGCCTCGGCCCGCGGACGACGCCGGTCGTCTCGAAGGGCACCGACTACACCTTCGGCCAGAACACCCGGCAGGTCGCCGACTTCCTCGGCCTCAACCTCGACCACACGCCGCTGCCGCCCGAAAAACTTGTCGAGAAGCTCGACATGGTGCTGGCGGCGACGCAGCGGATGGTCGTGCAGATTCCCGTCGAGCACAAGGAAGAGAACGTCCGCAACCGCAAGCGGACCTACCGGGTGCTGACCCACCACATGCCGCGCATCGCCGAGGCGTTCCTCGAGGCGGTGGAGGAAGGGGTGTTCTACACGCCCGAGTTGCCGACCAGGCCGCCGGGCGACGATATCCAGAGCTTCGGGCAGATCGCCGACTACGCCGGGCAGGTGCGCCGGCGGCTGGCGGACTGGTGGAAGAACCTCGACGACAAGTCGTGCAAGTGGACGGTCGAGACCTATTACGGTTCGCAGGCCGCGCACGACCTGCTGGAGCGCACCACCTGGCACACCGCGCAGCACGTGCGGCAGATCATGCTGAGCCTGGAGGGCTGGGGCATCGAGCCGGACGGCCGGATCACCATGGACGACCTCGCCGGGCTGCCGATGCCGGAGAAGGCCTGGGACGACTGACGCCGGCGCGTTCCCCGCGGAAGCGGGGGGTGCGGAAATGTCATCATTTGTCAACATCGGCGCCCGCAAGCCATTGATTTCGTTGAAATGGCGCTGAAGGGCGGCGCTTGCGGAAAAGGCGCTTCCGAACGGCTTCGACAGCGCCCGGGTGCGCTGGCCGCCGCGACCTCGCCTGCTTCAGCCCGCCCGCCATACCCCCCTGCTCTCCCGCGCAGCTTCCGTGCGCAGGAGAGATAGGAACTATTTCCCCTACGTCAAGGGCGCGCGAGCGGACAGGTGTTGAGGCCGAACAGCCTGTAGGCGAAGCAGACACCGAAGGCGGCCGAGAGCAGCAGCGGCACGCCGAGCACGGCGATCCAGCGCAGGTTGCCCTCCAGAACGAAGGCTAGCGAGAGCAGTGCGAGACCGAGGATGACGCGAAGGACGCGGTCGAGGGTTCCGACGTTCGAGGTCATGGCGAGGCTCCGGTACGGGTGCAGCGAACCACCTGTGTACGCCGGAATCGCAGCGAGCGGATTGATCCAGCGCAACCGCGTGGTCCTCCTGCGCGGCCCGGTCACCGTCCTCAAGGCCTCAGTGCGCGAAGCGCCGCATGCCGCCGTCGACGTAGATCACCGTGCCGGTGATGTAGCGCGCCAGCGGCGACGACAGGAAGGCGGCGAGGTTGGCGATGTCCTCGGGCTCGCCGAAGTAGCCGGCGGGGATGTTCTCCTTCGCGAAGGCGGCGCGGGATTCCTCGGTGGGGTGCAGGCGCTCCCTCACCTGCTCGCTCATGATGCGGCCGGGCGGGATGCTGTTGATGGTGACGCCGTCGGCGGCGATCTCGCGCGAGATGCCCTTGGCCCAGGCATGCACGGCGGACTTCGCCGGCGCGGCGGCGTTGGCGGCGCGCGGTTCGCCGGTGCCGGTGATGTTGACGATGCGGCCGTACTTCCGCTCGCGCATGCCGGCGAGGAATTCGTGCGTCAGGCGGCGGATCTGCACGAAGTTCAGCATCAGGGACTCCATCCACAGCTCGTCGGGGGCGTCGACGGGACAGGGCCGCGAGCCGCCGGCGGCGTTGACCAGCATGTCGACATGGCCGAGCCCCTTGATCGCCGCGGCGTGGACGACCTTGTGGGCATCCTCCTCGTACAGGTCCGCGACGATCAGGCCGGGGCGAAGGCCGCCGGCGTCCATGATCTGCTTCGCCACCTCCTCCAGCCTGTCCTTGCGGCGGGCGACCAGCGCCACCTCCGCGCCCTCGGCCGCCAGCACCTTCGCGGTGCCGAGCCCGATGCCCGAACTGGCGCCGGTGACCAGCGCCTTCTTGCCCTTCAGCTGCAGGTCCATCCTTGCCTCTTCCCTTTTGCGTCGACGTCGTTGGAGTAGCGATGCCCGGCTCCGGCACCGGCGGTCAAGCCGGCGGGGGGCCGTCGGAGGGGCGGCGGGCGAGCCTGAGGCGAACCTGCTTTTCCACCTCGACCACGGCGAAGAAGGCGATTCCCACACCGACGATCGCGATGCCGTCCCAGAGGGGCACGGGCCGGGTGCCGAAGACCGCCTGCAGCGGCGGCAGGTAGGTGAAGGCGAACTGCGCCGCCGTGGTCACCCCCACCGTCAGCCACACCGCCGGCGTGCCCGCCACCGCCTTGAACGTCAGCGACGTGCCGTGGATGTTGCGGATGAAGAAGAGGCAGAAGATCTCCAGCACCACCAGCGTGTTGACGGCGATGGTGCGGGCCAGTTCCACCGAGTAGCCGCGCGCGAGCGCATAGCCGAACATCCCGAACACGCCGCACAGGAACAGAACCGACACCAGCACGATGGTCCAGACGAGGGCGCCGTCCAGCAGCGGCGCGTCGCGCCGCCGCGGCGGACGTCGCATCGTGCCGGGCTCCGGCGGCTCGAACGCCAGCGCAAGCCCGAGCGTCACGGCGGTGACGAGGTTGATCCACAGGATCTGGATCGGCGTCACCGGCAGCGTCATCCCGAGCATCAGGGCGACGATCACCGTGGCCGCCTCACCGGCGTTGGTGGGCAGCGTCCAGGTGATGACCTTCTTCAGGTTGTCGTAGACGGTGCGGCCCTCCCGCACCGCCGCCGCGATCGAGGCGAAGTTGTCGTCTGCGAGCACGAGTTCGGCGGCCTCCTTCGCCGCGGCGCTGCCCTGCACGCCCATGGCGATGCCGGCCTCCGCACGCTTGAGCGCCGGGGCGTCGTTGACGCCGTCGCCGGTCATGGCGACGACCTCGCCACGCGCCTGCAGCGCCATCACCAGCCGCAGCTTGTGCTCGGGACTGGTGCGCGCGAACACGTCCACGGCGTCGACCGCCCCGCGCAGCGCGGCATCGTCCATGGCATCGAGTTCGGCGCCGGTGAGGACGGCGGGGCTGCGCAGGCCGACGAGCCGGCCGATGGCCGCCGCCGTGCGCGCGTGGTCGCCGGTGATCATCTTGACGCGGATGCCGGCGGCCTGGCAGTCGGCCACCGCCTCGACCGCCTCGGCACGCGGCGGGTCCATCAGGCCGACGAGCCCAACCAGCGCGAGGTCCTCCTCGAGCATGGCGTGGGTCAGCGATGCGTGCTCCGAGTCCGCCCGGCGCATCGCCAGCGCGATGACGCGCTCGCCCCGGTCCGCGATCTCGCCGGCGCGCCGCAGCCAGAAGTCCGCGTCCAGTTCGGCCGTATCGTCGCGCCCCGTCACCTGCCAGCGGCACAGGTCGACGACCCGTTCGGGCGCACCCTTGACGAGGACAAGGCCGCGGCCGTCATGGTCGTGGTGCAGCGTCGCCATGTAGCGCAGCGCCGCGTCGAACGGGATGGCGTCCGACCTCGGCCATGCGGCCTGCTGCTCGTCCTCGGCGAGGCCGAGCTTGCGCGCGGCGACCAGCAAGGCGCCCTCCATCGGGTCGCCGAGCACGTCCCACGCGCCGTCGCGATGGCGCAGGGCGGCATCGTTGCAGAGCGCCGCCACCCGGCCCAGATGCTCCAGCAAGGGCTCCCCGGCGGGGTCCACGGGAGCGCCGTCCCTGTGCACGGTCCCTTCCGGGACGTAGCCGACGCCGGACAGGCCGTAGCGTCCCTCCGCGGTCACCAGGGTGGTCACCGTCATCTCGTTGCGGGTCAGCGTCCCGGTCTTGTCGGTGCAGATCACGGTGACGGCGCCGACTGTCTCGATCGCCGGCAGCCGGCGGACGATGGCGTTGCGTCGCGCCATTCGCTGGACGCCAATGGCGAGCGTGATGGTGAGGACGGCGGGCAGCCCTTCCGGTATCGCCGCGACCGACAGGCCGACCATCACCATGAACAGTTCCCCCACGTCCTGCCGCAGGACGAACACGCCCCAGGCGAACAGCAGCGCCGCCGCGAGCAGGATCAGGGCGGTCAGCCAGCGTGCGAAGCTGTCCATCTGCCGGACGAGCGGCGTCGTGAGGACCTCGACGGCGGAGAGCATGCCGCCGATGCGGCCGATCTCGGACGACGGCCCCGTCGCGACCACGACGCCGGTGCCCCGGCCGGCGGCCACGAGGGTCCCGCTGAACAGCATGCTGGCGCGGTCGCCCAGGGGCGCATCGGATGCGACGGGATCGAGGTGCTTTTCCGACGGCATCGACTCGCCGGTCAGCAGCGCTTCCTGCACCGACAGGCCGCGCGCTTCGATCAGCCGCAGGTCCGCCGGCACCTTGTCGCCCGCCTCGACGATGACGATGTCGCCGGGCACGAGCGACTCGGCCGGAATCCCG
>JBBDQX010000095.1:0-7558 GCA_040905765.1 Acetobacterales bacterium
CTCAAGGATCCGGAGCAGCGGCAGACGTTCCACGAGCTCTGCCGCTCGGCCGACGTGCTGGTGGAGAACTACCGCCGCGGCGTGCCGGAGCGGCTCGGCGTCGACTACGAGACGGTGCGCAGGATCAATCCGCGGCTGGTCTACGCCTCCATCTCCGGCTTCGGGGATTCGGGCCCGCGGCGCGAGGAGGCGGCCTATGATTCGGTGATGCAGGCCTTCGTCGGCATCATGCACATGACCGGCAATCCCGGCGGACCGCCGGCCCGTGCCAGTGTGTCGGTGTGCGATGTCGGTGCAGGGATGTACGCCAACCAGGCGATCCTGCTGGCGCTGCTGGCGCGCGAACGGACGGGAAGGGGGCAGCGCGTCGAGTCTTCGATGTTCGAGGCGCAGGTGGCGTGGATGCTGTTCCGCGCCGTCGGCTATTTCGCCACCGGCAATGTCCCGAAGGGCAGGATGGGGACCGCCTCCGCCCACCTCGCACCCTACGAGGCTTATCCCACCGCCGACGGCCATATCATGGTGGCGGCGCTGAACGACCGGCTTTACCAGCGCATGATGGTGGCGATGGGGCTTCCCGATATGGCGGAGGATTCCCGCTTCGCCCGCAACAGGGACCGTGTCGCCCACCGCGACGTGCTGAACGGCCGGCTGCGCGAGCGCTTCCTCTCGCAGCCGACGCAGCACTGGTACGATGTGCTGCGCGGCGCGGGCGTGCCCTGCAGCCCGGTCAACACCATCGAGGACGCGCTGCTCGACCCGCAGACGGCGGCTCGCGAGATGATCATGACGATGGACCATCCCGCCCTCGGGGAAATCCGAATGCCGGGCATCCCCATCAAGATGAGCGACACGCCCGGGGAAGGCCGGCTGCCGCCGCCGATGCTCGACCAGCACCGCGAAGAGATACTCACCGAGATAGGCGTGTCGGGCGCGCGCCGTTGACCAGCGGTCCAGCCCGGACACGTCTGTCCGGTGATCGTTCGCTTGCAGTGCTGTAACGCGTTTGCAACAATTCATTCAGAGTCGGTCACCGTGGACTCTGCCGATCCTCATGCTGTCGACGAGCGGACGGATACGTGGTCCGCGCGTGCTGGACGTTTTCGGAGTGGAGAAGGATGACCGACGACGAATCTGCCCTGCTTGCCGATGTCACGATCGACGCTCCCTGGGCGCTGGTCGAAGCTTTTTCGAAGATCGTCCGCGAGCATCCGCGCGACTGCAACCGCGCCGCCGACCTGCTGGTGAAGCAGCTCGATGGGCTCGGCGTTCCCGTCACCGTGCATGCGCCGAAGCTGTACCTCAGCCTGCCCGGCACGGCATCGGTGGAGGCGGACGGCAAGACTTTCCGTGCCAAGCCGGCGGCCTTTTCCAATGCAGTCCCTGACGGCATCGAGGCGCCGCTGGCCTGGGCCGGCGGCGACACCGAAATGCCGCTGGGCTATGGCCCGAACAGTGCCGCGCTGTTCGGGGAAGGTTTCGACCCGGTGCCCGGCGCCCCCGACCTGAAGGGCAAGATCGCGCTCTATCCGGGGATGCTCAACGGCATCAAGATCAGGCAGCTACAGGCGCTCGGCGCGGTTGCCGCCATCGCCGTGAACCCGGGCCAGGAAATCCACTGGGGCGGCCTCAACCCACAATGGGGCGCGCCCGACCTCGACGATCTCGCCGATCGCCCGAACTTCATCGCTGCCTCTATCAACAATCCCGACGGCATGGCGCTGAAGGCGCTCGCCGAGGCCGGCGGCAAGGCGCGGCTGAAGACGACGATGGAGGAGGGCTGGTACGAATCGAAACTGCCCGTCGTCGAGATCCCCGGCACCGAGGAGCCGGAGAAGTTCGTCCTGCTGCACGGCCATTACGATGCCTGGGACGTCGGCGTCGGCGACAACGCGACCGGCAACGCGGCGATGCTGGAGGTGGCGCGGGTGCTGTGGAAGCACCGGGACAAGCTGAAGCGCTCCGTACGAATCGCGTGGTGGCCGGGCCACTCGGCGGGCCGCTTCGCCGGCAGCACCTGGTACAGCGACGCCTTCGCGGTGGACATCCACGAGAACTGCGTCGCTCAGTCGAACTGCGATTCGCCCGGCTGCCGCTGGGCGACGGTGTACGAGAACATCGCGATGATGCCCGAGAACGGCCCGTTCACCGCCAGGGCGATCGAGGACGTCACCGGTCTGCCGAGCGTCGGCATGCGCCCGCCGCCGGCGAACGACTACAGCTTCACCAACCTCGGCGTCACCGGGTACTACAGTTCCATCTCGCGCATCCCGCAGGAGGTGCGCGACGCCAAGGGCTACTATTACGTGATGGGCAACGGCGCCAACATCGAGTGGCACACCGAGCGCGACACGCTCGAGGTCGCCGACAGGGAGATTCTCGTCCGCGACATCAGAATTTATTTGCTGACCGTCTTCCGCAACGCCAACGCCCGGCTGCTGCCGCTCGACTGGCGCATCCCGGCGGAGGAGTTCGTCGCCACCATCGACCGTTACCGGAAGGCGGCGGGAGACCGGATCGACCTCGATCCGGCGCGGCAGGCGGCGGTGGCGCTGAAGGATGCACTGCCGGCCTTTTACAAGGCCGCCGAGTCCGGGCGGATCGCACCGGCGGAGGCCAACGCGGCGTTATTGCGGCTGTCGCGGATTCTCGTGCCGCTGAACTATGCGCGAAAGGGCCATTTCAGCCACGACTGGGGAACGCATGTGCCGCCGCTGCCCGATCTCGCGGAGGCGCGCCATCTCGACCGCTACCCGGGCGACGCGTCGGGTTTCGCGCAGTATCACCTGTTGCGCGGACGCAACCGCGTGGTCGCCGCGCTCCGCGAGGCGACAGCGGTGGTGCAGGCGTTGACGCGACCGGCGGCGCGGGCCAGCGCGGCGGAATAGCTGCTGGCGTCAATCAGGATTCGGCGCAGGGTCTCCGACGGGGGTGCGGCCGGAACGCGGGGAGACGTCCCTACCTCTACGGCGCAATGACGCCGCAATGTTGATGCAACGGGAGTTCATGACATGTCTGTGAGGTTTCTGAGGACTGCCGCCGCGGCTCTGTCGCTGGCGGCGATGGTCGCGGCGGGAAGCGCCACGGCTGCCGACTTTCCGACCAAGCCGGTCAAGTTCGTCGTCCACGCGGGCGCGGGCGGGCCGATCGACGGCGCGATCCGCAACATCGCCGCGGCGCTGGAGAAGGAGGCCGGCTGGAAGACGGTGGTCGAGAACCGTCCCGGGGGCGGCGGAGCGGTGGCCATCGCCTATGGCCTGAGCCAGCCGGCGGACGGTTACACCCTTATCTCCGCGACGGGCAGCCTCACTTTCCAGCTTGCCAGGGGAACCGCGCCCTTCACCGCCGACGACCTGGCATTCGTCCGCACGCTCCAGGGCGATCCCTGCGCGGTGCTGGTGCACAAGGACAGCCCGTTCAAGACCGTCAAGGACCTCGTTGCTCACCTCAAGAAGGAGCCGCGCAGCGTCAAGATGGGCGGCTTCTCGGCGGGCAGCTTCCAGCGATTCATCTACTCGCAGCTCCAGAAGGAGACCGGCATCGACGCGCCGTGGATCCCGTTCGACAGCGCCAAGGAGGCGTCGGTCGCGCTGCTCGGCCAGCATATCGACGTGGCGTTCTTCTCGCCCAGCACGGCGGTCAGCCAGATCGAGGCGGGCGAACTGCGGGTTATCGGCATCGCCAGCGAGGAGCGTTCGCAGTTCTTCCCCGACGTGCCGACGCTGAAGGAGCAGGGCTACGACATCGCCAATCCGTTCTGGCGCGGCATCGTCGCGAAGAAAGGCATTCCGGCCGACGTGCTGGCGAAGATCAACGCCGACATCGACACGGCCGTCGCCGGCCCCGACTGGAAGGCCTACATGAACAACTTCAAGGTCGATTCCATCAAGATCATGGGCGAGCCGTTCGCCGAACTGGCCAAGAAGGAGGTCGCGGATCGGCGCGACTTCCTGAGGGAAGTCGGGCTGCTGAAGTAGCAGCCGTCCAGCGTGGCCGTCCCCGGATCGATCGGGTCCGGGGACGGCGCCGCCTGCCGGGGGGACGGCATCTTGCGTATCGGGACCATCGCTGTCGGCTGCGCGACGCTCGCGTTCAGCCTCGCCTATCTGCATGCCATCGGGGACCTGCCGGCACCGCTCGATCCGGAGGATATCGGGCCGCGGCGGTTTCCCAACATCATCGCCGTGCTGCTGGTGGTGCTGTCGCTGCTGCTGATCGCGGAGGCGTGGTTCCGCGGCAAGGGGGAGCTGGTGAAGGACCCGGCGACGTGGCGCGCGGGCGCCCTGTTCCTCTTGTGCGTCGCCTATGTCGCGGCGGTGCCGTTGGCCGGCTATCTCGTCGCCACCCTGATCTGGATTGCGGCGGCCGTCTGGCTGCTCGGCGGGCGCTGGCTGGCGCCGGTCACGGCGGTCGGCTTCGTCGCCTTCATCTACGGAGTCTTCGAGCAGGTGCTCGGGGTGCCGGTCCCGTGAACGCCCGTCCCGCGAACTCCTGTCCCATGAATGCCTGGCCCGGAGGAGCCGCCCGATGATCGAGGGCCTGCTGATCGGACTCGGTCCCGTGCTCTCGTGGGCGGGCATCGCCGCGATCGTCGCCGGCGTCGCCATCGGCATTATCGTCGGCGCACTGCCGGGGCTCGGGCCGTCGCTCGGCATCGCACTGCTGATCCCGCTCACCTGGGACATGCAGCCCGCGATCGGCATGCTTATGCTGATCTCGCTCTACATGGGGGCGGAATACGGCGGTTCGATCAGCGCCATCCTCATCTCCACGCCCGGCACCGCGGCCGCGACGGCCACCGTGATCGACGGCTACGCCCTCAACCGGCAGGGCCATCCCGGGCGGGCGCTCGGTGCGTCGCTGTCCGCGTCCACCGTAGGCGGCCTCGTCGGGGCGCTGTTCCTGATCGGCCTCGCCGCGCCGCTGGCGCAGATCGCGCTCAGCTTCGGACCGCCCGAGTACTTCGCGCTCGGGGTGTTCGGGCTCGCCATCGTGTCGTCGCTCAGCGCCGAGTCGCCGGTGAAGGGATGGATCGTCGCCGTACTGGGCCTTGCGTTCGTCACCGTCGGCGTCGATCCGATCCTCGGCATGGACCGCTTCACCTTCGGCCGCATCGAGCTGATGGAGGGCATGCCCTTCCTCACCGCCCTGATCGGCCTGTTCGCGGTGGCGGAAGTGTTCAACATGGTCGATCAGGGGGAGCGCACCCAGAAGGTGCGGACCTCCATCGCCAGCATCTTCCTTTCCCTGGCGGACCTCCGGCGGCTCGCCCCGACGATGATCCGGGGGGCAGTCATCGGCACGGTGGTCGGCATCATTCCCGGCGTCGGGGCCGGCGTCGGTTCGTGGATCGCCTACGATCAGGAGAAGCGGTTCGCGAAACATCCGGAGACGTTCGGCCACGGCGCCATTGAGGGCATCGCCGCGCCCGAGGCGGCGAACAACGCCACCGTGGGCGGCGCCCTGATACCCATGCTGGCGCTCGGCATTCCGGGCAGCGCGACGACGGCCGTGCTGATGGGTGCCCTGATCATGCACGGCCTGCAGCCCGGCCCGCAGATATTCGACCGCGCCCCGGATGTCGTCTACGGCCTGTTCGTCGGCCTGCTGGTCTCGGTCGTGGTGATGTACGTGCTGGGCTCGCTGGCGATGCCGATATGGGTGCGGATGATCGCGGTGCCCAACGCCGTGCTGGCGCCGGTGGTGTTCGGGCTCGCGATGATCGGCAGCTACGCCTTGCGCAACCTGATGTTCGATGTCTGGCTGGCGCTCGGCTTCGGCGTTCTCGGCTACGTGCTGAAGAAGTTCAGCTTCCCGCTCGCGCCGATGATCCTGGCGATGGTGCTCGGCTACATGATCGAGGCCAACTTCCGCCGGTCCCTGCTGATGTCGAGCGGCAGCATGGATATCTTCGCGACGCAGCCGATCAGCGCCGTGTTCCTGCTGCTTGCCGTGTTGTCGTTCTTCTGGCCGCTGGTGCGCGCCTGGCAGCGGCGCCGGGCGGTCTCTCCGGCAGGCTGATCAGGTGGCCTCGGCGAAGGGGATTACCTGTTCCGTCAGCAGCCGACGCAGCTCTCCGACATAGCTGCCGGAGCGGGCGGGGATGGTCGGGTCCGACGTCATCGCCGCCGTCAGCTGCAGGTCCGGCACCACGTAGATCATCTGTCCGCCGTAGCCTCGGGCATAGCGTACGTCGTACCCGCCCATCCGGGTGATGAACCAGCCGTAGCCGTACTGGTCGCCGGAGAAGGGGGAGCGGGTCCGCGGGACCCAGGATTCAGATATCCATTCCTCCGTCAGCACCCGCTTGCCGTCATGGGTGCCGCCGCGGCGATATGTCTCTCCCAGCCGGACCATCGCCAGCGGCGACAGCGCCATGTTGTTACCCCCCATGTAGATGCCCTGCGGGTCGCGGGTCCACGGCGGGATGGCGATGTTCAGCGGCTCGCCGAGCCAGTCGCGCGCGAGATCCAGCGTGCTGCGCCCGGCAGCGCCGGTCAGCGCCGCGGACAGCAGATGGAAGGAGCCGGTGGAATACAGGAAGCGGCCGCCCGGCTCGTCGACGAATGGCCGCGACAGGGCGTAGCGCACCCAGTCGTCGCTCTGGACCCAGCGTCCGTAGTTCGGTCCCGAGGTCCGTTCCAGCCCCGCCCGCATCGTCAGCAGGTGGGCGACGGTGATGTTCCGGACGCGGGGATCGGCATCGTCTGGCACCGACCGGTCCAGAAGTTCCACGACCGGCTGGTCGACGCCTTCGATGATGCCCTTGCCGATTGCCGCACCGGTAAGGGCGGCTATGACGGTCTTGGAAACCGACTTCACGTTGACCGGCCGGTCAACCGCAGGGCCGCGGACCGCCTCGGCCAGCCTCGTCTCACCGCCGATGGCGACGGCGATGCTGTTCAGCCGGCTTAATTTCCGCGCAGCATCCAGCAGGGCTCCGGAACCATCCTGCGCACGGAGGGGAAAGGCGGCCCCCGCCGTTGCGGCGATCATTCCGAACAGGACGGCGCGTCTGGTGGCTTCGCACATGATCGCTGTTCGCTCCCACTCATGCTTCGGCTGTGGGAGAGGTAGCGCAGGGGGCGGCAATGTCCACAGTGCGATGGTGCGCCGGCGTTCAACCCGGGAATGTGACGGCGAACGACGCGCCCGGATCGCCCGTTACGATGTGTAGCTCGCCGCCGATCTGGGCAGCGAAGCCGGAAATAAGCCTCATGCCGATTCCGTCGGATGCTTCGGGATCGAAGTGTTCCGGAAGGCCGATGCAGTTGTCCGCTACGACAAGCCTGAATCCAGCATCACCACGCTCCAGGGTCACCCGGATCTCGCCGGTCTCCTGCCCCTCGAAGGCATGCTTGTAGGCGTTGATCACCAGTTCGCTCGTCAACTGGGCCAGCAGGGTTGCCTTGCAGGAGGGAAGGGGCGCCGACGTTGGTGCCGAGAAGCGGATGGCGTAGCTTTCGCACGCCATTGTGGCCGCCAGCTCGGAGACGAACTCGCCCAGGTAGGTCGCTGCGTCGACAATGCCGGCCTGCCCCACGCCTCGGGCCAACTG
>JBBDQX010000096.1:0-7535 GCA_040905765.1 Acetobacterales bacterium
CTCGATCCTGCGGCGGCGGATCGACCTGATCCTCTCGGGCCGCAAGCTGATCGAGGACGACGACGACGAGCCCGAGGTCGATCCCGACCATCTGCTGGACGTGCGCGTCGGCGATCTGCGCATCGAGGCGGAGAGCCACCGCGTGATCTGGCGCGACCAGCATGTCGAACTGACGCTGACCGAGTTCATGCTGGTCTACCGGCTGGCCGTGCGGGCCGGCAAGAACGTGAGCTATCGGGAACTGTACGACGTCGTCCACGGAGAGGGCTTCGTGGCCGGAGAGGGAACGGAAGGCTATCGAGCGAACGTCCGTACCCTGATCAAGCGGATTCGCCAGAAGTTCCGCAATATGGACAAGGATTTCGACGAGATTCGCAACTATCCGGGCTTCGGCTACCGCTGGCGCGACCCCGACAAGGAAAGCGGTGCCGGCCCAGCATAGGCCATATCGGTGACCACCTCGGTCACGGGCAAGCTGATGCTGGTGCTGGCGATCTTCCTCGCTGTGCCGGCAATTCTCTTCCAGCAGTTCCGTGCGGCCGACCTCGAGCGGGGACGGCTCATCCTCAGCGGCATCCAGGAGCAGGGACGCCTCGTAGCAGAGGCGCTGCGCCCCGCCCTGGTCGAGTTCACCGGCAGCAATCCGGTGCAGGTCCGCGACCGACTGGTCGACCTTGTCAGCGAGGGCTTCCGTGTCCGGCTTCTGTTGCGCGCCAACGGCGAGAACACCGGCTCGGGCTTTTTCCTGATCGCGGCGCAACCCCCGGTTTCCGCCGAGTTCATCGAGCGCGACCTGCTCGAACTGCAGCAGACCGGGGTGCTGGGAACCATCTCCGGCACCTGCGAAGCCGAGGAGCCGGCGGCCCTGCGCTATCGCAATCCCGCAGGCGAGGAAGAGGTTCTGGCGTCGATCGCACCGGTCCGGACCGAGGCCGGCTGCTGGGCCGTGGTGCTCTCGCAGACCTCCGACTCGTTCCTGGGATCCTCGATTGCGCGGTCGTACTGGCAGACGCCGGAGGTCCGCATCGCCGCGATCAGCTATGTGGTGATGGCTGTCGCCGCCGGCGCGGTGTTCCTGGCGATCTGGAACAGCCTCCGCCGCTTCGCCCAGCACGCCCGGCAGCTTCGATACCGCCGCCTGTCGGAATCGAGCTCCTTCGTCGCGACCAACACGGTACCCGAGATGCATGGGGTGGCGGAGGAGTTCGACCACCTCGTCGACCTGCTGCACACCACGGCGGAATCCGTGCGCATCTCGGCGCAAGAGAAGACGCATGCCATGAAGGGGCCGCTCGCCACCATCGCGCAGTCGGTCGAGCCGCTGCGCCGTCGCGTCACCGGCGACCGCCAGGGTACCGCCGCATGTGACCGCATCGAGGCCGCGATCGAGCGGATGAACGGCCTGCTGATGGCGTCGCAGCGGATCAACCAGGCAATCGCGGAATCGATGGAGCCGGCAAACGAGCCGATCCCGCTGTCGGAAATGCTGGCGAACATGGTCGAATCCTACGACCAGTCGTTCGAGGCGCGGGGCCTGACCCTGGAGCGCCAGATCGCCCCCGGCCTCAGGGTGATCGCCAACGAGGACACCATCGAGACCATCGTCGACAACCTCCTGGAGAATGCCCGCAGCTTCTCGCCGGAAGGCGGGCGGGTGTTCCTCGGCCTCAGCCGCAACGCGCAGAGTGCGGAAATCCTGGTGGAGGACTCGGGGCCCGGAGTCGCGGCCGATGTCCTGCCGCACATTTTCGACCGCTATTACTCCAGCCGCCCCGAACCTGGAAATCCAGCCAGCGAGCCGCATTTCGGGATCGGCCTGTGGCTGGTCCGGCGCAACGCAACGGCGCTCGGCGGCGATATAACGGCGGAAAACCGCCCCGAAGGCGGCTTCCGCGTCACCGTCCTGCTGCCGCTGGTATCATAGCCCGCTATGCGCCGGCTCGGGTGGTCGCACAGAAATGACACAGTCATATCCCGGGCAATGACAACGGAACTCTCCTAAATCTTCTCTCGTTCGCCATCCGAACCGACCACGGAGCGTGACGAGATGCTGACGAAGTTGGGACCGATCTCTGCAGCCACGGCATTCGCGCTGTTTGCCGCCGGCTGCTCGGAGTTCGGCCCGGCGTCGGCGGGTGGCTCCGGCAACGTCGACAAGCAGCTGAGCGAGCTGCCGGCAGGCACCCGGGTCGAGCCGGCCCCTGCGGCCCGACTCCAGGCGAAATTCCGCGATCATGGCTATGAGCTCGACGCCGTGCGCAGCAACGGCAACCCTGTCCCGCGTCTCTATGTCGTGGCGCTGCCGCCGGACATCGCAGATGTCGCGGAAGTTGATGCGCGCAAGCGGTTGTTCATCCGCTGCGTGCTACCTGCGGTGCTGGCGGTCAACGAGGCGATCGCAGCCGACCGCCGGTTCGTCTCCGGCGCCCGTGAACTGCTGGCGGACGGCGGCACTCTCGCCCCGGGCGACCGCAGCCGCCTCGACAGGATCTTCGACAAGTACGACGTGGAGCGCGGCGACATCGCCACGCTGCTGCGCCGCGTCGACGTCGTGCCGCCTGCCCTGGCGCTGGCGCAGGCCGCTATCGAGAGCGGCTGGGGCCGGTCGCGGTTCGCGCAGGAGGGCCGGGCCCTGTTCGGCCAGCACGCCGCGTCCGAGTCCGACGGGCTGGCCGCGCGTGGCGTCAAGGACGGCAGCGTGCGGGTGCAGAGCTTCCGTTCCCTCCGCCAGTCGGTCGCGTCCTACATGCGCAACCTCAACACCCACGCCGCCTACGACGCCTTCCGCGGGCAGCGCGCCGCGATGAGGGAGCGCGGGATGCTGCCGGACGGCCATGGGCTCGCCGGCACCCTGATCGCCTATTCCGAGCGCCGGCAAACCTATGTGAAGGAATTGCGGGCGATCATAGACGCCAATGCGTTCGCTTCCTTCGACCAGGCGCGCCTGGCCGACGGGAACCCGCATACCGCCGACAGCGACGACCGTCTGGCTGCCAATACACGGGCTGGCCAGGGCCGCGCCGGCACACAGGGAGAATCCTGATCATGAGGCCGATATCCCGACTTGCCCCAGCCGGGCGGCCTCACGAACGGTGCCATCTCCGGCGAGCCGCTGGATGGCACCCGTATGGGCACCGGCGTCCCCCCGACGGCCGGTGCCTGAGAAACGGAGGAGAATGGATCGGGTAAAATGCCCTAGCCCGACCTCCCGCCACTGCCCCTGGCGGTCCTCCGGTCAGAGCCACCGGTGCGGAGTCCTTCCCCCCGAGCACCCCCCACGGACTTCGCACCGGCGGTTGCCCCCTCCACCTTCCCCGCGGTGGAGGGGGCTTCCTTTTTTGGGGGATGCGTTTCGCCGGTCCGAGACTCAGGAACGGACGGAAGCGACCTGCTTCTGCGGCTCCGCGGAATCGCCGCTGCCGGCGGGTTTGGAAGCGTCGGCCGAGCCCGACAACGCGGTGGGCTTCTTAAGGTCGGCCGTCTTGCCGGACTTGCCGTCTTCGATGAGCTCGACCTCGCCCTTCAGCACACCACCGTCCTGCACGGAAAGACGGCCGTAGCGGATAGACCCGCGCACCTGCCCGGTATTGCGAACGGAAAGGCAGTCGCGCACCGTGATGGTGCCCTCGAAATGGCCGGCGATGTCGGCCGTGTCGACCGCCGCCTCACCGACGAAGACGCCGCCTTCGGCGATGTCGATGTGCCGGCTGTCCATCGACGCCTCGATGTTGCCCTGGACGACCAGAGTGTCGCAGGCAGCGATCTCGCCCTTCAGGCGAATGTTGGGGCCGACGATCAGGGTATTGCCGCGCTCTCCGCGATCCGCAGGGTCGGCTGGCGACGTATCCCGTCCGGATACGCCCTGGTCGGACGGACGCGGCACGTCGGGATGAAACTTGCGGTCCTTCGTCGGAACGAAAGGACGGTAGTTGGGGCGTTCGGGCTCGCCGGCAGTGGCCTGGTCGTTGTCTCCCGGATTCAGTTTCGTGTCCGGCCCGGGCGGCGTCGGGCTGGCCCCGTGCTCCTGTTTCTGGCTCTTGAACATGCGCATAAAGCCGTTCCTTTACGGGTGATTGGGCGATCCGAGAGGCTCCTGCCCATCCTCGGGCCACAGTGCTCACGGATCGCTGTGACAATAGGAACCCGTCGTGCGGCCTGTTGGTGGCAAGCCTGTGACAAATCCGTGGCCAGCCGCAGGAATCAACGGGCTCGGAGCCGCCGCAGGCTGCGGCGCGCCGGCCGAACCGCCCGGGACCGGACGGGACCGGACGGCAGCGCAGGCGTTGATGCTCCATGGCCTCGCCCATAACCGGGAAGGCATGCCCGGCGCAACAGGCGATCGGGTGAAAATCATCAACGAGAAGGTTTCGATGCGAGCGACATCCCTAGCGCGGGCCACAGCGGTTCTCGGTGGCGCGACCGATTGTCGAGGACGGTCCGGCGCAGGAAGCAGGCCTTCAGCAGGGCGACGTCATCGTCCGTGTCGGACGCCGCAGGCGGGCTGACACGGCACTCGCCAAAGCGAGGGCCCGAGCGAGGGCAGCCCGGGCCACCCGCTCCAAGGCGTTTCCGTCGCCGCGAGCGGCGGGGTTACACTGCCGCCGACTTGAACAGCAAAGAGCGCGCCATGCACCCCGCCAGGAATTGCCGTCCTTTCGCCGCCGCGCTGGCAGTGACACTGCTGCTGGGCGCCACCGGTGCCTCCGCGCAGGACGGCGACCGCTACCAGATCGTCAAGGCCACGGAAAACCGGGTCTGGCGGCTGGACAGGCAGACCGGCGAGGTCGCGGTATGCTCCCTGACCGGCGACCGGCTGGTCTGCACCACGTCCTCCGACGCCGCCAGCCCGCCCAAGCAGGACTACGAGCAACTGAACGCGGAGCGCCGGCAGGCCGAGCAGGATGAACAGCAGCGGCAGCTCGCCCTGCTCGACCGGCTGCTGGCCATGTTCCGGGAGTTCGTCCGCTTCGCCATGGGCGGGGGCAACGGCAACGAAGGGGGAGGAGGCTGACATCGCCAGCCTCTGCAACCGCCGCGTCGGGTAACGCCAGGCCTACAACCTAGCTATTGATTTTATTGCCATTTCCGCGCCGTCCGCTAAAAGAGACCGTGACAGGGGGAACGGGTTGGAAGCGCATGTCGACCATAGGCGCCCACGAAGCCGGCGGCCGGCGGAGCCGATAGGATGTCCACCGCCGACGCCGGCAGGCTTGCCGCGGCATCGCTGCCGAAGGCGGGGTTCGGCCTTCGGACCCGGATGCTGTTCATCCTGCTGCTCGCAGGCGTACCGGGGCTGATCGTCGCCGTTTTCCTGACCGTCCAGCGCTTCGCCGAAGAGACCGCGCAGATCGAGACCGGAGTCACCGGTCTGGCGACGCTGGCCGCAGCCGAACACGATACTGTCGTCGCCAACGCAGGCATTCTGCTCAACGCCGTCGTCAAGACACAGCAGTTCGACCGCATCGGCGACGCCGACTGCCGCACCTACTTCGCGGGCTGGAGCGACGACATGCTGTCGTTCACCTCGCTGACGCTGTTCGACCCGCAGGGGCAGGTCGTGTGCAGCAACATCGACGGCGAACTGCCCTTTTCCGCGGCAGACCAGAGGTGGTTCGAGGAGGCCGCCAGGCAGCAAAACTTCACGCTCAGCGATTACAAGCTGGGCCGGAACGGCACACCGCTGCTGATCGCCGCGCTGCCGGTGATTTCCCGGTCGGACGAGACGGTGGGCGTGGTCGCCCTCGGGGTATCCCTCAATTGGCTCGATTTCCTCGCGGCCAATGTGAAGCTGCCCCCCGCCGGCACGATCACCGTGCTGGGACCCGAAGGGCAGATTCTGACGCATCGCGCCGCGCGCTCCGAAGAGGAGGAGACCCTGCCCGCGGTGCCGCCCGGCCGTGCGCTAGACACCATGCGCGCGCGCGGCAGCGGAACGCTGCGCGCGGCCGACAACGGCGGCACGACACGTGTCTACGGCTTCGAGAGCACCAGGCTCGGCGGCATCGTCGTGGTCGTGGGCCTGCCCCAGTTCGTGGAATTCACCGAGTGGACCAGCGCCATCGTCACGACCCTGCTCTCCCCCTTCGCCGTGCTGCTGCTGGCGTTGGCGGCCGCCGGCTGGGCCAGCGAGGCGCTGGTGGTGCGGCATGTGCGCTCGCTGATCTCGACCACGGAGGACATCGCGGCGGGCGACCTCGAAGCGCGCTCGGAGGTTGAATACGACGAGCATGAGATCGGGCAGCTCGCCGCCTCCATCGACGGCATGGCGGATTCGATCGAGCAGTCGCACACGGAGCTGGAGGCGCGCAGCGTCGACAGCGCGCTGGTCGCCGAGGAGATGCAGCACCGGATCGGCAACACCGTGGCGATGGCGCAGGTTATCGCGGCCCAGACGCTGAAGCACAGCCGGTCCGAAGAGCATTTCAACCGCGCCTTCAGCGCCCGGCTGCATGCGCTGTCGGTGTCCAACCAGCTTCTGCTCGAGAACGACTGGAAGCGCGCCGGCCTGCGCCAGCTGCTCGAGACCTTGCTGGCGGCGCATTCCAGCAGCGAGAGCAACCCGATCCATTTCTCCGGACCGGCCGTGGACATCGATTCCCGCGCGGCACTCGCCGTCTCTCTGGCGGCGCACGAGCTTGCCACCAACGCCGTCAAGTACGGCGCCCTCTCGCGCCCCGGCGGACAGGTCCGGCTGGACTGGTCGGTGGAGGAACGCGGCGGGGACCGCTGGCTGCTACTGGACTGGCGCGAGTCGGGGGGCCCGACACCCCTCGAGCCAGAACGCCACGGCTTCGGCGGACAGATGATCAAAATGATGGTGGAGGGCCAGCTCGGCGGCCGCATCGACCGGACGTTCACGCCGCGCGGCCTCGAATGCCGCATCTCCTTCCGTTGGAACGAGCCGTCGGCGAAGACGGCGACCTGCGGCGCCGCGGCGGAAGCCGCCGCCGAATAAAAGCGAACCTGGCGGGGAATTTCGCGCGCCGGTCGAGCCCTGTGCCGCCCCGCCTGTTTACCGGCCTTGACCGGCAAACGGAGAGGCTCCCGATGCGGAAGATTCCAGGGAAATCAGCCATTCAGTTTGTTCCGGCCGGCAGGGGTGGATCAGGTCGATCTGAATAGCGAAGTCGGCAATCCGAGAAGGCACGGATAAAACGGCCGACAGATCGCTGGGCGGCGGGTGAGGTTCCGGCTTAGCGCTATCGCCGTGACTTGCGAGAACTTTTCTGCAAACGCCCGAGCGTTCGGAATAGATTGACCTGAGATCGATGGCTGATCTTGCGCTCCACACTTCGGGAGCGCAGATTTTGGAGGCGCCTGACCCCGCCATGGGCATACGTTCCCGCCTTCAGGTACTCGTCGCCTTGGCGACCTTATTGCCGGTAATTCTCGTCGGTTTTCGCTTCGTCCAGGACAGGGCGAAGGAAATCGAAGCGGCGTCCGCCAGCCTGTCTGCAACCGTGGCCCGGATCGCAGACGATCTAGCAGGCTGCTGAAAAAGTGTCTTCCATCGCGGTCCGGCAGGTGATTCGATT
>JBBDQX010000097.1:0-7491 GCA_040905765.1 Acetobacterales bacterium
CCCGGCACGCCCGCGTGGGCGGGAGACCACCTGCTGACCGTCGAGGACCTCGGCTGGCCGAACCTGGCACAGTGCGCGAAGGGCGTCATCTGGGGCATCCCGGCGTTCGCCTCCGGCATGGCCTTCAGCGCCGCGCTGAGCGCGACCTTCGGCGCCTGACGGCGCCGGGGCGCGGCGGCGCGGAATCGACTCCCGGCGCCGAGCGATCCGCATTATACTGCGCCGCAAAATGCGCCGGACGGAAACGACGGCCGGCGCCGGAGGCGGATCTTGAGATGAGCAAGCGTCTGGGCTGGCTCCTCGTCGGACTGGTGGTGCTTGTCGCGGGAGCCGGCGCGGTGTTCGATCGGGTCGAGTCCTCGGCGGCGCCCGCCGCCGAGCCGCAGGCACGCGCCGACCGTCCCGCCACCGCCGTCGAGGTGACGCAGGCGGCCACCGAGACGGTGATCGAGGACATCCGGGCCGTCGGCACCCTGCGGCCCGACGAATCCGTCGTCATCGCCCCCGAGATCAGCGGACGCATCGCCGCCATCCGCTTCCGCGAGGGAGAGGCGGTGAAGGCCGGCGACGTGCTGGTCCAGCTCGATTCCGACATCCTGCAGGCCGAGGTGGCGAAGGCGCGCAGCGACGTGACGCTGACCGCCGCCAACCGCGAGCGCGCCGACACGCTGGCGCGCCAGGGCACCGGCACGCTGCGCGCCCGCGACGAGGCGCAGGCGGCGCACGCGGTAGCGCAGTCCGAGCTGATCCTGGCCGAGGCACGGCTGCGGAAGGCGACGATCACGGCGCCGCTGTCGGGCACGGTCGGGCTGCGCTCGGTCAGCGCCGGCGCCTACGTCACGCCGGGCGAACGCATCGTCGAGCTGGCCGCCATCGACCCGCTGAAGGTCGACTTCCGGGTGCCGGAACTGGACGTCGCCAGCCTGCGCACCGGCCAGACCATCCTGATCACCGCCGACGCGGTGCCCGACCGCACCGTCGAGGGCAAGGTCTACGCCATCGACCCGGTGGTCGACATCGACGGCCGCGCCATCCGCCTGCGCGCCACCGTGCCGAACCCGGACAACCGGCTGTCGGCCGGCTTCTTCGTGCGCATCCGCATCGTCGTCGACCGCCGCGAGAACGCGGTGGTGGTGCCGGAATCGGCGGTGTTCCCGCTGTTCGGCAAGACGCTGGTCTACCGCATCGTCGACGGCAGGGCGAAGGAGACCGAGGTGGTGCTGGGCCAGCGCCTGACCGGCCGGGTCGAGGTGCGCGAGGGCCTGAGCCCCGGCGACACGGTGGTGACCGCCGGGCAGCAGCGGCTGCGCGACGGCGCGACGGTCGAGATCGTCAACGCGGCGCCCGGCGCCTGACGGAGCCACGCCTTTGAACAGCTTCGAGTTCTTCGTCCGCCGGCCGGTGTTCTCCACGGTGCTGAGCCTGCTGGTCGTGCTGTGCGGCGCCGTCTCCTACGGCCTGCTCAGCGTGCGGGAGTACCCGAACATCGACCAGCCGGTGGTCAACGTCACCACCCAGTACCCCGGCGCCAGCGCCGAGATCATCGAGAGCCAGGTGGCGCAGGTGCTGGAGGCCTCGATCGCCGGCATCGAGGGCATCGAGACGATCACCTCGAACAGCCGCTCGGAGCGCAACCAGATCACCGTGCGGTTCCGCCTCGGCACCGACCCCGACGTCGCCGCCAGCAACGTGCGCGACCGCGTCGGGCGCGTGCGCGGCCTGCTGCCGGACGAGATCGACGAGCCGATCATCGCCAAGGTCGAGGCCGACGCGCAGTCGATGGTCAGCCTGGCGTTCACCAGCGACCGCATGAGCGGCATGGAGATATCGGCCTACGCCGACCGCTACGTCCGCGACCGGCTGCAGAACCTGCCCGGCGTTTCGGAGGTGCGCATCTTCGGCGAGCGGCGCTATGCCATGCGGGTCTGGATCGACCGCTCGCGGCTGGTCGCCTACGGCCTGACGGTGCAGGACGTCGAGGCCGCGCTGCGCCAGCAGAACGTCGAGATCCCGTCGGGCCGCATCGAGAGCCTCGACCGTGAGTTCACCGTGCTGTCGCGCACCGGCCTGACCACGCCGGAGCAGTTCCGCCGCATCGTGGTGCGCGACGTGCAGGGCTTCCCGGTGACGATGGGCGACCTCGCCAAGGTCGAGATCGGCCCGGAGGACGAGCGCCGCACCTCCACCTTCAGGGGCGAGACCGCGGTCATCCTCGGCATCATCAAGCAGGCGACGGCGAACCCGCTCGACGTCTCGCTGGCGCTGCGCGAGGTGCTGCCGCAGCTGCAGCGCGACCTGCCGGAGAGCATGAACGTCGACATCGGCTACGACCGCTCGGTGTTCATCGAGGAATCGATCAGGGAGGTCTACAAGACCATCGCCGAGGCGATGATCCTGGTCGTGGTGGTGATCTTCCTGTTCCTGCGCTCGGTGCGCGCGACGATCATCCCGCTGGTGACGATCCCGGTCGCGCTGGTCGGCTCCTTCGCGCTGATGTACGCGCTGGGATTCTCGGTCAACACGCTGACGCTGCTCGCCATGGTGCTGGCGATCGGCCTGGTCGTCGACGACGCCATCGTGGTGCTGGAGAACGTCCACCGCCACGTCGAGGACGGCATGGCGCCGATGCGGGCCGCCATCGTCGGCATCGGCGAGCTGTCGGGCGCGGTGATCGCGATGACGCTGACGCTCGCGGCGGTGTACGCGCCGGTGGCGTTCTCGCCGGGACGCACCGGCAAGCTGTTCACCGAGTTCGCCCTGACCCTGGCCGGCGCGGTGCTGGTGTCGGGCTTCGTCGCGCTGACCCTGACCCCGATGATGTGCTCGCGCATGCTGAAGGCGCACGAGAAACACGGCTGGTTCTACCGCACGATGGAGCGCGGGCTCGACGCGCTGAACGACGGCTATCGCCGGCTGCTGGTGCTGACGCTGAAGGCGCGGCCGCTGGTGGTGCTTCTGGTGCTCGGCGTCGCCGGGTCGGGCTACGTGCTGTTCGGCACGCTGAAGTCGGAGCTGGCGCCGATAGAGGACCGCGGCGTGCTGTTCACCTCGGGTCTCGCGCCCGAGGGCTCGACCATCGACTTCACCAACCGCTACGCCGACGAGATGGTCGGCCTGCTGCGCGATATCCCGGAGGTCGAGAGTTACTTCGTCATCACCGGGTCGCGCGCGGTGAACGAGATGATCAGCTATTCGCGGCTGCAGCCGTGGCACGAACGCGAGCGCAGCCAGATGGACATCGCCGCCGAGCTGCAGCCGAAGCTGGCGCGCATCGCCGGCGTCCGCGCCTCGGTCAACAACCCCGGCTCGTTCGGCCAGAGCCCGCGCGCCAAGCCGATCGAGTTCGTCGTCCAGACCGCCGAGGACTACGACAAGCTGCAGCAGTACGTCGACGACGTGATCGCCGAGGCGCGCGACTTCCCCGGGCTGGTCAACCTCGACAGCGACCTCGACCTGAACAAGCCGCAGATCCAGGTGGAAGTGGACCGCGACCGGGTGGCCGACCTCGGCGTCAGCGTGCTCACGGTCGGGCAGACGCTGGAGACGCTGCTGGGCGGGCGGCGCGTCACCCGCTTCACCCAGGACGGCGAGCAGTACGACGTCATCGTGCAGGTGCAGCCGGAAAGCCGGCGCACCGCCGGCGACCTCGCCGACATCTACGTGCGCGGGCGCGACGGCACGATGGTGCAGCTCACCAGCATCGTGCGGACCGAGGAGAACGTCGCGCCGAAGGAGCTGAACCGCTTCAATCAGTTCCGCTCGGCGACGATCACCGCCAACCTGGCGCCGGGAACGGCGCTTGGCGAGGCGCTGGAGCAACTCGAGGCGGCGGCCGCGAAGGTGCTGCCGGAGTCGGCAAGCTACGACTACAACGGCATCTCGCGCGAGTTCCGGGATGCCGGCTCCAGCCTGTACTTCATCTTCGTGCTGGCGCTGTGCTTCATCTTCCTGGTGATGGCGGCTCAGTTCGAGAGCTTCGTCGATCCGCTGATCATCATGGTGACGGTGCCGCTGTCGATGACCGGTGCGCTGCTGGCGCTGAACCTGACCGGCATCACGCTGAACATCTACAGCCAGATCGGCCTGATCACGCTGATCGGCCTGATCACCAAGCACGGCATCCTGATCGTGCAGTTCGCCAACCGGCTGCAGGACGACGGCAGGGAACTGCGCGAGGCGGTGATCGAGGCGGCGTCGCTGCGCCTGCGGCCGATCCTGATGACCACCGGCGCGATGGTCAGCGGCGCCGTGCCGCTGGCGCTGGCCGGCGGCGCCGGCGCGAACGGCCTGCGTTCCATCGGCTGGGTGATCGTCGGCGGCATGACGTTCGGCACGCTGCTTACGCTGTTCGTGGTGCCCACCGCCTACACCCTGCTGGCCCGCCGCCGCGGGCCGGCCGCAAGGGCCGCCCCCGTCCCCGCCGCCGCGGCGCACCAGCCCGCGGAGTAACCGTCGCTCCCTCTCGCCCGGACGGAACCGCCCTCACCCTCTACCCGTTGCTGACGGAGAGGCGACATCTTGCCGGAGGGGAGTCAATCGATGGTCGAGAGAGAGAAGAGCCGCACCGAAGCGCGGCAGGGGAGGACCACGGGCGTCAACCGCTGGATACTGGCGATCTCGACGCTGCTGGCGGTGGTGGCGCTGCTGTGGGTGTTCGGGGTGATCAGCCCCTGAAGCACGGTCCGGTCAGGCTCCAAAAAGAAACGGCCCGCCACCAGGGCGGGCCGAGATGCGGTCGGCCTGGAGGGCCGATGCGCTCAGTCCTTGACGACGAGGTTCTCCGCGGACTGCCGGCCGTTACGCCCGGTTTCGAGGTCGTACTGGACCTTCTGTCCTTCGCGCAGGTCATCGAGGCCGGCGCGCTCGACGGCCGAGATGTGAACGAAGGCGTCCTTCGAGCCATCGTCGGGAACGATGAACCCGAAACCCTTGGTGCGGTTGAACCATTTGACGGAGCCAGTGGACATGGGACGTTTCCTCAGACAGTGCGATCGTCACCGCCGCGCCGACATGGCACCGCCCGCGCGGCGGAGAGCCGGCCCGGACGGTCCCGGTCCCACCGAAGGAAGAAGGGGCCGCCGCAAACAATGGCCCCCGGCGGAAAGCTGCAAGCCATCCGTCCCGGTGTGCGCCCAAGGCTGCCTGACGGAAGCATAACCCGGCCCGCCCCCTGCCGCGAAAGGGAATCATCCGCGACGATGGCGGCGTGAGTCGCGGTCAGCCGCGCCAGGGAGCGTCGGACGGCCGCGCCAGATGGTATCCCTGGGCATAGTCCGCACCGGCGAGGCGGACACCTTCGAGCTCCGCTTCCGTCTCGATGCCCTCGGCGATGACGCCGATGCCGAGTTCGCGGGCGATGTCGCAGAGGCCGCGGACGATCACAGGCTTGGCCGGATCGTGGTCGATCCCCGAGACCAGTTCGCGGTCGATCTTGACGAAGTCCGGCTTCAGCGTCGGCAGCATGTTCAGCGACGCATAGCCGGCCCCGACGTCGTCGAGAGCGACGCGGAAGCCGTTGCGCCGGTAGAAGGCGAGGATGCCGGCGAGATGCTCGACATCGCGCACCTGCTCGCTCTCTACCACCTCGAAGACGAAGCGGTCGCGCGGCAGCCCGCTGTCCTCGACCACCGTCACAGTGTTGCGCAGGCAGTTCGCGGGATCGTAGACCGAGGAAGGCGTGAAGTTGATGAAGATGTTGGTCTCGATGCCGGCGGCCGCGGCGTTGCGCACCGCCGCGGCGCGCGCCGCACGGTCGAGAGGGAAAAGGAGGTCGGCATCGACCGCCGTCGAGAACATGAAACCCGGTGCGACCGGCCTGTTCTCCGCGTCCCTGCCGCGGGCCAGGCATTCGTGCGCAAAAACCTCGGTCGGCGCGCCGGACTCCGGGATCCGGAAGATTGGCTGGAACAGGCTGTCGATGCGACCGGAATCGATCAGGTCGCCGAGCCAGTCGCTGGCGTTGAAGGCGATGAAGCGGTTGAGCGGCCGGACGTCGGCGATGTCACCGAAGTCCGGCACCGTGCGACTCTCCAGGAACAGCGCGTTGGTATCGACAGTTTCCAGCCCGGTGAGCGCGCCGTTGAGGTAAATGCAGAGCCGGTCGATCTCCCCCGCCTCCACGTCGAGACCGATGCAGCGACCGTCCTCGATGGCTTCGACCGGGTAGCCCTTCTTGCCGAGCAACGACCGGATCTTCTCCGTCGAATGCCCGAGTGGCGGCCAAAGCAGCAGGCGTCCGGCACCCTTGCGGGGCCGGCGAGCCTTGCCGCACGTCGGGCATATGTCGGCGTCAAGCTCATCGTCCCACAGGGCCCCTCCGTCGAACGGACGGACCATAAACCAGCCGGGCGCCCGGATACAAACTGCGGTCGACCGGAGGTGTCTACGCAAGGACGGCGCGTGCGGATCAGACGGGGGTGAGTTCGCCGGCCCAGGCAGGGTCCTCGCCGCGCGCCGCGGCCCACAGGGCCGCCTGCAGCTCGCGCGTGACGGGGCCGGGCTTGCCGTCGCCGACCGGCATGCCGTCGACGGCGACCACCGGCGTCACCTCCTTGCCGGTGCCGCAGAGGAAAATCTCGTCGGCGACGTAGAGCTCGGTACGGTCTACGTCGCGTTCCACCCCCGGCCGGTTGCTGCGTCGGCGCCAGATGTCGAGCAGGAAGGCGCGGGTGATGCTCTCGAGGATGCCGGCGGTGACCGGCGGGGTAATCAGTTCGCCGTCGCGCACCAGCATGACCCCGGCGCCGGTGGACTCGGCCAGCTTCGCCTCGCGGGTCAGCAGCAGGGCGTCGTCGAAGCCGCGCTCCGCCGCCTCGATCCCGGCCAGCCGGCTGTTCTGGTAGTTGGCGCCGGCCTTGACGCGCGCCGGCATCGAATCGTCATTGATGCGCCGCCACGAGGAGACGCAGACCGAGATGCCGTCGTCGACCTGGCCGTCGCTGCGCCCGCCGCCGCCGGCGATCCAGGCGCCGAACTCCACGTCTTCCGGCTTGTAGGCGGTGGTGCCGCCAGTGCCGGCATCGCCGAAATAGACGACCAGACGGAAGTGCACGTCGCGCCGGAAGTCGTTGGCGCGCAGCCAGTCGATCACGGCCTGGCGGTACTCCGCCGCCGTGTAGGGAGAGGTCATGTGCATGATCTTCATGCTCTCGAACAGGCGCTTGATGTGCCGGTCGAGCTTCCAGACGTTCATCCGCCCGGCGGCCTCGTCCCAGTAGGCGCGGATGCCCTCATAGACGTTGGCGCCTCGCATCGCGGTCTGGGTGAAGAGGCTGATGTTGGCCTCCTCCGGCGGAACGATGCCGCCGTTCAGCCAGACCTTGTTGTGACGATGACGCGATTTCGACGACGCTGACATATCCCCTCCCATGGGACTGAACGGAAATTGTCGCTCCGCCGGCTCGCAAAGGGAAGCGCCGCGCACGCAGGCGGCACAGGCGAGAACGGGCATTCATGCGAACGAGAACGGCCGCCGGCGCGATGCGCCGACGG
>JBBDQX010000098.1:0-7481 GCA_040905765.1 Acetobacterales bacterium
TCCAGCGAGATGCCGCAGGACGAGCCGTCGATCGAGGATTACGCGGCGGTGGCCGTGCGGTTCCTCGACGCGCTCGGGCTCGACAGGGTGCATCTCGTGGGCCATTCGGTCGGGACGGTGATGGCCGCCGCGCTTCACAAGGCGCACCCCGGACGGCTGCTGAGCGTCACCATGGCCGAGGCGGTGGTCGGCAGCGGCCGGATGCCGCGCGAGGCGCAGGACGAGGCGATCGCCGCGCGGAAGAAGGATTTCGAGACGCTCGGCGCGGCCGAGGTGGCACGCGCGCGCACGCCGAACTCCCTGTCGCCGAACGCCGACCCGGCGGTCATCCAGAAGGCCATCGAGTTTGCCGCCAGGGTGCAGGTGCCGGGTCACCTTAAGCTGTTCGTGGCCCTGATCCGCGCCCACATCTTCGATCACGTGACGCCGCTCGCCTGCCCGGCGATGATCGTCGCCGGCTCCGACGACCGCTCCGCCCCGGCCGATCTGGTGAAGCAGATCGGCGACGCGTATCCCGGAATCCGCCACCATGTGATCGACGGAATTGGCCACCAGATCGCGATGGAGAAGCCGGAGCGGTTCCTCGGCCTGATCAGCGATTTCCTCGCCTCGGTGGAGGCCGGCCGGCAGGCGGCGGAGTAGGCCGGCTTCAGATCTCGTCCTCGATCGAGGGATGGCGGAAGCGCGGCCGCAGCAGCCGGAACAGCACCGACGCGACCACGCCGAAGACGAGGAGCGGCATCCACCACGGCACGTCCGCGAACAGCAGCACGGCCACCCCCGCCGCCACGCCGGAGGCCGCGGATATCGCCGGCGCCCGCCGCCACAGCGGATGATCGAAGACGATCTGCTCGTTCGCCAGCGCCTGGGGCGACCAGCGTTTCGGGTGGTCAGAAGGCTTTGTTTTCATTCGTCATTGCCGGGCTTTGACCCGGTAATCTCATGCCAGCTTCCACGAGGTGCCTCCCGGCTCCGGCAGGAGCCGGGCCGGGACAGGCTCGTCAAGCCCGGGCACGACGAGGCTGCTTGTCGCATCACCGCTTCGCCAGCCGGGTCTCGACCAGCCGCGCCCAGTAGCTGGCCCCGATGGGCAGGGCGGCGTCGTTGAAATCGTAGCCGGGGTTGTGCAGATAGCAGCCGTCCACGCCGGGGCCGTTGCCGATCCAGATGTAGCAGCCGGGCCGCTCGTTGAGCATGTAGGAGAAATCCTCGGCGCCCATCTTGGGCGGCAGTCCGGTCATCACGTTCTCGGGCCCGACCACGTCGGCGGCCACCCCGGCCGCATAGTCGCATTCGGCCTGGGTGTTGACGGTCGCCGGATAGCCCTGTGTATAGCCGACCTCCGCGGTTACGCCGAACGCGGCCGCGACGCCGTCGGCGACGCGCCGGATCCCGGCTTCCGCCGCCTGCTGCACCTCCGGCTTGAAGGACCGGACGGTGCCGCGCAGCACGATCTCCTCGGGGATGATGTTGTAGGTCTCGCCGGCATGGATCTGGGTGATCGAGACGACCACCGCTTCCAGCGGGTCGACGGAGCGGCTCGCCACCGTCTGCAGCGCGGTGACCAGATGGGAGGCCGCCACCATCACGTCGGTGCCGAGATGCGGGAAGGCCGCATGCGTGCCCTTGCCGCGTAGCCAGATGTCGAGCGAATCCGCCGCCGCCATGGCCGGGCCGGGGCAGACGCCGAACGTGCCCAGCGGCTGGCCGGGGAAGTTGTGCATGCCCCACACGGTCTCGGCCGGGAACCTGTCGAACAGCCCTTCCTTGACCATCTCGCGCCCGCCACCGGCATGTTCCTCGCCCGGCTGGAAGATGAAGTGAACCGTGCCGGCGAAATTGCGGGTCTCGGCCAGGTAGCGCGCGGCCCCGAGCAGCATGGTGGTGTGGCCGTCATGGCCGCAGGCGTGCATCTTGCCCGTAATGGTCGAGGCATGGTCGTGCGCCGCCTTCTCCTCGATATCGAGCGCATCCATGTCGGCGCGCAACCCTATCGCCGGCCCGTCGCCATGATTTCCCCGCAACGTGCCGACGACCCCGGTCCGCGCCAGGCCGCGCTCGATCTCGATGCCGAACTCGGACAGCTTCCCGGCGACGAACTCGGCGGTCTGGTGCTCCTCGAAGGCGGTCTCGGGATGGGCGTGGATGCGCCGGCGCCATGCGGTCATCTCCTCATGGAATTCGGCGATGCGGTTGATGATCGGCATGGTTGGTCCCTGTCCGGCCTGTTGTACCGAGGGTTCCGCGCCGGCGCGTCCGAGTCAAGCAGGGTCTTTCGCGCTCACGCACCCCGGCCGCCTTTTCTTGCCGGGATTTTCGGGTAGTTTAGGCGAATGACCAACGACACGGACGATTACGCCGATATCCGCGATGCCGTCGCCAGGCTGTGCGCCGGGTTTCCCGGCGAATACTGGCGCGAGAAGGACCGCGATCGCGCCTACCCGACCGAGTTCGTCCAGGCGCTGACCGAAGCCGGCTATCTCTCGGTGCTGATCCCGGAAGAGTATGGCGGCAGCGGGCTCGGCATCTCGGCGGCGGCGGCGATCATGGAGGAGATTCAGAAGTCCGGCTGCAACGGCGCCGCCTGTCATGCCCAGATGTACACCATGGGCACGGTGCTGCGGCACGGCACCGATGCGCAGAAGCAGGCCTACCTGCCGAAGATCGCGACCGGCGCGCTGCGCCTGCAGGCGTTCGGCGTCACGGAGCCGACCAGCGGCACCGACACGCTCAGCCTGCGCACCACCGCGGTCAAGGACGGCAATGACAGGTATCTGGTCAACGGCCAGAAGATATGGACCTCGCGGGCCGAGCATTCCGACCTGATGCTGCTGCTCGCGCGCACCACGCCGCGCGACCAGGTGGCGAAGCGGACCGACGGGCTGTCGGTCTTCATCATCGACATGCGGCAGGCGCAGGGGAACGGGCTCGAGATCAAGCCGATCCGCACGATGATCAATCATGCGACCACCGAGATTTTCTTCGACAATCTCCGCATTTCGGCCGACAGCCTGGTCGGCGAGGAGGGCAAGGGGTTCCGCTACATCCTGTCCGGCATGAATGCCGAGCGCATCCTGATCGCCGCCGAATGCATCGGCGATGCGCGCTGGTTCATTACCCGGGCGGCCGATTACGCGCGCGAACGCTCGGTGTTCGGGCGGCCGATCGGCAAGAATCAGGGCATCCAGTTCCCGATCGCCGAGAGCTACGCCCAGACGGAGGCCGCCGACCTCATGGTCAGGCGCGCCGCCGCCCTGTTCGAGGAGGGCGCCGATTGCGGCGCGGAGGCCAACATGGCCAAGTATCTCGCCGCCGAGGCGTCGTGGAAGGCGGCCGACATGTGCATGCAGACGCATGGCGGCTTCGCCTTCGCCGAGGAGTTCGACGTCGAGCGCAAGTTCCGCGAAACCCGGCTCTACCGCATCGCGCCGATCTCGACCAACCTGATCCTGTCCTACCTCGCCGAGCACGTGCTCGACCTGCCGCGGTCGTATTGAGGGCGCATGTTTGCCTTTTCGCGACCTCCCTCGCCTCATCCTGGCCCTCTCCGCCGCGCAGCGGGGGAGAGGGAGGGGACCCGTCGCGCGAGCGATGGGGAGGGTGAGGTAGCTTCTCTCCGCTTCGCGATGGCTGATCGGACTCTCTGGAATCCCCCACCTCACCCCGGCTCTCTCCGCCCCCGGGGGCGGAGAGGGAGAACCCGCCGACCATGACCCTCCCGCTCGACGGCCTTCTCGTCGTGTCGCTGGAGCAGGCGGTGGCGGCGCCGTTCTGCTCTTCGCGGCTGGCCGATGCCGGGGCGCGGGTGATCAAGGTAGAGCGCGCCGAGGGCGATTTCGCGCGCGGCTACGACAGCGTCGTACACGGCGAATCCGCCTATTTCGTGTGGCTCAACCGCGGCAAGGAATCGCTGGTGCTCGACATCAAGGACGCCGGTGACGCGGCCTTGCTGAAGCGCATCATCGGCAGGGCCGACGTGTTCATCCAGAACCTGGCGCCTGGGGCAGCGGCGCGCGCCGGTTTCGGCTCCGAAGCCATGCGGGCCGCCAATCCCCGCCTGATCACGGTCGATATCTCGGGCTATGGCGAGGAGGGTCCGTATGCCGACATGAAGGCCTACGACCTGCTGGTGCAGGCGGAAAGCGGTCTGTGCTCGGTGACCGGGCGGCCCGAGGGTCCCGGCCGGGTCGGGGTGTCGGCGTGCGATATCTCATGCGGCATGTATGCCTGCATGGCGGTGCTGGAGGCGCTGCTGGCGCGCCAGCGCACGGGCGAGGGCGCCGCCATCGAGACATCGCTGTTCGCCGGCATGGCGGACTGGATGAGCGTGCCGCTGCTCACCTGGGATTATGGCGGCAGGATGCCGCAGCGTGTCGGGCTCAATCACCCGTCCATCGCGCCCTACGGAGCCTATGCGACGCAGGATGGCGGCGAGATCCTGATCGCGATCCAGAACGAGCGCGAGTTCGCGCGGCTCGCGGCCGAGGTGCTGGAGCGGCCGGACCTGCCGGCGGACGTGCGCTTTTGCAGCAACGAGGCGCGCTGCGCCAACCGGCCGGCGCTCGACGGGATCGTCACCGCCGCCTTCACCGCGATCGGCCGCGCCGCGCTGATCGAGCGCCTGCGCGCCGCCGCCATCGCATTCGGCGAGGTCAACGACGTGGCCGGCCTGTCGGGCCATCCGGCGCTCAGGCGCGCCGAGGTGGCGAGCCCGACCGGGCCGGTGAACCTCGTCGCGCCGCCGGCGCGTCGCGACGGCGAGACACCTGCGCTTCGCCCGGTGCCGGCTCTCGGCGAGCACAGCGACAGCATCCGTGGGGAGTTCGCGGCATGACGGAAAGCTACGACGACTGGATCGGGAAGCAGGAGGTCACGGAGGCGCTGGTTACCGCCTATCAGGCCGATGCGCTGACCGCGACGTTCGACCGCGACGATCCGCCCTACCGGGAGGGCGATGCGATCCCGCCGGGCTGGCACCAGTTCTATATCCGCGAGGTGGTGAAGCTGCGCGACACCGCCGAGGACGGACACCCGAAGCGGGGCGGCTTCCTGCCGCCGATCGACCTGCCGCGCCGCATGTGGGCCGGCACCGGCTCGACCTTCCACCGGCCGATCCATGTGGGCGAGCGCATCCGCAAGGTCTCGACCATCGACTCCGTGACGCCCAAGACCGGCAAGACCGGCGCGCTCGTGTTCCTCAGGCTGCGGCACGAGATATCCGGCGAGTCGGGCGTCGCCACCACGGAAGTGCAGGACGTGGTCTACCGCGAGGCGGCGAAGCCCGGCGTGCCTCCCCCAGAGCCGCCGCCGGCACCGGGCAAGGCGGTCTGGCGACGCGCCATCCATCCCAGCGCCGTGCTGCTGTTCCGCTTCTCGGCGCTCACCATGAACAGCCACCGCATCCATTACGACCGCCACTACGCGACCGACATCGAGAAATATCCCGGCCTGCTGGTGCACGGGCCGCTGACGCTGACGCTGCTGCTCGACCTGTTCCGCCGCGAGCAGCCGGACGCGACCCTGAAGACCTTTTCGGTGCGCGCCGTCTCGCCGCTCTACGATACGCACGATTTCACGGTCGAAGGAGCGCCCGGCGCCGACGGCGCATCGGCCGGCCTGTGGGCGCTCAATCACGAAGGCCGCCTTGCGATGAGCGCGGAGGCGACGTTTTAAGCGGTGCGCGCTGGTGCTACGCGGTCTGATCCAACAGCCGGTTCAGCCCGTCGAGGGCGGGCAGCTCGGTAGTGACGATCCAGGTCGGGATGGCGCGCATGTAGGGCCGGAAGCGGCCCTTGGCCTCGAATCGGGCGCGGAAGGAGGAGCGCGACAGGTAGCGGCCGAAGCGCGGCACGATGCCGCCGGCGACATAGACGCCGCCGCGCGCGCCGGTGGACAGCGCGAGGTCCCCGGCGACGGTGCCGAGCATGGCGCAGAAGCGCTCGAGCGCCGCCGCGGCCAGCGGATCGCGACCGGCGAGGGCGCGGTCTGTGATGTCCTCCGGGTCGAGGTCGTCGGGCCGCTTTCCCTGCGTCGCGGCGAGGGCAAGATATAGATTCACCAGGCCGGGACCGGACAGCACGCGTTCGGCCGATACGTGGCCGAACCGCTCGCGCAGCGGCGCGATGATCGCCTCGTCCGCCGCATCCGCCGCCGGCACCGTGACATGGCCGCCCTCCGTGGCGACCGGCAGCCAGCGTCTGCCATCCGGTACCAGCAGCGAGACGCCAAGCCCGGTTCCCGGTCCCAGCACCGCCACCGGCATGTCCGCGGCCGCCCTGCCGCGCCCGATCTTCAGCATGTCCCGCGGCTTCAGGTTGGGGACGGCGAGCGCCACGGCGACGAAATCGTTGATCACCGCGAGATCGGACAGCCCGAGCCGCCGCTTCAGCTCCGCGATCGAGAACGACCATGCCCGGTTGGTCATGGCGACGCGGTCGCCGGTGATCGGGGATGCGACGGCGAGTGCCGCCCGTTTCGGCCGGTCCGCGAGCCCGATGCGGGAAAGATAGGCTTCGGCGGCGTCGCCCAGGCCGCGGTAGTCGGCGGCGGCGAGCAGCCGCACGCGAGACAGCGTTCCGCGCTGGCTCCGCAGGGCAAACCGAACATTGGTTCCCCCGACGTCGCCGACGAGGGCGTAGGATCCATCGGGCACGGCTTACGCCGCCGGGGCGGGGCGCCGCAGCGCCTCGAGATACTCGCTGCGCCAGGTATGGACATCGTGCCGCAGCAGCCGATCGATCATCGCCTTCCAGCGCTCGCGCCGCTCGCCCACCCGCATGGTCAGCGCGCGCGCCAGCGCGTCGGCGACGCTGTCCTCGTCATACGGGTTGACGATCAGCGCCTCGGTCAGCTCGTGAGCCGCGCCGGCGAAGCGGGACAGCACCAGTACGCCGGGGTCGCGCTCGCTCTGCGAGGCGACGAATTCCTTGGCGACCAGGTTCATGCCGTCGCGCAGCGGCGTCACCAGACCGACCCGGCTCATGCGGTAGAAGCAGGTCAGTTCGTCGCGCTCGAAGCTTTTGTTGAGGTAGCGGATCGGCACCCAGTCGAAATCGGCGAAGCGGCCGTTGATATTGCCGGCCGTGGTCTCGAGCTCGCGGCGGATGTCCGCGTAATCGTGTACGTCGCCGCGCGATGGCGGCGCGATCTGCATCAGGGTGACATTGCTGCGGATGCTGGCATCGGATGCCAGCAACTTTTCGAAGGCGCGGAAGCGGGCTACCAGCCCCTTGCTGTAATCCAGCCGGTCGACCCCGATGATCAGGTGGCGATGGTTGAGGGTGAGCTCCATCCGCTTTTCCTGCGGCGAGTTGTCGTGCCGCCTGGCGAGCTCGATGACGTTCTTCGTGTCGATGCCGATGGGATAGACGCCGGCGCGGAGCGTGCGGCCGAACGCGCGCACGACGCCGTCCGGCTGAACCTCGCCGCCGGCCTCCAGCACCATGTAATCGAAGAACGCGGACAGGTCGTTGACGGTGTGA